>CAYYSD010000112.1:0-10344 GCA_964474285.1 uncultured Anaerolineaceae bacterium | reverse complement strand
ATCCACGCCTTCGTAGCGCCCACAGACCATCACAAGGCGTTCGTGCGTCTCCAGTTCGCGCACGAGCGGGTCGACCAGGCGCCTGCCCTGCGGCGAAAGATAGATGACGTAGCCGGGCGGCGCCGCTTCGGCCTGCACCGCTTCCAGCGCCCGGTCCAACACGTCGACCCGCAGCACCATGCCCTGGCCCCCACCAAACGGGTAGTCGTCCACGCTCTTGTGGCGATCCGTCGCGTGCTCGCGCGGGTTGTGGAGACGCAGGTCGAGCAGCCCCGCCTGCCGTGCGCGCCCAATGATCGACACGTCCAGCGGCCCCACAAACGCCTCAGGGAACAGCGTGAGAACGTCGACGCGCATCAGTCGCCGCCGGTGGCGTGGCCGGTGTCCGCGTCCCCCCGGTGCTCGAACGGCCCACCGAGCAGCGCTGCGATGTGATCCAGGAGCGGAAGCAGCACGGCCATGCCTTCGCTCACCGCCTTCGGGTTGCCGGGCAGGTTCACGACCAGTGTCCGCCCCCGTGTCACCGCAATCCCGCGTGAGAGCACCGCGAACGGCGTCTTTTCCAACCCTGCGATCGCCAACGCAATCGGAATCCCCGGCACGTCACGTTCCGCGATGTCACGCGTGGCCTCCGGTGTCACATCGCGCGGCGTCAGCCCCGTTCCGCCGGTCGTGATCACGATCTCGACCTCGCCGGAATCGCACAGCGCGCGCAACGCCGCGGCGATCGACCCACGGTCATCCGCGCTCACCGAACGGTTGACCACTTCGTGACCCGCCGCCCGCAGGGAGGCCTCGATCGCGTCGCCGCTCAGATCGTCGCGCTGTCCCGCGACCGCGCTGTCAGAAGCCGTGAGAACTGCGATGCGTGCCATCCCTCCGATGGTAGCCCAGCCCGCGCTTTACGTTCTGCAAGTGCCTATTGACACCCCTCCCGGCTGAATCTACCCTTCGATGGGTGAAAAGTGGGTGACTATGGGGAATCTTCCCATGTCTGACCATCTTTCGCGCCACTCCGGGGGATATCCGGGGTGGCGAACGGAGTTGCAGTGGCCGCCGGCAAGTTCACAGGCAGCACGGAGTACCGCATGGACGAGCGTAACCGCGTTCCCATGCCTCCGCGTTGGCGTGCCGAATTTGATGGCCCTGCCTTCATGACGCTCAGCAAGGACCCCTGCATCGCCGTCTACAACCAGTCCGGCTTCGATGCGGCGGCCGCTCGCGTGGAAGCCATCCCGGCGGATTCCGCCCAGGGCCGTCACGAACGCCGCCGCTTCTATGGCAACGTCTTCCAGGTCAACAAAGACACGCAGGGCCGCCTCGTGCTCGAAAAGCCCCTCATCGAATACGCCGGTCTCGACCGCAGCCGTGAGGTCCGCGTGGTTGGCGTCGGCGAGTGGTTCGAAATCTGGGATCGCGCGCGTCACGAGGCGTTCGACCCAGAAGCAACGGCGGAGGGAAGCGAGTAACGTGAACGTTATGACTATCACGCCGTCGCACACCCCTGTGCTCCTGGAGGAGTCGCTCCACTACCTCGCCCCGCGCGAAGGTGGCGTCTATATCGATGCGACGACGGGCCTCGGCGGCCACAGCGAGGCGATCGCGGAGGCCATCGGCCCCGCCGGCCGCCTCCTCTGCATCGACCAGGACCGCGATGCGCTGGAGTTCGCGCGCGCAAGGCTGGCTCCGTTTGGGAGGCGGGTCAGCTTTGCGCACGGGAACTTCCGCGATCTCGCGGAACTCGCGAGGTCCGAAGGCTTCGATGCCGCCGATGGCATCCTCATGGACCTGGGCGTCTCGTCGCTCCAGTTCGGGGATCCCGCCCGCGGCTTCATGTTCGGCCAGGAAGGCCCGCTCGACATGCGCATGGATGCATCGTCTGGTGGGCCGACCGCCGCGGACCTCGTGAACGACCTCGATGAAACGTCGTTGGCCAACCTCTTCTACCGCTATGGAGAAGAGCGCCAATCGCGCAGGATTGCCGCCGCCGTCGTGCGGGCGCGCCCCCTGCGCACGACGTGGGATCTGGCCAGAGCCGTCGAGCAGGCTGTGGGGGGTGCAAGGGGCCGAACCCATATTCACCCCGCCACCAAGGTCTTCCTTGCGCTCCGGATCCGAGTCAATGGCGAACTCGACAGCCTTGATTCGGGCCTCCCGCAAGCCCACAGCCTGCTCGGCTTTGGATCTGATGGCGAAGGGGGTCACCTCGTCGTCATTAGTTTCCACTCCCTGGAAGACCGCATCGTGAAGACCTACCTGCGCCGCGAATCGACGGACTGTCTCTGTCCGCCCGAACTCCCGGCGTGCGTATGTCATCACAAAGCGACGCTCCAGTTGTTGGTCCGGCGGGCCGTCATGCCCTCCCAGGCAGAGATCGACCGCAACCCACGCGCCCGGAGCGCCGTCCTTCGCGCAGCAAAGCGAGTTTCCTGACCGTGGCCGCCATCAACCATCCGCTGCGGCACGGGCGGCGAGCGATCCCGGCGCCTTCCTTTGGCAAGCCCAACTGGTGGGTTGCCGGCGCGATCATCCTCGCCGTCTTCAGCGCCACGCTGCCCGTGATCCAGAACAGCGAAACCACGAGCCGCGGGTTTGAAGTGCAATCGCTCCAGGCCGAACAGGCGAGCCTTCGCGGCGATATCGGCCTGCTCGAATCAGATGTCGCGCGGCTGACGTCGCTCACTCGTATTCAACGCCGGGCAACGCAGATCGGGCTCATCCCCGCCGCCGACCCCGTCTATGTCAATGTCGATGAGCCCGGCCCCGCGCCGGCCAAGATTCCCGCGGAATACCTCCCCGCGCCGGCTCCCCGTGCGCAGGGATCCACCCCATGGTGGCGGTCAATCACTGAATGGTTGCCGCTGCCAGACTGAATCCGGGGCCACGGCCTTCGCGAGGAGGCCAGGCCGGAGGCGCGCTCGGCATGGCGATGCGACGAGGCCATAGCTCTCGGCGGACGTGGGTGCCCGCCGCCTTCTTCGGCACCTTCGCCGTCGTCGTCCTGGCACGCCTCGTTCAGCTCCAGGTCCTCAATCACGAAGCCTATGCACTCCAGGCCCAGGCAGAACAGACTGGCTACTCCACCATCTATGCCCGCCGCGGCGCCATCCTCGACCGCAACGGCAACGTCCTCGCCGTCAGTGTCGATACGTGGGATGTCTACGTGAACAGCCGGGCCTGGAAGGACCAGGTGAAAGGCCCCAAAGCCGCCCAGTCTCTCGCGGTCCACCTCAAGTTGAACCCCGCCGACCTCCTGGCAACGGTCTCAAAAGGCCCGGGCGATGTCCTCATCCGTCGCGACCTCGACTACGAAACCGGCCGCGCCATCGTGAAGGAAAACATCACCGGCGTCGTGATGCTACCCAACTCCGCACGCGTGAACCCGGAGGGCGATGTCGGCGCGCCGGTCCTCGGCTTCATCGGGCAGGACAACATCGGCCTCGCGGGGATCGAGTCGTTCTATAACGAAGAGCTCATGGGCAAGCCCGGCCAGGCGATCTTCGAACGTGACACCACGGGCGAGCCCATCCCCTTCGGCCAGTACATCGCGAACGACCCCGAAGAGGGCCAGGACCTGGTCCTCACGATCGATGGGTACATTCAGCGGCTCGCCGAAGAGCGGCTTGACGCGGCCATCAAAGAGCACCGGGCCACGGGCGGATCCATCACCGTCATGGACCCTTCGACCGGCGAAATCCTGGCGCTCGCCAGCCGCCCCGGGCTGCGATACAGCAACCTCGACCTGAACGACCCTGCGACGCTTTCGCTTCTGAAAAACGTTGCCGTCACCGATATGTACGAGCCAGGCAGCGTGATGAAGGTGATCACCGCGGCGGCCGCGATAGACAAGGGCGTGGTCTCGCCGGACACGACCTACGTCGACACCGGTATCACATACATCTACGACATCCCGCTGCGCAACTTCCAGGACGAAGCCTGGGGCACGCAGACGATGACCGGCGTCCTTCAACACAGCATCAACACCGGCGCCGTGTTCATGGTCCAGAAGCTGGGCGCCGAAGTTTTCCAGGGTTACCTCGACGCCTTCGGCTTCGGGAAGACCACCGGCATCGACTTCAGCGGAGAAAGCGACGGCATCATCCGCCGGCCCACCGATTCGGACTGGTCCCCGGTCGACCTCGCCACCCAGTCCTTCGGGCAGTCGATCAGCGTGACGCCCATCCAGATGATCTCCGCCGTCGCTGCGGCCATCAACGGCGGCAACCTCATCACGCCGCACTTCGTCAAGGCGCGCATCACCGCCGAAGGCGCGCGCCACGACATGAAGCCCCAGATCGTAGGCCGCGCCATATCGGCTGAAACCAGCGCGACCATCCGCACCATGCTCGGCGCCGTCGTGGGCATGGACGCCGACGGCACCGGCCGCAACCCGCGCAACTACACCGCGGGCGGCAAGTCGGGCACCGCCAACGTCCCGGTCATCAACGGCTACAACGACCGCCAGATCATCTCGTTCGTCGGCTTCGCCCCGCTCGAGAGGCCGAAGATCCTCATCCTCGTGAAGATCGACGACAACGCCGACGGCAAGACCGGCACCGTGGCGGGGGGGCCCATCTTCGCCCGCCTGACCGACGACATCCTGCGCTACATGAACGTGCCGCCCGACAAGGGGCCGCTGAAGCCATGACGACGAACATCACCACCGCATTTGTGGCGCGTGTGATGCGCGAACGGGGCTACGCCGTCGTGGAAGGCCCGGACACGCCTATCACGGGAGGCGCGGCCGATTCGCGCGCCACTCAGCCGGGCGATCTCTTCGGGGCGTTCCCCGGCGAACACGCCGATGGCAACGCCTACGTCGCCGCGGCCCTCGAGAACGGCGCCGTCGCCGCCGTCTGCGAGCGCCCGCCCGCGGAGGTCCCCGCGGGGAAGACCGTGGTCGTTGCCCCCAACACCACGCGCGCGATGGGCGAACTCGCGAACGCCTGGCTCAAGGAGTGCGGCACACGCGTCGTCGCCATCACGGGCACGGTCGGCAAGACCACCGCCAAAGACATGGCCGCCGCCGTCCTGGCCAGCAAGTACCGGGTGCACAAAAGCCCCGGGAACTTCAATTCGCGCGAAGGCCTTCCGCTCGCCGTCATGAGCCTCACGCGGGATGACGAAGTCTCCGTCCTGGAGCTCGCGATGGACAGCCCGGGGGAGATCCTCGAACTCTGCACAATCGCCGAGCCTTCGGTCGGGGTCGTTCTGAATATCGGACTCACCCACGTTTCAAAGCTCGGCAGCATCGAGGCCATCGCCAACGAAAAGCTGTCGCTTCCGCGCTATCTCCCGGCCACGGGAACGGCGGTCCTCAACACGGATGACCCCCGGATCGCCGCAGTCGTCCCGGAGCTGCGCTGCGCCACCATCACCTTCGGGAGCGACGCCTCCGAGCCAAGGCCGCTGTTGCGCGTGAGCAACGTCCGCAGCCGCGGCCTGGACGGCATGTGCTTCACCGTCACGCACGCGACTGACCCGGTCGAGGTCGAATCGCCGCTTCCGGGCGAACACACCATCGCCTCGGTCGTGGCGGCGATGGGCGCCGGGATCGCGTGCGGGCTCACGCTGCGCGGCGCGGCGAAGGCAGTCGCGGCGAGCGGCATCGGCGGGCGCGCCCGCAAGCTGCCGGGCAAGAACGGCTCCACGCTCATCGACGACCGGTACAACTCCAGCCCGGCATCTCTCGCCGGCGCGCTCACACTGTTGGGCGGGCTGAACGGGCGGCGCATCGCCCTCATCGGCCGCATGGCGGAACTCGGAGAGCACGAAGAAGCCGAGCACCGTGCCATCGGCCGCCTGGCAGCAACGAATTGCGATGTGCTGGCTGCGGTGGGCGAACCGTGCCGCGCACTCGTCGACGAGGCGAAAGCCGCGGGCCACACCGCCGCGCACTGGTTCGAAGACAAAGATGCCGCCGCTGCGTTCGTGGCCGGGCAACTGCGCAAAGACGATGTCGTCCTCCTGAAAGCGTCGAGAAGCCAGGCGTTCGAGACGCTGATTCCGCTGCTGGAGGCCGCGCCGTGATCCACGCGCTCATCTCCGGCTCCGTTGCCTTCGGCCTCTCACTCCTGTTGGGCTACCCCATCCTCCGCTATCTGCGCGCCCAGAAGATGGGTAAGAGCATCAGCGAATACCAGCCCGAAGCTCACCAGAAGAAGGCCGGCGTCCCCACGTTCGGAGGCCTGATGATCTGGGCGCCCACGTTCATCGTTTCGGCCGTGGCCGTCGACTGGTGGAAACACCAGTCCATCCTGCTGCCGATGGCGATGATCGGCATCCTCGGGGCCACCGGCTTCGTTGACGACCTGGGGACCCTCCAACATCGCCGCCAGGCCGGCCTTTCGTGGAAGTTCAAGATCGGCTTCACCGCACTTCTCGCCTGTCTTGCCGCGTGGGTGCTCTACGACCACATCGAGGTCCAGTCGATCAATATTCCCTGGGAAGGCAGCCACAGGCTCGGGCTGTTCTACCTGCCCATCGCGGTCGTGACCATTATCGCCACGACGAGCGCGGTGGCGGTCACCGACGGGCTCGACGGCCTCGCCGGGGGCACGAGCCTCATCGCGTTCATCGCCTTCGGCATCATCGCCTTCATCCAGGGCCAGGAATACGTTGCGACCTTCTCCTTCATTATCGCCGGGGCGAACCTGGGCTTCCTCTGGTACAACGCCCATCCGGCGCTCGTCATCATGGGAGACACCGGCGCCCTCGCCCTCGGATCGAGCCTCGCGGTCGTGTCCCTCATGACGGGCCACTGGCTGTTGCTCCCGCTGATCGGCATCGTCTTCGTCATCGAAGCCCTCAGCAACATCATCCAGATCGGCTATTTCAAGCTCAGTCACGGCAAGCGCATCTTCAAACGAGCACCTTTCCACATGCACCTCGAACTCAGCGGGTGGGCCGAAACCCAGGTCGTCACCCGGGCCTGGCTTCTTGCGATTGTCGCCGCCATGCTCGGCGTCGCCTTTGCGCTGGCGGTGCCCTGATGCAGCAACACGCCATGCCCTCCGACCTCCGCGGGAAGCGTGTCCTCGTCTACACCCTGGGGATGGAAGGGCGTGATCTCGCCCGTTTCTTTGTCGCGCGCGGCGCCAGCGTGACGGTGAGCGACACGCGCACGCCCGCACAGCTCGCGGCCGCCGGGGCAGCAGCCCCTGAAGGCGTGGAGCGCGTCGTCTCGGGCCAGCCGTTCCTCGATGCCGCCGGCTTCGACCTGGTTGCGACCGGCCAATCCGTCCTGCGCCATGACCCGGCGATGGCCCGTGCGCGCGAACTCGGCATCCCGACCGTTTCGCAAATGCAGCTCTTCCTCGAATTGTGCCCCGCGAGCGTCCTCGGGATCACAGGGTCCAGCGGCAAGTCCACGACAACGGCGCTCGTCGGCCTCATCGCCGAACACGACGGTCGCAATCCGGTCATCGGCGGCAACATCGGCGAAGCGCTTCTTGGCCGACTCGACGAGATCGGCCCGGACCGCACGCTGATCCTCGAGATCAGCCACACCCAGCTTCAGTACACCACGCGGTCGCCGCACGTCGCGGCGATCACGAACGTGACGCCGAACCACCTGGACCAGTTCAGCTGGGACGCCTACGTCGGGCTCAAGCGCAACATCATCGCGCACCAGTCGGCCGGCGACATCGCGGTCCTCAACGCCGACGACCCGACCAGCCGCCCGCTCCTGACCGAGGTCCGCGGTTCGCTCGCGACGGCCTCGATCAAGGGTGAGGTTAAAGGCGCCGGCGCGTGGTTCGACGGCCGCGACATCCGGCTCCGAACCACGGGCCGCGCCCGCACCGTTGCAGCGCGCAGCACCATCCGCCTCCGCGGCGAACACAACCTGGCCAACGTCGTCATGGCCTGCGCGGTCGCCGGCGCGGCGGGCTTCTCAACCGTTTCTATGGCTTCCGCCATCGCTGCCTTCCCGGGTGTGCCTCATCGCCTCGAAGTCGTGGGCGTCGCGCTCGGGGCGACGTGGATCAACGACAGCATCGCGACATCCCCTGAGCGCACCATGGCCGGCCTCCGCGCCTTCAGCGAACCGGTCGTCCTGTTGCTCGGGGGCCGGGATAAGCAACTCCCGCTGGATGGGCTCCAGGCGCTCGCCCGGGAACGCTGCCGTGCCGTCATCTGCTTCGGCGAAGCCGGCCCGCTCTACCACGACGCCGTCAAGGCGTTCGTCGCCACCACGCGGCTGGTGGCAACCCTGGCAGATGCGGTGGAGGCCGCCCGTTCGGCCGTCCGTCCCGGCGACGTCGTCCTGCTTTCGCCTGCGGGCACGAGTTTCGATGCCTTCCCCAGCTTTGAAGTGCGCGGCCAGGCCTTCCGCGATCTCGTCCGCGCCCTGCCGGGCTTCCAGGAGGCGGCCTGATGGCAACGCGCACACGTGAATGGACTCCAGGGCGCCCGGATTACGCCCTCCTCGCGATGGCGGCCGTGCTCACGATCACGGGGCTTGTGGCCGTCTACAGCTCCAGTTTCGTCATCGGCCTGGCCCGTTTCAGCGATTCGAACTACTACATCGTCCGCCAGCTCGCCTGGGCGATCCTCGGCTGCGTCCTCATGGTGCTCACCATGCAGTTCGACTACCGCCGCTACCGTCCGCTGGCGATCCCGATCATTCTCACAACGATCGTCATGCTCATCGCGGTGCTCGTCGTCGGGGTTGAAGGCGGCGGCGCGAAGCGCTGGCTGGGCGTGGGTGAGTTCACAGTCCAGCCCGCCGAGTTCGCCAAGCTCACGGTGATCATCTATCTCGCCGCCTGGCTCGATGGGAAGGGTGAATCGCTCAAGAGCTTCGAAACCGGCCTCATCCCGTTCGTCGTCATCATCGGTTTTCTTTCGGTCCTGATCATGCTCGAACCGAGCCTCGGAACCACCTTCATCATCCTGGTCATCACCGTGACGATGTTCTGGGTGGCGGGCGCTTCGTTCCTGCAGATGGTGGCGCTGTTCGGCGCGGGCCTCCTCGCGATGTCCATCCTCGCGACCTCGGCCGGGTACCGCGCAGACCGCCTCACGTCGTTCTTCGATGCCGAACTCGACCCGGCCGGCCACGGCTTCCAGACGCTCCAGTCGCTCATCGCCATCGGCAACGGTGGCATCGAAGGCCTGGGGCTGGGCGCCAACCGGGCCAAGTTCTTCTACGTTCCCGAAAGCCACACCGACGGCGTTTTCGCCATCATCGGCGAAGAGATGGGCCTGGTCGCGACGTGTGCGGTGCTCCTGCTCTACATGCTCGTCATGGTCCGCGGCTACCAGGTGGCGAACCGTGCCCACGACCGCTTCGGCATGCTCATCGCCACCGGGATCACGACCTGGATCACGGCCCAGGCCCTCCTCAACATCGGCGGCATCACGCGCGTCATCCCGCTGACGGGCGTGCCCCTGCCGTTCCTGAGCTACGGCGGCAACGCGCTCGCGGCCACGCTGATGGCCGTTGGCGTGCTCATCAACATCTCGCGCTACAGCGCGCAGCAGCCAGAACCCGAGCCCGAACCGGCGGAGACGCGCCGCCGCGTGGTCAGGAGGCGGCGCGAATGAAGCTCGCACTCACCGCCGGCGGTACCGGCGGCCACATCCTCCCCGCCCTCGTGGTGCTCGATGCCGTGATGGCGGCGCACCCCGATACCGACGTGCGCTTCTTCGGCCCCGATGACCGCGGAGAGCGCGCCTCCGTGGAAGCGCGCGGCCTCAGCTTCGAAACAGTCCCTTCCGCCCAGGTGCGCGGGAGGGGGCCGATCGCGCTCGCCCGCAGCTTCCTCCGCCTCGCCGGTGGCATCTTCACGGCGACGCGCAAACTCCGCGCCTTCCGGCCGGACGTCGTCTTCAGCACCGGCGGCTATGGCAGCTTCCCCTGCAGCGTGGCCGCACGCCTCCTGCGCAAGCCGCTCGTTGTTTACCTGCCCGATGTCACCCCGGGCTGGGCCGTCCGCGCCGAACAGCGCCTGGCCACGCGCATGGCAACCACTACTGACGCCGCCCTCGTCCACCTTCCGAAGAAGAAAACGACCGTCACCGGTTACCCTGTGCGCGACGCCTTCAACCTCACCCGCGAGGCCGCCCGCGCCGTTCTCAGCCTCAGCGCGAACGAACGCGTGATCGTGATCGCCGGTGCCACACAGGGCGCGCAGGCCATCAATCGCGCCATCTTCGCCGCACTCCCAGCGCTCCTGGAGTCCACGAAAGTGTTCCACATCACCGGGCAAACTGACCTCGCGCAGGCGGAGTCACTCAAAGCCGGATTGGCCCTCGAACGGGCCGTGAAGTACCACCCTGCCCCCTTCCGCGACGACCTCCCGGCCCTCATGGTCGCCGCCGACCTGGCAGTCATGCGCG
>CAYYSD010000111.1:0-10536 GCA_964474285.1 uncultured Anaerolineaceae bacterium | reverse complement strand
GAGAGTCATCTCCACGGTTACGGGCACCTCGACAGTCGTGTCCAGGGTCGGGAACCGGCGCGAAAACCCAAGGATGTCAATGTGGTCAACGGCTCCTGTTTCCGGGTGGCTACGAGCAACGATATCTCCATCGAGAAACGAGAACACGGGGCTCCCGTGTGGCGGTTCGATCTCAATGTGGAGGATGTCACCCTCGCGGTCATAGGACAGGACTAGCTTCGCTGCCATTCAACCCTCCACCGCGGCAACCGTCGCGCAATGTACGCCGTCACGACCCAGTGCCTCACGGTGCCACTCTCCGATCCTACACGGTCCCTCACGACGATTACCAACGCGTAATTGGTAATCGCTTCGCTCCCCAGGGCTCGCACAAACGCCCACTCGGATTCCGCTTCCGACCGTCTCAGAACAAGATCAGGCGAACGGACCGTCTCGTCGAGTGCCTCAAGCAACGCGAGAGCAGCCTCGAGATGACTGCTTCGAATGTGTTCTTCGCGCTCTTCAGTAACCTCGACGTGGCCATTGAAGAATGGGCACACCACATATCGCGGCATCCCCGCTCACTCAGTGAGGCGGCGATACAGTGTTGGCAGCCTGCTCGGCAGCTGTTCGATGTCCGCCACGACTTCATATCCCATGTCCTCGCACATGGTCTTCAGGTAGTCGTGCCCGGACCTGTCGACCGTCAGCGCGAACGGCGTGATCCCTTCACGTTTCGCCTCGTTCAGCGCCTGCTTCGTGTCGTGGATGGCATATTCCTTCTCCGTCCGGTCGCGCCCATACCCGTGATCCTGGGGACGGCCGTCGCTCAGCAGGAAGAGGATCTTCACCTTCGCTTCGGTCATCTTGAGCTTATAGGTTGCGTGCCGGATGGCCGGACCCATGCGCGTCGATCGAATCGGAACGATCTTGTCGAGCCGGCGTTTGATTGGCTGGTCGAGATCCTCGTCGAAGTCCTTGATCACGAAGAATTCAACATTGTCCCGGCCATAGCCACTGAAGCCGTAGATGCCGTATTGGTCGCCGATCGTCTCCAGCGCCGTCATCAGCAGCACCGTCGACTCCTTCTCCAGGTCGATGATGCGCTTCGGAGGCGCCGAGATTTCAGCGCGCCGCTTGGAAACCCACCAGCTCAGATACTTGCGCGGGTCGTCGTCGTAGTCATCGTCGTCATACTTCTTCTCGCGCTTGTTGATTTCCTCGTCCGTGCTCGCCGACATGTCGATCAGAAACGCGACGGCCACGTCCCGCTCGATCTTGTTGCGGCGCCAGTAGATCTTGTCGGCCGGGTTCGTCCCCGAACGTTTCTCGATCATCCACTCGATAGCGGCATCCAGGTCGAAGTCCTCGCCGTCCGGCAGCCGCTTGATCTTGCGAAACATCTCGGGCTTCATCAGCTCGAACTGCTTTCGCGTCTGCGCCACGAGACCCGCGTGCTCTCGCAGCGCGCCTTCATAGAAGTCGTCTTCGCCCTGCTCGAGCTTCGATTCCTTCACGGCGCACCAGCGCGGCTTGTAGTCCTGCGCCCGAAAATCCCACTCATCGTAGTAGTAGACCGTGACGATGGGCGCGAGTGGCTCCTCGCCCTCCCCCGCGCCGGTGCTGCTGTCGTTCGTCGGGTCGCCCTTGTCCGACTTCTCGCTCGCCGGCGTGCCGGCTTCCTTCATGAGGTTCGAAAGGAACTGCCCCGTCGTGGAATCGAGGTCGCCGTCCATCAGCGAGTCGATATCAATGTCGACGCTCTTCTCGAGGAGTTCCTGCAACTGCTCCGGCGTCAGTGCCTGCGCGTTCTGCTGCCCGGCGTCGCCGCCCTGGGCATCCTGTCGCAGCTTCATGAGCAGAGAGACGAGCTCGGGCTTGAAGTCGCCCCGGTAATCGACCTCCTGGGCCTGTTCGTAGTCCTGTTCACCCTCGCCCGCCTGGCCCATGGAAGGCTGGCCGCCGCTCGCGCCATCCTCGCCGCCCATCTCCATCGAAAGCTTCTGGGCCGAGTCAGGCTCTCCTTCGAGCCAGTCCACGTCGTCCGAGGGCTGGTTCACGATTTTCGAGGCGACCCGGTACAGCCGCAGCGTCGCCTCGGCGGTGTCCTCGATGGTGGCCGCAGGGTCGGCGATCCGGTCCAGCACTTCGAGACCGGTCGCGAGCACCGCACCCTGGTCGCGGGGCCACAGCATCCGGCTACGGCCGTCGATGCTGGCGCGAACGAGGTTCTCCACGAACGCCTGCCGGAGCGGCATTTCGCGAATCGAGGGCCGGTTTTCGAGCGCGGCCTGCTGCATGCGCGAAAGCGGCCGCCGGATGCCCCCGTATTCCCTGCGGATGGCGGAATCGATTCGGGTGTCCTCGACGATGGTGTAAAGGTCACTCGCCATCTGGCGATCTGGGAAAAGGTCGAAGAAGCGTTCAACATCCGTCGCCGCGTTGCTCTGCGGCGAATGTTCGAGCGCGAAGGGGCGGTCGTTTTCGAAGACGGACGCAGGGCGGTCCATCTGGAATTCGAAGCTGCCGAATTCAAGCCGCGCGGCCTGGTGGGTCGCAAACACCTTCATCGCCGCGAAGTTGTCTTCCTTGTCGTGATACCTTTCCATCAGCTCGGGCAGGAAGATCGTCGTCCCCTCGGTGCTCGCCCGGGACTGGTCAATCCAGCCGATGCCCTTTTCCGCCAGCGTCGCAGTCGTCTGAATGCTCAGGTTCCGCCCCGTCAACGCTTTGCAGTAGAGCCGCAGAATCTCGCCCACACGCGAGAGTTCGACTCGTGCGGAGAGCGTCTCCAGGATGTCCTCGCTGCGCGTGGACTGCAGCCGGAAGTACGCTTCGCCCCCATCGTGGGTGTGCTGCAGAATCTGAAGGCCGCTCGCGTGCCAGGCATCCAGTTCGTCGAGCCGGATCCGCTGGAGCACTATGGGCACGTTCGTGAGGAAGTCCATCGCCGCCGACGGGGAGTAGGGGGCCAGCTTCTCGCTCAGTTCGATGACGCGGAAGTGGTCATCCGGCTCCAGGTCCGCGAGCGACTGGGCGGCGTCTTCGAAGTACTGGAACGCCGAGCGCGTGTGCCCCCGCGCGACCTGGGCAGCGAGCAGGAGATAACGTTCGCGCAGCGGCTGGTGCACCTTGTGGAGCAGCGGCGCGCCGCGCTCGAAATACAGCCGCGAATCCGCCCAGCTGCTCTGCGCGAGTTCGACCGCGAACGTCAGGAACGGCAGCCGATCCTCTTCGTCGAGGCGGTGAAGCACGTCGGGCGCGGTCGTCAGGCAAGCGGCCGCAAGTTCGTAGCTGTGACGCGCAAGCTCGTCGACGAAAAGCACGAGACGCGCGGCCTGGCCCGGCCGAAGCACCTCGAAGACCCGCGGGCTGAGATCGTAAAACTGGGCGGCAAGCGAAGAGCTCTTCCAGTTGCCTTTGTAGAGCCTGCGCCCCAGGTCGGCCCATTGGCGGACGTGGCCGGGCCCAACGGCGTGCAGGACGGCCGGGGACGCACGCAGGAACGAGACCGCGAGCGGCGCCGACTCGGTGGCCATGTGGAGCGCCTCGCGGCCGAGGCTTTCGAGCGCCTCCCAGGTCACGTTCTCGGGCATCTGCGGCGCGGCCCGGAAGTATTCCGCCGCCGCCTCCCACGAACGCAGGCTGAGGGCCGTCAGCTCGATGCCGGTCTCGGACCAGCTCTGGAGCTGTGACGGGCTCAGGCGGTTCTGGAGCGCCCGCAAGCTGCCTTCGAAGAGTTGCTCCAGCGGCGCCGGAAAGCCCGAAAGCCGTTCGTGGTGGCGTGCCAGGAGTTCGTTCACGATGCTCATGCCGGCGCCCCCGCGGTTCGAATTGCGTTGTGCTTCACTGCTGCCCCACCTGGCGCGTCAAGACACGCGCCGGATCCTGGTAGTCGTAGAAGGCGACCTCGCCGCTTGTCGTGTCCCACACCGCACAGGAGAGCGCGTAGTCGTTCCTGTGATCGCGTGCATCACCGGCAGAGCCGGGATTGATGACGAGCACCGAACCAAATCGTTGAGCCATCTGAAAGTGCGTGTGACCAACGATTAACGTATCACAATTCAGGCTCTCGGCATTGGTCCAGAAGCTGGTCTCATGCGGGTAGTGATAGTCCTTCCACGGCTCCCACGGCGAACCATGCGTCATCAGGACGCGTTGCCCGTCCACGGTCTCTGCCAGGCGGTAGGGCTGATCGCGCATCCACGCCACGAGGTCCTGGTCGATGGTCTCGCCGGAGAGCGCCCGAACGCCATCGCGACCGAGAATCGTATCTTCGTGGTTCCCCAGCACGACGCGGGCGCTCAGGTCACGCAGTCGCCCCACCACTTCGTTCGACCAGCGGAACTGAAAGACTGCATCGCCCGCGCACCAGAGCTGATCGAACGGCGCCATCAGTTCCAGCGCACGTTCGAGGCCGAGGATGTTGCAGTGGATGTCGGAGACGATTCCGAGGCGCATCCGGCGAGGCACTCCGTTCTTCGAGTGAGGTTCGTGGCTACTCGAAGATCGAGGTAATGACCTCTTCGATGCTGCGCTGCACTTCCTGATCGTCGGTCAGCGACCACGTGATCGCCACCTGGCAGGCGCGCCGCGCGGGGATACCCTGCGCGATGAGCCGGCCCGCATAGATCAGGAGGCGAGTGCTGACGCCTTCGCCCAATCCGTGTTCGCGCAGGTTGCGCACTTTCTCGCCGAGCTTCGAAAGGTCGAGCGCCACGGCCCGCGTGCAGCCCGCTTCGTGGGTGATGATCTCGGCTTCCTGGTCCCGCGGCGGGTAGTCGAACTCGATCGAGATGAAGCGCTGTCGCGTCGAGTGCTTCAGGTCCTTGAGCGCGCTCTGATAGCCCGGGTTGTAGGAGATGACGAGCAGAAAGCCGTCGGCCGCCTCGATCACCTGGCCAAGCTTTTCGATCGGGAGAAGACGGCGGTAGTCGGTCAGCGGGTGAATGAGGACCGTGGTGTCCTTGCGCGCCTCCACGACTTCGTCGAGGTAGCAAATGGCGCCAACCTTGACGGCACGCGTCAGCGGCCCATCGATCCAGCGCGTCCCGTCCGTATCGAGCAGGTAGCGTCCGACAAGGTCGCTCGCCGTAAGGTCCTCGTGGCATGCGACGGTGATCAGGGGCATGCGATATTCCGCTTCGCGGCCGGTTTCGTTCGAAAACCGTGTCACCGGGCGTCCGAGGCGATAGGCCATGTACTCGACGAAGCGCGTCTTGCCACAACCGGTTGGGCCCTTCAACAGGACCGGGATGCGCTGCTCATAGGCAACTTCGAAGAGGCGGACTTCATCGCCGATCGGGAGGTAATACGGCTCTTCATTGACCGTGTATTCCTCCACGGCGTGGATCGTTGCCGTTTCCATGGATGCTGTTCCTGCCAAGGTGTTCCCTACCTCCCGGCCGCCGCTTGCAGCCGCAATTCAAGTTGTTCCCACGCCGCCTGAATGGCCGCCTCGAGCGCAGCCAGGTCGCTGTTGTTCTCGATGATGACGTCTGCCTTCGCGGTCCGTTCCGCGTTCGAAAGCTGCGATGCGATGCGTGCCCGGGCCGCCGCTTCGTCGAGCCCGTTGCGGGCCGCCAATCGCACCACCGCCTGGTCTGGTTCCACGACGACCACCCAGATCTCGTCCACCAGGTCGTCCCAGCCGGCCTCCAGGAGCACAGCTGCTTCGAGTACCGCGATGCGGTTTCCGCCCGTTTCGAGCTCGGAGAGCGCCTCGCTCGCCAGCTTGCGGATACCCGGCCAAACGATGTCCGTGAGGCGCTTCAACTCTTCGGGCTTGCCGAAGACCTTGCCGCCCAGGACGCGCCGATCGATGGTTCCGTCGGCCGCGACAAGGTCGTCGCCGAAGGCGCGAACCACAGCCGCGAACGTATCCGATCCGGGATCGTACGTACGGTGCCCGAGGATGTCGGCATCGAGGACAGGCACATTGTGGTTCTTGAAGAACGTGGCAAGGGTCGATTTCCCGCTGGCGATCCCGCCAGTCAGGCCGATGACGTGCAAACGCGGTCTCCGGGTTGCTGGGATTCTGGTCGAAAGCTAAGGATACGTCGCCCGCGCATGGGGCGGCAAACCGGACACTCGCCGGACGCTCCTTCGCAACCTCCGGCCGCCTTCAAGCCGTTCAGCTGTACTTGGCGGTGTAGAAGAGCACATTCGAGACGTAGTCACGTGTTTCGCCAAACAGTCCGAAGCGTTCGATGCTGCGCCAGCCCTGGTAGTAGAACCCCAGCGCCAGGGGAATGTCGCCCCCCGCCTGGTCAATCATGTGACGCAGGATCGCCGCGCCAAGGCGTGCGTTATCGCGCGCCGAGATTCGCCAGTTCGCCGCCTCCGGGAGGAGAAATTCCACAGCCCAGTCGCCCGTGTCCGGCGTGACCTGCGTGAGCCCGACAGCGCCGACGTGGCTGACCACGTTCTGTTGCCAGCCGCTTTCTATCCACGCCAGGCCCAACATGAGTCCGGGTGGAAGTCCGAATTCGTAGGCAGCATCGATGAGCAGGTCTCGCGCCTGCGCATGCGTAACAACCTCCGGGATGCCATCCGGTTCCGGGGGGATGGACAACACCTGTCCCACTTCGACCAGGTCCGGGTTCCGGATGCTGTTGAGTTCAACCAGCGCGTCCACGGAAACGCGGTAGTGCCCCGCTATCCATCCGAGCGTGTCACCCGGCTCGATGACGTGGACGCGGACGACCGGCGCCGCGGGCGCCGCGCCAAGGCGGAGCACCTGCCCGGCGTGGATGTAGTCGGGATTGCTGATGTTGTTCTGCTCGGTGATGAACGAGACTGGAACGCCGTAGTTGTCCGCAATCTCGCCGAGCGTTTCGCCCGGCCGGACGATGTGGGTTTGGGCCGCGAACGCCGGAACGAACTGCAGCGCCGCCGCCAGCGCGATCGCCAACACCGCCGCCCGGACCGCCCACGGATTCACACAAAGAAGAGATCCCTTCCAAGAGGAGAAGACCAGCACGAATGTACCGCCATCCCCCCGCCAGTCACCCACCATAGCGGACGTTCTCTGCTGTGCCACCAGAGTTGTGTATACGGTCTGTAATAAGTTATGACACCGAAACCAGCCGGATAGAGACCCTCACGGCACTCCGGATGCAGGTCGGCTAAGATGCGTGCCGAACGCCGCACGCGCTGATTTGGGGAGAGAACAATGGCAGATTCTTCGGACATCGGATTGCCCGTCAACGAGCGCTACGCGCCGCCATCGCGCGTGCGCGAAGGCGCCCTGGTCACGTCGCGCGCGGAGTACGACGCGCTCTATGCCCGCAGCATCGAGGACCGCGACGGCTTCTGGCGGGAGATGGCGAACACCCACCTGGATTGGATTTCACCGTTCGACAAGGTCTGTGAAGAGGACATGCACACCGGCCGCTTCGGCTGGTTCCTGAACGGCAAATTGAACGTGAGCACGAACTGCCTGGACCGCCATCTACCTAACCGAAGCGACAAACCCGCCTTCCTCTGGGAAGGCGACGAGCCGGGCCAAAACCGCACCGTCACCTATCGCGAACTCTACGAAGAGACCTGTCGCCTCGCCAACCTCCTCAAGTCGAAGGGCATTCGCAAAGGGGACCGAGTCGCGATTTACATGGGCATGGTTCCGGAGCTGGCGGTGGCCATGCTCGCCTGTGCCCGCATCGGAGCCGTGCACTCGGTGATCTTCGGCGGCTTCAGCCCGCGCTCCATTCGCGACCGCGTGGAAGACTCGACCTGCCGCGCGATCATCACCCAGGACGAAGGAAAACGAGGGGGCCGCGCGGTCCCGCTCAAGCTCAACGTGGATGAAGCCCTTGCCCAGCCGGGCACGGAGTCGGTCGAGTTCACGGTGGTCTATCGCCACACAGGCTCCGGCGTCCCGATGACGGCCGGGCGAGACATCTGGTGGCATGAAGCTTTGCCCTCCCAGCCCGCAGGGTGCGCCCCGGAAGCCCTGGACTCCGAAGATCCGCTCTTCATCCTCTATACCTCCGGTTCCACGGGAAAGCCAAAGGGCGTGCTCCACACCCAGGCCGGCTACCTCCTCTATGCCTCCCTCACCCACCGCTATGTGTTTGACCTGCGCGAAGACGATATCTTCTGCTGCGCCGCCGACGTCGGCTGGATCACGGGTCACAGCTACATCGTGTACGGCCCGCTGGCCAACGGCGCCACGTCCACCATCTTCGAATCCATCCCGACCTACCCCGACGCGGGCCGCTACTGGGATATGGTTGACCGCCTTGGCATCACCATCTTCTACACGGCCCCCACCGCCATCCGCGCCATCGCCCGTGAAGGCGATGAGCATGTAAAACGCTATAGCCGCAAGAGCCTCCGGGTCCTCGGGAGCGTGGGCGAGCCGATCAACCCCGAAGCATGGCGCTGGTACTACAAGGTGGTTGGCGAAGAACGCTGCGCCATCGTCGATACCTACTGGCAGACCGAGACGGGCGGACACATGATCGCCGGCCTGCCGGGAGCCATCGATATGAAGCCGGGTTCGGGATCGCTGCCCTTCTTCGGCGTCCGGCCGAGCGTTGTCACCGAAGAAGGGGCGGTGATCGAGGGCAACAACGTCACGGGGCGTCTCTGCATCGACGCCTCCCTGCCCGGGATGATGCGAACGGTCTACGGCGACCACGACCGGTTCGTGCAGACGTATCTCACCACCTACCCGGGCCGCTACTTCACCGGCGACGGCTGCCATCGCGACCTGGACGGGTATTACTGGATTACCGGCCGCGTGGACGACGTTCTCAACGTCGCCGGGCATCGGCTCGGCACCGCCGAGATCGAAGGCGCCCTCGTCGGGCACCCGGCCTGCGCGGAGGCGGCCGTCGTCGGTTTCCCCCATGACGTGAAGGGCACCGGCATCTACGCCTTCGTCCTGCTCAATGCCGGCAACAGCGGCGACCCCGACCTGGCCAGGGGGCTGCGCGATGCGGTCCGGCGCGACATCAGCGCAATCGCCACGCCGGACAAGATCCAGTTCGTCGATGGCTTGCCGAAGACTCGGTCCGGCAAGATCATGCGCCGTATCCTCCGCAAGATCGCCGAGGGCGAACCGGAGAACGTCGGCGATGTGACAACCCTTGCGGACCCTGCCGTTGTGGAGGACATCATCAAAGGCTCCCAGGCGGCGATGTAGGGAATGTGCGCAATGTCACATTGGGAGTAAGGTAAGGTTATGAAAATCAAGAGAGGGTCTCGGACGGATGGGACGGGCAGCGGGGTGGCGTGATGCCGATTGAAGTCCTGGAAAGCGCCCGGTGGCTCGAGGTTCGGTTGTCCGGCCGCATGACGCCCGTAGACGGCAGCTCCGCGCGCGACCTGGTGCCGCCACTCGCCAGCGGCCGCGACGTCCTCTTCGACTACACCGATGTCACCGAGTTCAATGCACCTGTCGAAGCTATCGTCGAGATCTTCCGTTCATTGGGCCGAAACGCCCATCGCTGCGCGGTCATCGCGCCGCGGCCCGCACTCTTCGGCGTCAACCGCCAGGCCATGCAACTCGCCGACCTCGATGGCGATATCCGCATGCGTATCTTCCACGACCGTCCCTCGGCAGTAACCTGGTTGGCCGAACAAGCGGGCGCAGCCTAACCCTCGAAGCCAGCCGCGAGTGCCTGCTTCACCGTCGTCACCGGGACGATTCGTACCGATCCCACATCTCTCACGTTCGCCGGCGCCACCACGCGCGAAACGCCCACGCGCGCCAGCTCGGCAATTCGCCGCGCCGGTTGTTGCACCGGGCGCACCGCCCCGGAGAGCGCGACCTCACCGAGGAAGGCAGTGCCCGGAGTAATTGGCCGGTCGTCGATGGCAGACGCCAGGGCGGCGATCGTCGCGAGGTCCGCAGAAGGGTCGCGCAGCCGGAGACCGCCGGAAACGGACGCGACGACATCCATCGTGGCTGCTGAGCGTCCTCCGCGCCTTGCCAGCACCGCCAATAACAGGTGCAGCCGCGATGTCTCCAGCCCCGACGCGATGCGCCGGGGCGCCGAGAGGTTCGACGCAACCGCCAACGCCTGCACTTCGATGGCGATCGGTCGCGAGCCCTCGATGGTTGCCGTGATGGCGCAGCCCGAAGCATGGCTGGCTCCGCCCGCCAGGAACGCCGAACTCGGGTTCTCCACGCTCGTCAGTCCCTCGCCCGTCATCTCGAACACTCCGACTTCGTCCGTGGCGCCGAAGCGGTTCTTCACGGCGCGGAGCACACGCAGTGCCCCGCTTTCGGCTGCCTCGAAATAGAGGACAGCGTCCACAAGGTGTTCGAGGAGGCGGGGACCGGCGACCTCCCCGGCCTTGGTCACGTGGCCGGTCAGGATGGTTGCCGCATTGGTCCGCTTGGCCCACGCGACGAGGCGTGCGCCCGCCTCCGAGAGCTGCGCCGGCCCCGCGAACCGCGTATCCAGCCCTTCGACGTAGACGCTCTGGATGGAATCGATGATCAGGGCGTCCACGCCGAGGCCCTCTGCCATGGCCAGGGCGGCGTCAAGATTCGTCTCGGGCAGGAGGTTGAGAGCGGAATCTCCGATCCCCAACCGCGTCGCC
>CAYYSD010000110.1:0-10628 GCA_964474285.1 uncultured Anaerolineaceae bacterium | reverse complement strand
CAACTCATCGGGGCAATGCGCGATTGGGCGTCGCATTGCGGCGTGAATCACATGGAAATGAGCGTCCTCGCGAAGGACAACGAGGCTGCCGAGTTTTGGCAGGCGGTTGGTTTCTCGCCGTTCCTCACACGTCTCTGGATGCCCATCGAGGGCGCGGGCGACCAGTGATCATCTACCTCGTGCGCCACGGTGAGACTGCCTACAACCGCGACGGGTTCGGCCTGGGCCGAATGGACGTGCCCCTCACCGAGCGTGGACAGGCGCAGGCCCACGCCGTCGGTCGGCGGCTGGCATCCGCTCCCATCACGCACGTCTATACGAGTCCGCTCGACCGCGCCGCCAGCGTCGCGAGGGCCATTGCCGGCGAGCGGACGGCGATCATCCCGCGCGACGAACTTATCGAAATGCATGTGGGCGAAACCGAAGGGCTGACCTTCCCGGTGATGCGCGAACGTCACGCCGCGTTCCTCCGGGAGTGGGGCGGCGAATCCGGCCACGTGGCCGTGATGCCGGGAGGCGGCGAGAGCATCGTCGCCGTGGCCGAACGCGTCGCCCCGTTCATCGAAGAACTCCTCGGCTCCGGGCTCGAAACCGCGGCGGTGGTCAGCCACAACTTCGTCCTGCGCGTGGCCGTGTGCCAGCTCCTCGGGTTGCCCGTGTCGTCATTCCGAACGATTGCGTTCGACCTGGCCTCCATCACCACCGTGCAAATCGAACGCGGCCGTGTCGGTGTGCACTCCCTCAACGACACCTGCCACATCGCAGATTTGAACGTTGATCCTGCCGGCGTTAGCGTTGACGTTTGATTATGGTGCGATTCCGATGAGCCGCGGACGAATTGCCTTCCTCTGTTGCCTCGCCATCGCCTCCTACTTCATCTACTCTGCCGGCGTTAGCGCGCTTCGAACGCACCAGGTTTCCCGGCAACACGAGGAAGCCGTCCAGGAGATCGAGCGCCTCAAGTCTGATAAGGCCTATCTCGAAGCCGTGAAGAACTACGTAGCCTCCGACCAATACGTGGAGCAGGAGGCCCGCCGCCGCCTCGGGTACGTACGGGAGGGGGAAGTGCCGTTCATTGTGCTGAGCCCCGAGCTGCCGCCCGAGTCGAGTGCCTCAGGCACCTGGTGGCAACGGCTCTTTCCCCGGTAGGCCGCCTTGAACAGCATCGTCCGCAAGGTCGCGGCCTTTGCCCGTCAGGAGCGCCTCTTTCGGCGCGCCAACAACGCCCTCATTGCTGTCTCAGGTGGACCCGACTCGCTCGCCGTGCTGCTTGTCCTCCGCGAGTTGAGCGATGACTTCGGGTTGAACCTGACTGTGGCGCACTTCGACCACCAACTCCGACCCGGCTCTGGCGCAGAGATGGCGCGCGTGCGCGAACTTGCGGCCTCGCTCGGCGTGCCGTGCCTCACCGGCGAGGGCGATGTCGCCCGGGCCGCGCGAGAAGAGGGCATAGGTGTCGAGGAGATGGCACGCCGCATGCGCTACCAGTTCCTCGGCTTTGTGGCGGCGGAGAAGCGCATGGACCGCGTGGTCACGGGTCATACCGCCGACGACCAGGTCGAGACCGTCCTGCAGCGCATCGTCCGGGGAAGCGGGGTGCGAGGCATCCGCGGGATGCTGCCCCTCTCGCCCGTGCCCGGCTCGCCTTCGCAGCAGTTGGCTCGCCCACTCCTGGTGCTCACTCACGACGAAACGCTGGCCGTCTGCCGGGCCGCCGGCATCGAACCCATAACTGACCCATCGAACGCGGACCGCCGCCACACCCGAAACCGCATTCGCCACGAGACGCTGCCCGGGTTACGGGCGCTGAACCCGTCGGTGAACACCGCCATCCTCGGGCTGGCTGCGAGTGCCCGGCAGGCGTTCGTCGCGTTCGAAGAGCAGGCGATGCTGGCGCAACCCGCGTCTCGGGACCAGGGAGGGTCGGTCTTCGCTCTCAAGGCGTTGGCGGCACTTCCCCTGGAGGCACTGTTGCTGGTCATCGAGCGCGAGGCCGCCTTTCACAAGCTCGAGTGCGCCGCGAATCGCACCGAATTGCGCAATGCCTCCCGAGTGCTGGCTTCGGGCAGCGGGCGCGTTGCCTTTGGGAAGGTCGAACTGGTGGCGTCCTGCCGCCAGGTCCGCATCGGCTCGCTCGCCCCGGCAGGCGTGCCCTTCGAGGCCCGGGTCCTCAATGTCCCCGGAGTCACGCTCGCCGGGGGCTGGCGGATCCAGGTCTCGACGTCCGAACTCGCAGCGGATCCCGGAAGCTTCGTCACGGTGATCGATCCCGCCGTGGTGCGCGGCGTGCTTCGCGCCCGGCCGCCGGCCCCCGGTGACCGCATTTCCTATCACGGGCGTACCCGGAAGCTCTTCGACGTGTTCGCCGATCATCACGTACCGAGCTGGCAGCGCAAATGCCCGCTGGTCATCGCCGGGGCGGAGGATGTTGTCGCTGCGGTGGGCGTGCCGGGCGGCATCGTCCCGCCGCCGGAGGGCGACGACGTGCTGTTCGCCCGCATCTCGCCCGCCTGAACTACTGAGCTGTCTGCATGGCGTGGACAACGGGAAGCACCTCATCGACAAGCCGCTGCGTCTGGGTGAGCCACTCGCCGTCGTTGTCGACGATCGGACGGAGGACGAATTTTGAGATGCCCGCGGCGACATATTCCCGCGCCCGGGCGATGATCACCTCCGCGTCGCCCACGGCCATGTACTGCGACGGGTCCATGCCTTCGCCGATGCGCGCATAGCCCGCTGCAGCCCGCTGAACCAGGGGCTCTTCGGGCGACCCAAAGCGGAACGGGAACCCGGCGCCGTAGTGGTCGGGGTCCAGGGGACGGCCGGCCGCCGCTGACGCCTCGCGGATGGCTGTAACGACTGGCCCGATCTGGCCGACGGGCTGGACGCCCGCGAGCCAGCCAGTACCGACGCGCGCTGTGCGGCGGATGGCAGCTTCGCTGCTGCCGCCTATCCAGACCGGAAGCGGGCTCTGGACCGGGCACGGCGAGATGGTCACGTCCGTGTACTGGAAGTGCTTGCCGCTGTAGCTGACGCGCTCGCCGTTCCAGAGCCGCACCATGATGTCGAGCATCTCATCGGAACGCGTGCCCCGGCCGGCAGGGTTGCGTCCCGTCGCCTTGAATTCGGGCGCGCGGTCGCTGCCCACGCCGAACGTCGGCAATAGGCGGCCTCCGCTCAAGTAGTCCAGCGTGGCGCACTCCTTCGCGAGCACAAGCGGGTCGCGAAAGGGCAAGACGATGGCGTTCATCCCGAACTTGAGGCGCTTCGTCCGGCCGGCGATGACGCCGAAGGTCGTCATCAGTTCGAGGACCGGACCGGGTGAGACGAGGCGCTCGCTGAGCCAAAGCGAATCGATGGGCGTGTTCTCGCAGATGTCGACCCAATCGTAGAAGGCCGAGGGCGAGGAGAAGGGGAATCCGGCCAATCCCAGGCCGATGCGAACGCTCATGGCGCCTCCTTTCAGGAAGAGTCTATCGATCCTTGCTCAACCCTGCCGCCGGAGGGCGAGGAAGGAGCGGTGGAAGTGCTCGTGGATGCGCGGCTCCGCGATGAGGAGGCCGCGGACGTACGGATCGCGCTGGTTGAACGGCATCGGGGCGCCGAGGACGTCCGTCACACGCAGGCCGGCGGCGAGACAGAGAGCCACACCCGCCGCCACGTCCCATTCGCTGCGGCCGTAGCCACTGAGGACGGCGTGTCCACGGCCCGCAGCCAGCAGCGCCAGCCGGTAGGCGACGCTGCCCACGCCGGTCGTCTTCGAACCGGGCGGTAGGGTCGGGACGTTGTCCCAGCGGTGTTCGGAGCGGCCGACGAGGACGTCGAACCGGCGCGGCAACGACTCCAGCGGGTCGCGCTCCCTGGCGCCGAGGCAGTTCGCCGCGAACATCTCATCGGTCGCCGGATTGTAGACGACGCCCAGCGCGGGCTTGCCTCCGATGACGAGTCCCACCGAGATCGCGTACTCCGGGAAGCCCTGGAGGTATTCCCGCGTGCCGTCGATAGGATCGACCACCCAGACGCGCTCCTTGCCGAGCCGGTCTGTCGTGTCGACGTGCTCTTCGCTGAGCCAGCCATCCGACGGGAAGCGGCGGGCGAGTGCCTCGTGAAGCATTTCGGCGGCGCGGATGTCGGCTTCGGAGACGAGTTCGCGGCCATCCTTGTGGCCGTAGCGGAGGCCTTCGGCGCGCATCCGGGCGACTTCCGCCCCCGCGGTGCGGGCCGCCTGGATGGCGGTCTCGAGTTCGTGCGAAAGGTCCGTCACGATTCCAGACTACCTTCTCGCACCTTACGCGGTTACGCGAAGGCGCCCATGACCTCTTCGAACGCTTTGAACTGCCCGCCCTTCGTCGAGGAGGGGACGAGCACGGGGGTCGTCACGCCAGCGGCGAACCAGGCTTCGAGCCCGTCGCGAACATCCGCGGCGGAACCGAAGAGCGTGCAGTCGGCGAGCCAGCGGTCGGTCATGAGGCCTGGGAGCTTCTCGCGTTCGCGGGCAGCGAGGGCGGTCTCGACTGCTTCCATCTCTTCGATGTAGCCGGCTTCCTTCCAGTAGTTGCGGTAGTTGGGGAGCATCAGGTAGCTGACCAGGTTGCGGCGGTTCACGGCAGCGGCGGCTTCGCGGTCATCGTCGATGCAGACAGGGAGCATGTTGCCGATGAAGAAGCCGCCCTCGCGCTTCTCCCGCGGGATCGCCGCGAGGGAGGCGGCCATGTGCGAGAGACTCGCGTTCGCCCAGACGGCGCCATCACCGATTTCCGCTGCCAGGCTGACCATCTTCTTGCGGAGGGTGGCAAGGATGAGTGGCGGGAGCGGGCCGAACTGCTCGCCCACAGCTCGCATGCGCGCGACGTAGTCGCGCATGTCGGCGAGCGGCTTGCCTGTCTGCACACCAAGGCGGCTGTTGGCGGGCGCGTGGCTGACGCCGATGCCGAAGTCGAAGCGGCCGCCGCTGAGTTCGTGGATGTAGGCGCCGGTCTGGGCCATGTCGATGGGGTTGCGGGTGTAGATGTTGGCGATGGCGGTGCCGAATCGGATGGTCGACGTCTCATGGGCGAGCGAAAGGCAGAGGCTGATGCCGTCGCCGAAGCTGGCGCAATGAATACCCGCGAACCCGCGGCGCTCAATCTCCTTCGCCAACTCCAGGGTCTGGCGGCGCCTCCCGGGGACGGCCGCGAGTGCGAGTGAGGGCATGTTGGTCATCGTCTGTCTCCGCGGGCGGTGGGGTGGGACTATACCGTAAGCCTATCGAACACGGTTCGCGACCGCGCTGTTGGCATTCGAAGGACGGGATCGTAGCATCATGACAGGAAGAGGAGCGGCCTAATGACGGCAATCTGGCACAACGATGGGAGTGGGTGGCGAACGCTGTCTGCCGTTGGATTCGCCGACGAAGCGACGCTCCACTCGTTGATCGAAGAGGCACCGCAGTTGCTGCCGTTGGCGGGTTCGTCGCAACTCGCCGTGCTGGGTAGAGAGGTTCCTCTCGGGGGAGGCTACGCAGACCTGATCGCCGTTGAGTCGAATGGCCGGCTTGTGGTGATCGAAATCAAGTTGTCGAGAAACACCGAGGCCCGGCGGGCAGTGGTGGCCCAGGTACTCACCTACGCGGCGTTTCTTCAGGGGACCACTCTCCACCAGCTGGAGACGATCGTGTTGGGAAAGGAACTCTCCCGGCGCAACCTTGGAACAGTGGCTGACGCTCTGGAAGCTTCCCTGGGGATTCCAACAGCCGGCGATGCTTTCGGGGGGCAGGTCGAGGCATCCCTGGCCTCGGGCCAGTTTCGACTGGTCATTGTGCTCGACTCGGCACCGCCTGAGCTCGTGAAGCTCGTCGGGTATCTCTCGAACATGACCGATCGCCTCGTCATTGATCTCGTAACAGTGGCCGCCTATGAGGCCGGGGGCGTCCGGTTCATGGTTCCTCAGCGCGTGGAGCCCGAGCGACTTCAGGAGACCGTCCCGACGCACACATTCCAGCAACCAACGACCGACTACGGAGCGTTGACGGAGGGCGTTGAACCGTTTGTAGACGGGATGGCTCAGCGCCCGGTGACGGAGCAAGCGCAGATTCGGGCGCTGGTGGATTGGGCAGAGGGTCTTCGCTCTCGCGGCTGGATAACACTGCACAGTTACCGCGGGAAGACCATGACGACGCTGCTGCCACGGCTGCAACCGGAAAACGTCGGGCTTGTGACCATTGCGCCCGCCGCCAAGCCCGTGTGGCTCTTTCAGAGCGTGTTCCTGCGTCGAGCACCTGTGGCGCTTCGAAGAGTAGAAGAGATTGTTGGCCCAATTGGACAGGGGACGGCTGCGGCATATTCGGATGCCCTGCGGGATGCCCTGACTCAGGCATACGCCGAGGCGGTAGGAGCCACCTCGGTTGAACAACGAGCGACCTGAGGGGCCGCGTTCGGTCCAGCCCGCGCCGGCAACGCAAGGGCGACGCGTGTGTATAATCCGCGGCCACGTCCCAATCCGTACCCAGGAGAACCCGTTGCTCAAATTCAAGCACTACACCGTCGCTGTGCATGACCTTGCCGCCTCCGTGGAGAACTACAAAGCCCGCTTCGGCATGGAGCCGACCGGCGAGAAGGCCTTCAACCGGATCGGCAACTTCGACTTCGTGCCGATGGGGTACAACGGCCACACGGTGATGCACCTCATCTGCCCGGTGAGCGAGGAGAGCCCGATCTCGCGGCTGATGAAGGAGCGCGTGAACGCGTTCAACCCGCATGGTGAGGGCATCTACCTCCTGGCCTTCGATTCGCCCGACGTTGAGGCGTTCACGAAGCAGGTGGAGGGCGCCGGCGGCCGCATCACTCGCGGCGCGCCGGGCTCGACGAACGTCTGGGTGCACCCCACCGCTTCGAACTTCGTGCTCATGGAGATCTTCCAGGAGAAGTAGACGCAGTGGATGCAGCCAATTCCCGCTCAACCTGAGGTGAGCCAGGTAACGACGGTGCCGAAGATCATCGCCAGGGCGTATGTCCTCGGCGTCAACCGAACGCACATGAGCGCCATCGGTCGGATGCAGGGCTTACCGGGATGGTTGCACATGTTGACCTCCCTTCCTCTGGTTGGTTAGCGGTAGAGCCAGTAGGCGACGCCACCGTGGTGTGAGCACGCGCCCGATCCGGTTGCGGTGCTCCGCCAGCCATCGCGGCAAACCGCACCGATCCTCCCGCCGCCGGAACTGGCAGCGACGGTCGCCCGTGGCCTGTGCGATCCGCCGGACCCGTCCGAGGTTTCGCAGCCGATTCCGTCCCCGTCGCCGTCAAACCGATTGACGTCCGGATGCTCGACTTTGAAGTTCCTCGCGCTGATGTCGTTGCAGTCGAGGTCGGTCGCGTACTTGTCGACGCAGATGTCCGGGTAGGACGGATTGCACTTGTCACGGTGGTTCGGCACTGGCGTCGAAGTCGGTGCGGCTGCAGGCGATGGCGACGGAGTGGCCGTCGCCGTGAGCGATGCCGTGGAAGTTGCGGTTGCTACGGGCGTTTCTGTCGCCGGGATATCATCGCGGGCAATCTGCACTGCATACGTCGAACGATAGGTGCGACCTTCAGGCGTGTCTGCAGTGGTCGAACTAACCCCTCGAATACCGGCGATGAGACCGATGATGACGAGCGTGGCGGTCAGGATTTTGGACATGCGTGTATGCCTCCTACTTTCACTAAGTGGGCGAATACGATGAGCAATGGATGGTCGATGAGGACGTTAGCGGTGCGCTGCGCAACGCACGTAAAAACGCGGCTGGAGTAGTGGAATCAACACAAAAAGAAGAGGCAGGATTGAATCTCCTGCCTTCCTGCTGCGAACTGTCTGATGGGTTGGTGTACTTTGAAGAATCACGCAAATGGCGGACTGTGTCAAGGGTGAAAATGAAGTTGCGTCAACATTTGACGCAACTTCTTCGGTTCTGAATGCTCCAGGCGCCTGTACCGGGCCGTTTCTACCCGCGTTCGAGGACGACGACGGGGATGCGGCGGGTGGTCTTTGTTTCGTAGTCTTTGAAGGCGGGCATGGTCGCGGCCTGCTGGGCGTAGAGGCGGTCTCGTTCGTCGCCTTCGGCGCTGGTGGCGCGTGCGCTGAACTTTTCGACGCCGAGTTCGACGGTGACTTCGGGGTTGGCCACGATGTTGTGGTACCAGGCCGGGTTCTTCGGCGCGCCGCCCATGGAGGCGATGATCACGAGCCGGTCGCCGTCGCGGGAGTAGACGAGCGGGGTCGTGTGGGTGGCGCCGGACTTCGCGCCCCGGGTGGTCAGGAGGAGAAGCGGGCGACCCTTGAAGGGACCCGTGGTTTCGCCGGCGTTGGCGCGGAACTCTTCGATGATCTTCAGGTTGAAGCCGGACTGGGGCATGGGGTCATCTCCGGTGTTGTTGGCGCCAGTGTAGCGAGCAGGCGGGTGAGTGGGCGAAGTGTGCCGCGCGACGGCCCCGGGGCTTGTGATAGGATCCGTTGCGTATGCCGAACGAGTTCACCGCTGTCATCGAACGTGACCCATCCGGGGGTTACTGGGCGTACTGTCTGGAGGTCCCTTCCGCATACGGTCAGGGTGCCACGATTGAAGAGTGCCGCGCGGATCTCGCCGAAGCGATCAAGTTCGTGCTCGAAGTCCAACGCGAAGAGAGCCTGAAACAGGCTTCGTCGGACGCGGTCCGCGAAATCGTTATCGTAGGCTGAAGCGGACGAACCTCATCCGGCATCTCACCGCTCATGGCTGCTATCTCCTGCGCGAAGGTTCCTCCCATTCAATGTGGATCAATCCCGTCGCGGGCGACCGGGATGTCATCCCGCGACACAACCGATCTACGACGGACTCGTTCGGAAGATCTGCCGGAAGCTGTCGGTGCCGCCGCCGAGCGGATGACCCGAAACCTTGCAAATCTCCGCAAATCGCTCACGAAAAAAAACCAGGCCCTTAGGGTGGGTGCCAAATCTATCATGATAGGTTTGGGACGAAATGGCGGGCGCCCGGGAGTCGCGGCCCGAGGCAGGCGAAGGAACAGTGTGGGCGCGGGGCGGCGACGCCATGGGGCCAATGCTCCGCCGGTGCGGGAGAAGCGCGCAGGGGAACTCGGCACTGTTCGACGGATTAACAACAGAGGCTTATCACGGGCTTGCGATGAGACTAGACTGCCCTGGACGACGCCGGGCCAAGGACGCCCGATGTCACAGAGGGAGTAGAAACGATGCTTGGTGCGAAAATCGGCGACGAAAGCGGGAAGGTAACCGCGAGGCGCATCCTGCCGGGTGATGCGGACATGCGCTTCATCAAGATGGAGATCACGATGGAGACCCAGGGCACCATCCTCGGTGTGCCGGGACAGAACATCGGGACCTACACCATCGTGGAGCGCGGCCCTGGCCAGGTTTATGCCGAAGGCCAGGGGATGTTCATGACCCAGGACGGCAGCGGGGCGATCTGGAACGGGCATGGCGTCGCGCGGATGGACGAAAAGGGCGAGATGCATGTGGCCGCCTCCGTCGCTTTCCAGACGACTTCGGAGAAGCTTTCGAAGCTGAACGGGATGCTGGCACTGGTGGAGCACCACGCGGACATGGAGAACAACTGCCGCTCCGACCTCTTCGAGTGGACTGCCTGAGGCAGGGCGAAGGAGGCGGTGGCGACCCTGGCCGCGGGGCGGTCGAGGGTTGCTATACTTTTTTGGGTGACTGCGAAACAAGCGCTGCGTGACATCGTGGACCGGCTGACGGAGGAGCAGGCGTCAGAGTGGCTCGGTCGCCTGCAAACTGCGCGACCGGTGCCCTGGCGCCAACGCTCGGAGGCCCCCCGGTGTTAGGAGATGGCGACCATGAGCGTCGAAGAACGACGTGAGGTTTTTCGTCGATTCCCCGCTGAAATCGATCTGGCCGAATTCACCGAGTGGGAAGAAGGAACCATCGCAGACTCCGTGCTGATCGATGTCTGAAGGGTCGCCAACGCGAGGGGAAATCTGGGACGTGAACCTCGACCCGACGGTGGGATCGGAGATCCGGAAGCGGCGTCCATGCCTGGTGATTTCGACGTCGGCCTTTGACCAGCTGCCTATCCGGATGATCGTGCCGTTCACCTCCTGGCAGGCCCGTTTCGCGTTTCAGCCGAACCGGGTGCCGGTAGAAGCAACACCGGACACTGGGCTGAGTTCCCGTTCGGCTTGCGATGGCCTTCAGACGCGGGCCGTTTCTCTGCAGCGCTTTGGGTCGGGGCTGGGCGTTGTTGACGACCTGACGTTGGCGGCAGTGGCCGCGCGGCTTGCCCAGGTGGTGGAGTACAGCCCGCCTTAACGGGCCCAAGACTCAGTCCTGCTGGACGAGGCCGGCGTATTCATCGTGGCGGGCGAGATAGGCGCGGACGTAGGCGCACTTCGGCACGACTTTGAGGCCGCGAGCTTGCGCGTCTTCGAGGGCGTGGCGGGCGAGGCGGGCGGCGATGCCTTTGCCTTCGAGCTCCTTCGGGACGGCGGTGCGGGGGAAGACGATGGTGCCATTGCCGGGGAGTTCATAGGCCAGGAGGGCGGTGTGCCCATCGAGACGGATCTCGAACTGGCCGGCGGTTTCGCGGCGTGCGATGGGGAGGTCGTCCAGGTTGGTGTCCATGGGTCCAGTGTGGGCGGTGGTGG
>CAYYSD010000109.1:0-10907 GCA_964474285.1 uncultured Anaerolineaceae bacterium | reverse complement strand
CGCGGGCCGATCGGCACGGCATCTTCCGGCTCTATTGCCGCGCGGTGCCGGAACACGTGCGGCGCCAGGAAGCGCCCACCCAGCAGGACTGGCGCTCGGTGCTCGACTCGTACGACTGCGAATCGGAGTACGTGCTGGATGGCCCGGGCTCACTCCAGGCATGGGTGGGCATGGGCAGCCGCGAGGCGCGCCTGCTGGTGGATTCGTCCGAGGCGGGCGTCAATGACGAAGCGCTCAACCTCATCGAAATCCACCTGGGCGCACACGGTGCGCTCGTCTTGGCCGAACACCAGGTGTCGCTGCAGCGGCTGGCGGCGGAGCGCGGCTACACCCAATTGGGCACGCGCCTGATGTGTGCGCGGCGCCTTGCCATCATGAACCCTCTGAAGGAGGCGAGCACTGTGCCTGTGATCGACACGGTGCCTCAAGCGCAATGACAGCACCGATCCACGAAGAACTCGCTCCCATCCCGGGAGTTGAACAGATTGTCACCGACGACCTCGATCTGCTGCTCGACGCCCTCCCGCTCCGCATTGGCGACCACCTCCGGGCGGACGAGCGCCGGGCGGGCCTGCTCGAAGTCGTCATGGACCTCGGGCGCCTGCCGGAGGCGCGGTACCCCGGCCGCGAAGTCGTCCTCAGCCACCAGGAGGTGACAGAAGACGACCTGCAGTTCGTCATCGACCACATCGGTGAATTCGGGCTCGACAACCGCGCGGGTATCGAACGAACGCTTCACCGCATCAGCTGCATCCGCAACCGGCGCGGCAAGATCGTGGGCCTCACCTGCCGCATTGGGCGCGCCGTCTATGGCACGATCCGCGTCATCGAAGACCTGGTGCTCAGCGGCAAAAGCATCCTCCTGCTGGGCAAACCGGGCGTCGGTAAGACGACCATGCTGCGCGAAGTGGCGCGCGTTCTCGCGGACGATGCGAACAAGCGCGTGATCATCGTCGACACCTCGAACGAAATCGGCGGAGACGGCGATATACCCCACCCGGCCATCGGTGGCGCGCGGCGCATGCAGGTGGCGACGCCCGCGATGCAGCACGCCGTAATGATCGAAGCCGTCGAGAACCACATGCCGGAAGTCATCGTCATCGACGAGATCGGCACGGAGCTCGAAGCGGCTGCGGCGCGCACCATCGCCGAACGCGGTGTGCAGCTCGTCGGCACTGCCCACGGCACCTCGCTCGAGAATCTTATGATGAACCCCACGCTCGCGGACCTCATCGGCGGCATCCAGTCCGTGACGTTGGGCGACGAAGAGGCGCGGCGGCGCGGCACGCAGAAGTCGATCCTGGAACGCAAGGCGCCGCCCACCTTCGAAGTCATCGTCGAGATCCAGAACTGGGCGAAGGTGTCCCTGCACGCCGATGTCGCCGCGACCGTGGACGCGATGCTGCGCGGCTTCGACGCTCGCCCGGAGACGCGCCAGCTCGGCCGCGAAGGGCGCATCGAAATCGTGGACGAAGAACCGGAGGAGCGCGAAGGCTCGGCCCCGCGGCCCGCAACCCCACGGGATGCCGGCAGCTGGGAGATTGGCATGCCTGCCCATCGGCGGAGCGGTGGCCATGTCCGCGAGGAGCGAGGTGAGACGCGCCCCGAGCGCCGCTTTCAGCGCGATGTAGCGCGCGAACCGGTCGTGAAGGTCCTGCCGTTCGGCATTTCCCGCACGCGCCTGGAGCAGGCCATCCGCGCAACGGGCATCAACGCTGAAATCGTAGCGGCCGCGCACGATGCGGACGCGGTCATCACCATGCGCGCGTATTATCGCAAGAAGCCCCAGGCCATCCGCGAGGCGGAGGAGCGCGCGCTCCCGATCTACATCATCAAGACCAACACCGGGTATCAGATGGAGCAGGCGCTGCTCCAGTTCCGGCCCGCCAGCGGGGAGGATGGCCGCGCCAACGGAGTCCGGAAGGACCCGATGACCGAGGTCTACAAGGAAACCGAGGACGCCATCGCGAAGGTGATCGAGGAAGGCCGCCCGATCGAGCTGGCGCCGGCGAACAGTTACATCCGCCGCGTCCAGCACGAGCTGGCCGGCCGCTTCAACCTGGACAGCCGCAGCGCCGGTAAGGAACCGAACCGGCGGGTGCGCATCCTCCCATTCGCGGGTGGGCCGGGCTGACCGCCGTATAGCCGGGCGAACGTCTTGTGGAAACGGGTGCGTTGCTTGTCTGCGCCCTGGATTCGTAACAGCCAATCTGATCGCTCGGGTGAACATTTGTCAAAATTTGAGCGGTACGGGCAGATCCCTCAAGATACGGGCCCTTTTTGACAACTGATTAACTAACTGTACAATTTGGTGAATGGAGCCGTCAGACTTCGTCGAACCGGTCCACGGCGACCTCGTGCCAATCAGCATCGAACGGCGTCCCGGCGAACTTGAAGAGGGCTGGGCGTTTCTTCCCCGGCGCTTGCCCCCGGTTCTCGAGCCGGATTGGGACCTCGTGCGGGATCTCAACGACGCCGCCGCCGAGTTAGCACAACTCGTGGGGCAAGCTCGTCAACACTCCAATTCGGCCCTCTTCACGCAGCCGCTACTGTTCCGCGAAGCGGGCGAAAGCAGCCGCATCGAAGGCATTCAGACGCGTGCCGCCGACGTGCTGCTCCAGGATGTCGGTGTGGGCAGCCGGGTGTCACGAGAGCGTGAGGACAGTCTCGAAGTCCTGCGTTATCTGGAGGCTCTCCGCGCTGGTGAGGAATGGGTCCAGGATGGCCGGCCAATCACGGAACACATGGTCTATCACCTGCATCAGATCCTCCTGCGCGGCGCCCGCGGCGCCGACAAGCGGCCGGGAGAGTTTCGCCAGAGGACCGTGATTATTGGGCGCGAGGGCGACACCTTGCGCACTGCGGCCTATGTGCCACCGCCGTGGGAGCGGGTTCCCCCGGCGTTCCGCGACCTCATGTCGTTCGTCAACGACACGAACAGACCGTATCCCCCACTGATGACGGCCGCCCTCCTGCATTATCAGTTCGAGGCGATTCATCCATTTGAGGATGGGAACGGCCGCCTCGGCAGATTGATTCTGCCCCTCTATCTGATGACACAGGGCGTGCTCGACCGTGCGCTGCTTGTCCTGAGCCCGTACTTCGAAGCAAAGCGCGAGGAGTACATCTCTCGTCTCAGCCGTGTTTCCACTCACGGAGAGTGGAGCCTGTGGATCCGTTTCTTTCTTGTTGGGGTCCGGGAGCAGGCTTTGGAGGCAAGACGGCTAATCGAGCGGATAGAGCGCCTCAGGGACGCGTATCGACAGAGGATCGCCCAGGTAAGGGTTATCCGGATCAGCGACGCCCTGCAGTTCGTCCTGGAGAACGTCGTGGTCACCACCGGGCGGTTACGGAAGGAAGTGGATGTCAGCGATGGCACGGCACGCAGCATCCTCTCCGCGTTAGGAGATCAAGGCATCATCGAGCCCGTGCCCGGCGCGAAGGTGCAGACATGGTGGGCGAAGGAGCTCATTGATTCCGCGTATGAAGTGGGGCGACGCTGATGCTTGAGCGAGAGAAACCGCTTATCAACGTTAGCAATTGTCAATTCTTGAGCGATTTCGCGCACGTTGTCAAACAACGCCGAATTTTGACAACTGATAACGCTCGTGAGTGGATTTCAGGGTCGGCTCCGTCCTGCCCAACTCGGGCCCGCCAATGAACGGGCGCTTCATTGTGCTCGAAGGAGGCGAAGGCTCGGGCAAGAGCACCCTCGCCGCGGGCCTCGCACGGCGTTGGGCGGCTGAGGGCGTGGAGACGGTGCTCACGCGTGAGCCTGGCGGGACCATCGCCGGGGAACTCGTGCGCGCGCTCCTGCACGAACAGCTCTCGCCGTGGGCGGAGACGTTTGCTTTCCTCACGGCGCGGGCCCAGTTGGTCGCGGAGGTCATCGAGCCCGCCCTTGCCCGCGGGGCGACCGTCGTGTGCGACCGCTTCGCCGGCAGCACGTTCGCCTACCAGGGGTATGGCCGGGGGCTGGATCTCGCGCAGCTGCGGACGGCAAACAACATCGCAACCGGCGGCAGGACGCCTGATACCGTGTTGTTCCTCGACCTCGATCCAGCGGTGGGCCTGGCGCGGAAGCACGGCGAAGCAGAAGCGATCCGCACCGGGCTGGAGAGCCTCGAATTTCACAAACGCGTGCGGGAGGGATACCGCACGCTGGCGCAGACTGAGCCAGGCTGGCACATCATCGACGCCTCCCAGGCATCGAATGACGTTGAAGCGGCAGCGTGGCGTATCCTCTCCTCGCAGCTCACGCGATGAGTTTGTAGGCGGCCGTCGCGACGAACGCAAGGCCGTAGGCGGCGGTGTAGTAGACGAAGAGCGGCCGTTCCCCCAGCTTCCACCAGAGCGCGGCCGCGGCGGCAAACAGGAGCGCCACCACCGGGAGGTCAAACCCGATCTCTTCGAAGGCCAGGTTTGCGAAGATCCCCAGCGCGATGAGCAGCGAGTTCGCGACGAGCAGGGCGCGGTCGCCTGAGGTGATGCGCTCTCCGGCGATCGTGAGCGCCTGGAGCCCGAGCAGGCAGGCGTTGACGGTCACAAACCCGGCGAAGAACAGCCAGTGGGAGAAGCTGTCGTCGTGGAAGACAATCAGCTCGCAGAGGCGGTCTGTTGCGGCGGCGTCCTCGCAGAACCGGAAGTTCAGGTAGTTCGTCACCTCGTGCTCGCCGTAGCCGGCACCGAGGACGTACACCCCCACGATGAAGGTCATCTCGAGGACGAAGAGCGTGGTCAGCCTCGCACCGGAAGGCATGCGCGCCTCGAGCCAGCGCTTCGCAAGCACCAGGCCCACCAGGCTTGCGATGGGGAGCGCCAGGAGATTGAGGAGGTCGACCCAGCGGAAGAATTCGTTTCCGCTCAGATAGCCGTCGGTCAGGCCACCGCGGCGGTTGAGCCCCACGAGCAGGGCTGTGACTGACTGGATCGCGAGGTAGGCGTGAAGCCGGTGCAGCCCGGCGGGGGCGATGCTGCGCATTGAACTCTCCTCAGGCGGCGCTGAGGAGGGATACGCGACCGCCCGGCGGACTGATCACCGGAAGGGGGCCGGGACTGCGGGAGCGTCGGGGCGGCGCAACATCGTCCAGCAATGAAGGCCACCGTCAAGGGGGATCTCACGCAGCGGCGCGAACCCCTGCCGTTCGTAGAAGGCGAGGTTCGCCGGATTGAACGTCTCCACGTAGCAGGGGAGGCCCTCCGCATCAGCAAGGGCAAGGACGGGAGCGAGCAGTCGTCCGCCAGTACCCCTACGGCGACGGCCTTGATCCACCGCCAGTACAAGCAGGTGCCAGTGATCGAACGGGGCGTCCGCGTCCCGGCGGTGGTTCACGGCTGCGAAGACCTCGCTCATCCTCAGCCACGCTTCCTGTCCCCAGGCCGCGGCGCGCAGGCGATGCATCTCCTCGAGTTCAGCTTCGGACACCGTCTCAGGCCCGGGGAGGGGCCGTTGCCAGAGAGCGGCGCCGGCGATCTCCTCGGCGGTGGTGTGCACGACGCCTTCGATGAGCGCCCACCGCAGCGTCAGGGCGAGGTCGATGGAGATGGCCGCTGCGCGGCGCCGGCCGTCGCGCTCGGCGAAGCGAAACAGCGGGTCATCTGCGAAGGCGCGGGCAAGCAGTTCGGCGGCGAGGCCGGCGTCGTTCCGTCCCAGCGGGACGATCTTCTCCGTCATGGGGTGCACTCTACGGGATCGCGCACGGCGAGCGGCCTGCAGGGCAGCGAGAGGCCGTCCGGGCGACCGCACCCTGCTAGCGGTTTGCGTCCTTCTTCCGGCGGCTGTGGGTCTTCGCTTCGTAACGCGCCCAGCGGGCATCGCTCGATTTCTGTGCCCCTGCGCGGCCTTCTCGAACGACGTCCTCCCACGTGTCGCGGACGCCGAAGGCAACGGCCTTGAGCCAGCCCACCACGCTATCCTGCAGCGACTCCCTGGGGGCAGGATCTTCGCCTTCGACCTCGCGTTGGGGTCCGGGCTTCTGGCCGGGTTCCGGGTTCACCATCGTCCGCCCCGTTTTTTTGGTTTGCGGCCACGCACGCGGCCGGGGAGGTTGGTGACGGCGCGGACGCCGCTACGCACGCCGCTGAAAATCGAATAGACGCGGATGATCGGCGACACGACGCTCTCCCCGGTGAATTCGGCTGTGCCCCGGACGTTGTCGATGGTCAGCTTGAGCGAATCGATCGCAGGCGCGGCGTTTTCGCGGAGGAGCTTTCGGACGACCCCGGCGAGGAAGATGAGAACAATCATGAGAACCAGGGCAGCCAGCCCGGCCAGCATCCAGAAAAGCGCCATGGAGACGATCATGATGTCGCGCCATTCGCTCCAGCTATCCGGAGCGGACCAGGAATCCGGTTCGAGGTCGTCCGGAAAAATGGACCCACCGAAGTAGCCATCGACGATGCCGCCAGCGAGGAGGCCAAGGATCGCGAGGAGCAGGGCTGCGAAAAGAACGATGGAAACGAAGCGCATCCTGCTCAATTCCTTATGCTTGTCGGCCGATGATAGTTCTCAGGGAGACATCCCGTAAAGGAAGCGATGTGGGGGAACCGGGGCCATCCGCACAGCGTTGTTCTATTGGACGAACCTCTTCACCGTTCGCAAGAGACCCGCACACCCACTATCAGGGATTCCCCCAAATGACGCGCAATGACCTGCACGTACACAATCCAGTATTGAGCGCTATACAATTCACCGAGGCGGCGGTGAGGGCCGATGTGCAGCATCCGACCGTCCGTCGCGCATCTGAGGTCCGTTTCACGTGTCGCATTTGATTCTGGTGGTGGATGACGATGACCCCGTTCGGGTTATGCTTTCACGCCTCTTGCGCACACAGGGATACACCGTCCAGCAAGCCGACGGAGCCGGCTCAGCGCGGGAGATCATCGAAGCTGAGCGGCCTCACCTGGTGATTTCGGACATCGTGATGCCGGGCGAATCCGGCATCGAACTGCGGCGCTGGATCGCGCACCAGTGGCCGGAGCTGCCGGTCATCCTCATCAGCGGGTATAGCGCCGATGGGCCGGCAGAGTTCGCATCGCGCACACCGCGTACCAACTTCGTGCAGAAGCCCTTCGCCGCCGACACCTTGCTCGACATCGTTGCTGCTGTGCTGCGCGAAGCCGGCCCCATCGACGCACCTGTCTGAACGAGGCCCCGGGCGCGCCGGTCAGGCCGGTGCGAGTTGGAGAATTTCGAGCGCTGCCGTGAGCACGCGGATGTCCATCGATCGGCCGAGCAGGTCGTCCAGGTAGCGAAGGTCGAAGGCGCTCTTCAGCGGGGCCCCTGTGCGCGCTGCGAGCGCGACCACGTACTGGCGCGCAAGTGGCTCTTCGGGCGATTCGAGTTCGCCCACCTGGGCGTAGGCCGCCGCCACCAGATCCCCGAACGAGGCGAACGTCGCGGTGGTGCCCGGCAGCGCGAACTGGAAGCCGGCGCTGCGAAGAATGCCGACGGACTCCGGATAGCGGCGGCCGCTGTTCACCATCGCAAGCGCGTTGGCGTTGAACTCCCGCACGAGTATCGAACCCGAGGCAGGCAAGTTGGGGAACGCCGAGATGATTTCGATGTAGAAAAACGTGTCGAAGGCCGTGGCCGCGACCTCTTCGGAGATGCTGCCGCGGTTGTCGCAGTGGATGGCTTCGTGCGCGAGGAGGGGCATGAGCGCCTCGATCGGCTCGCCTTCGATGCGCGGGTTCACGGAGATGACGCGCCGGCCGTCGCGCATGGTCGTCGCCCGCGCGAGCAAGTCGGGGTAATCAGGGGGTGGCTGGAAGGCGATGAGGGCCGCCGCCTTCTGGGTGCAGTTCGACGTGGTGAACAGGCTGGCCAGGGCCGGTTCGGCGAAGGTCCCCATGAGCGCCGCGAGGGCAGCCCGCAGTTTGGGCGATGGCACCACGTCCGCCGGGAGGTTGTCGTAGGCGGCCAGCCCGGTGTTCTTCAGCTCCGGGGGCGATCGGCGTGCGTCGAAATGGGCCTCCAGCGCTTTGCGCATCGCCGCGGGATCGCGGTCGGCGTCCGTCACGGCGAGCTGCTTCGGCTCGCCCAGCACCGAACTCGCCTGGAACGTCAGCGGCGTGGACGCGAGGAGCACGTCGAGATAGGACATGTCGCTCTTGACTTTGAGTTCCAGGTTGCCCTCGGCATTGCGAGTCACCGCGCGCTTGGCGACCTTGAGGATCGCCCCGTCTGGAATCAGGTCGTCGAGCTTCAGGGTAATGTTTCGCCTGGAATTGCCGTCGAATGCGGCTGTTCGGACGAGGACTCGACGGGATGAACCTTTCTCGTCTTCGATGCCAACCTCGAAGTAGCTCGCGAGTGGCAGGCGTTCGGACACGAGCACGAAGTCCCGGTCGAAGCGGACTTTGATGGTGGTCGAGCGCCGGGCAGCGCCATCGTCGCCGACTTCGCGTTCGGCCTCGACGCTCATAAGGCGGGGCGGCGGGCCTGAGGGCTTCGTATCGCCACACGCAAGGATGGCGGTCCCGCAAAGGGCGATCAGGAGCAACCCCAGGAAGCGGCCGCCTGCGTTCACATCACCGCCCCTTGTATTCTGGCTTGCGCTTTTCCGCGAAGGCTTTGGGGCCCTCCACGGCGTCTTCCGTCGCGAACATCTTGCCAATCAGGAGTTCTTCGAGTGCGAGCGCGTGGTCGAGGGGCATGTCCTGGCCACGGAGAATGGCCTCCTTTGCCGCCTGCACGGCCAGCGGGCCCCGTTCGCAGATCGTGTTCGCAATCTGCATCGCTTTCTCCAAAAGCTCTTCTTTGGGGACGATATGGGAGACGAGGCCGACGCGCAGAGCGGTCTCGGCATCCATCTGTTCGCCCGTGAGGATCATGTAATTCGCCCATGCCTGGGGGATGGCGCGCGGCAGACGCTGGGTCCCTCCCGCCCCGGGAATGATGGCCCATCGCACTTCAGGCTGGCCGAACCGCGCATCCGGCGTGCAGATGCGGATATCGCACGCGAGGGCGACTTCGCAGCCGCCGGCCAGGCAGAAGCCGTTGATGGCGGCGATGATCGGCTTGTAAACCGTGACGTTGCGTGTGAAGCCTCCGAATGGCGCTGCGCCCGGCGCGAACTGGTCGTCGCCGTTGTTGCGGGCGACCAGGTCCATGCCTGTGGAAAACGCGCGCCCCACGCCGGTGAGGACAGCCACGCGAAGCTCGGGGTCATCGCGGAAGTCGACGATCGCTTCGTACATCTCACGTGAGGTGGCGCCGTCAAGGGAGTTCAGGCTGGCCTCGCGGTTGATGGTGAGGAGGGCGATTCCGCCCTTCTTTTCGTAGAGAATGTTTCCAAATTGCGGCGTGGCCACGGCAACCTCTGGGCGAAGGATACGGAAAACGGGAAAAGGGAAGGAAAGGCCGTTCCGCCGCGACCACCGCCTGCCCCGTGCGCGGAGCATACCACCCCCGAACAGGGCGCCGGGAGGCGGGCCTTTGGTACCATGCGTGCACATGGAGCAGCGTCCGGTGGCGGCCGTCCTCACCCTCGGGTGCAAGCTCAACCTCGCGGACAGCGAGGAGATTGCGCGCGGCCTCCGCGAGCGCGGCTTCACTGTGGTCGACAGCCTCTGCGAGGCCGACGCCTTTGTGGTCAACACGTGCTCGGTGACGCACGTGGCGGACCAAAAGTCGCGACGGCTCATCCGGTCCGTCCGCAGGATTTCGCCCGGAGCGGCAGTCACGGTGACCGGATGCTACCCACAATCGGCCGGGTTCGAGACCGCCACTGCGCTCGGGGCCGACCTCGTCGTGGGCACCCGCGACCGGGATAAGCGCGAACTGGTCGACTTCCTTTCGGACCGGCAACCCGCCGTCCAGGCCCATGGTCCGGCAGCGCCGCGAGCGGCTGCGCTGCACACGCGGGCGTTCGTGAAGGCCCAGGAAGGCTGCAACGATGTCTGCGCCTTTTGCATCGTTCCGCGAACGCGAGGGCGGGAGGAATCGCGCTCCATCCACGAAGTCGTTCGCGAAGTGCGCCAGGCGGTGGACTCGGGCGCCATGGAAGTTGTGATCACGGGGACGCAGCTCGGCGCCTGGGGCCGGGACCTGCCCGTTCCGTTGCAGCCGCACCACCTCATCGCCGGGATCCTCGAATCCACGGACGTTGCCCGGCTTCGGTTCAGCTCGCTCCAGCCCCAGGACATCTCGCCCGATCTGCTCGCCCTCTGGACGGACCCGCGGCTCATGCCCCACTTCCACCTGGCGCTGCAGTCAGGCAGTGACGCCACCCTTTCGCGGATGAGACGGCGATACAGCGCGACCGGCTTCGTTCGAGCCGCCGAGCGCATCCGTGCCGCGGTGGCGGACGCCGCGATAACCACTGATGTCATCGCCGGCTTCCCGGGCGAAAGCGAGGCGGACTTCGCTGAAACGCTCGCGCTCTGCGAAGAGGCCGGGTTCGCCCGGGTCCATTGCTTCCCCTACTCGCGCCGCAGCCGCACGGCGGCGGCGCTCATGCCGGAACACGTCGAGGACGCCGTGCGCAAGGAGCGGATGCAGCGCCTGCTCGCGCTGGGGACGCGCCTTTCGGAGCGATTCCGTGAGCGTTTCGCCGGTACGACTCGCCCGGTGCTCTGGGAACAGCGGCGCCAATCGCCCGCTGGCCCGCGCTGGTTCGGACATACCGATAACTACATCGATGTCTACTTCGATTCTGACGCCGAACTTGCCAATCGTGTTACGCCGGTGCAACTCGGGCCGTTGTACCATGATGGCGTGGCCGGAATGGCCGGAGGCGCCCCATGAATATCGTTCGCCGCTTCTTCCTTGCCCTCTTCAGCCTTCTCCTGATCGGCGCGGCCGCGGGTCTCGGTGTGCTCGCCTGGCGTAGTTCGGAGCAGCTCGATATCTCGGTGGGAGATTTCAACCTCCAGGCCCTCGTCACGGTCGATGGCTGGGAGCG
>CAYYSD010000108.1:7940-10994 GCA_964474285.1 uncultured Anaerolineaceae bacterium | reverse complement strand
GGTTGGCGGTCGCTTGCTCCGGTTCCTGCGGCGTTTCGGCGAGAACACGAGGCGTATCGAGCGGTGACAGCAGCGCCCACGGGTCTTCGCGGGTCTCCATCAGGTCATCGACGGGATCGGGCTGCGGTTCGCTTTCGTTGAGCAGCTTGAAGGCGTCGTCCCAGGTATCGGGCTCGCCGGCGTCGCCTTCCGCCGCAAGGCTGGCGACCGCGGGCTCAGCCTCGGCTTCGGGGGTGGGGACGGCTTCTGGTTGCTCGTGGGGCATCAGGAACTCGGTCCACGGGTCGTCAGGCGAAGGGCCGGCCGGCGTGGATTCCGCGATGCCCGGGGTCGAGTGGAGCTCCTCGATGTCCAACGCTGCGACGCTGGCCCAGGGGTCGTCGTCATCGGGGGCGGCGGGAGCAGGTATGAATGCAGCTGGTTCCTCGACGGCCTCGGGAACGTCAGGCTCGTTGCCGAACGCGGGCCTGTAGTCCCACGACCAGGCCGGACGGGGCGCTTCCGGGGGCGGCGCGGTGCTGCCTTCGATTTCGACGTTGCTCCAGAAGTCCTCGGTGGCCGTACGCTCCGCATTGGGCACGAACTCTGTCGCCACGGCCTGTTCCGCAGCCGGGAGCAGGGTGGGGGCGTGGTCCCAATCGTCCTCGTAGGGATCGGCGACCGTGGCCGCCGGGTCGAGACGAACCGCGGCCTCAGCGGGGGTCTCGCCAGCCTCGGGGGCCAGGCTCAGGTCGTGGGCGAAGGCGGCGGATTCGAACTGCGCAGCCGTGTCGAGAGCTGCCGGTTCGTCGAACGCGACCGGTTCGGCACTGGCCGGCTCCGGGCCAGCCTCGGGTTCAACGTCCGGCGAAGGCACCTCGAAGGTGACCGGAGCGGGCCCATCGATGGATTCTTCGTCGACCGCTTCGGGCTCATCGGCGGGGGATGTTTCGTCTGCGCTGGCGGTGGGTTCGATGGGGGGGAGTTCTTCGACCATGTCCTCGGCCCAGCCGAGCGTTTCCACGGATGCAGCGATCGCCGGGACGGCGCCGGTCTCTTCGACGACGTCCGGAGTCCAGTTCGCCACCATCTCCGCGGGGGACACTTCGAGCACGGGCGGCTCCGCGAGCGCGTCGAGTTCGGCCTCGAGGGCCGCGCTGTCCTCGTCGACTGGCGTTGTCCAGGCGGCCCAGGCGGCAGGCTCTTCGGCGGCGGGCGCATCGTCTTCTGCGATCGCAGCGGGGGCAACATCGTCGACTTCGTCTGCGTCGTCTTCAGCGATGGCGACGGGGGCAACCACGTCGGCCTCGTCCGTTTGGCCTTCAGCGATGGCCGCCGGCGCGGCTTCATCGGCTTCATCCGCTTCGGTAGTTTCTTCGGTGGTCTCGGGCTGCTGCCATGTGTTCCAGGTGGCGGCAGGCTCGTCTGCCGCGGGTTGTTCAGCGACATACTGTCCGGCGGGGGTCTCCCATGCGCTCCAATCGGTGATGGGCGCGGCATGTTCCGCAACGACTGGCTGCTCTGCGACGGGCTGCTCGCCGGGAGTCTCCCAGGCGCTCCAGTCAACGTTTGCCGCATGTTCGGCGACGATGGGCTGCTCGGGCGCGTCGAACGCTTCCATGGCGGCGCCGGTTGCGGCCGCAGGCGTCAGCCAGGACCACTTCGGCTGCACGTCGGCCGGCGGTTCCTCCGTCTCGGCTTCCCAGTCGGCGGCGTCGTCCGGCGCGCTGGCGGACGTCTCCCAGGCTGGTGTCTCGGCGCTCTGGGCGTCTTCCCAGGCGGACGGCGGAGCAGTGGCGTCACAGTCACTGCCGTCGTCGGGGAGCCATACGCCCCCGAGGGCCTGCGGAGCGATTGGCTGGGGTTCGGGAGCCGTGTCCTTTTTCTTGCCGAAGAGGCGGCCGAAGCGACCCTTCTTCGGCGGTTCCACCGGCGTCGGCCCGTGGCCGACGGGGCTGCGCAGTGCGCGGTTCAGCCCGAAGATGTCGTCCGCCGGCTCGGGGTCCTCGTCGCGCAGGTTCATCGCGGCGAGCCGCTCGAAGCGCCCGGCGGGGGGCGCCGCCGGAGGGGCCGGCTCATCGCGGAGGAAGACCGCCAGCGGATCGGCCTCGGGGGTGGAGGCGGGCGGCTCGTCCGCCTCGTCGTGGCGCGCCGCAGTGTCGTCGCCGAGGAGGCGCCGCCGCCGCGGCTGTTCTTCGTCCTGTGCCTTGTGCGTCCAGCTGCGCATGCCTTCGAGCAGCCCGAAATCGCCGGCGGGGGCGCTCATCGTCTCTTCCCAGCGGCTGCGCGGCCGTTCCTCCTCCTCTGCCGGAGGCGGTGGAGGGGTGGCGTCGTGGCGGCGGCGCAGGGGAATGCTGTCGAGGCTGACCGGCTGTGTGAAGGGAGCCTCGGTCTGCCAGTCGCCGTCTTCGTCCGCACTCAGTTCAGCAGCGGGGACATCATCCGGCCTGTCGTCGTGCGCTGGCGGCACGACTTCGAAGAGCGAGCGGCGGTGCGAAAGCGGGCGCTCGGCAGGCTCTTCCGCTTCACCTCGTTTCGCCCAGCCGCGCATGCCATCGAGAATGGAATCGCCGCCGGCGGGAGCGCTGAACACTTCATCCCAGCGCGACTTCTTCGGCTCATCGGGCTCATCCGGGGCGTCTTCCCGGCGAACGTGAAAGGCTTCGCGCTCTTCGTCGTCGTCGACGGATTCGAAGCGGCGGCGGAGCGGAGCAGGGGAGTCGGGGTGAGGCTCGCGGGCAGTGGGAAAGAACTCGGTCGACCAGTCGTCGTGGCCGGCGTCCACTGCTTCCCAGCGGGATGGGCTACTGGCATCGCCCTGTGGGGTCTCATCGCGCAGGGCCGCGCGGCGCGCTTCGCGTTCGGCTTCGCGGGGATCGACATTCTTGCCCCGTCCGAAGAGGCCGCCCTTCCTGGGGGGCGAGGACGCTGGCTTCAGCGCATCCTTCTTCGAATCTTCGAGGTTGTTGAGGACGCGAGCGCGGAGATCGCGGTTCTTCTGTTCCTGGCGCTCCCATGCGCCGCTTGGAAGGTCGAAGTACCAGCTTTCTTCGTTCCCGCGCTCGGGGGTCCCAC
>CAYYSD010000108.1:6462-7930 GCA_964474285.1 uncultured Anaerolineaceae bacterium | reverse complement strand
CGGGATGTTGGCCGATTTGCGGCGCAGCATGCCGCCGTCTTCCATCGTCATCAGGGTATCACAGCCTCCCACGCGCGGGCCGTCGGGGTTCTCGGTCGCACTTTACAGGCGATTGACCTACCCTCGCGCCACGGATGGCTGAGGCCGAGAACACCGACGAGCAACTGGTCTCTCTATCAAAGGACGGCAATTTGAGCGCGTTCAATAGTCTTGTTGAGCGCTACGAGGGGCCTGTCTTTAACCTGTGCTACCGATTACTGGGACAGCGCCAGGCAGCGGAGGACGCCGCGCAGGAGGCGTTCATCTCGGCGTACCGCGCGATTCGGCGCTTTGGCGAAGGTTCGTTCCGGAGCTGGTTGCTGCGGATTGCGGCCAACGAATGCAAGGACGAGCTGCGCCGGCGCAATCGCAAGGACCATTCCATTTCGCTCGACGCACCGACGGACAACGGTGATCTGGCCATCGATCCTCCGGACAAGAGCGAGGGGCCGGAGACCGCAATCGAGTGGGCAGAGCTTGGGGAGCGACTCCACGAGGCGATGGAGACGCTGCCCTTCGACCAGCGGCAGGCCATCTTGCTGGTCGACCACTTCGACATGCGCTACGAGGAGGCGGCAGAGGCGATCGGCGCTTCGGTGGGTACGGTGAAGTCTCGCATTCACCGCGGACGAGAAAAGCTCCGTGAATACATCCGGCGGAACCCGGAACTGTTTGCGGACTACCGGCGTTTGGATTGATGAGGAGATACATGCGCATCCTGAATCCGTTTGCAGGCCACGCGAAGTATGCGGAAGCGGCCAGCGCCTTCGTTGATGGGGCGCTGCCGGAGCGCGAAGCCGCGCGCTTCGATGCGCACCTCCGCGGTTGCGAAGCCTGTCGCGTGCGTGTGGCGGACTTCCGGGCGATGCATCGCAGCCTGGCCGCAATGCCTGCGGTGCGCGCGACGCGCTCCTTCCGGCTGACCGAGGCGATGGTCGCCGAGAGGAAGGCCTCGCCGGCGTATCGAGCGCCGTCGCGGGCGTTGCGGGTGGCCCAGGTTGCGGCTGGTATTGCCCTCCTGGGCTTCGTGGGTACATTCACCGCCGGCCTGCTCCAGGGAGGTTCTGAGAACGATTCCGCATCACTCACGAGCGCGAGCGAATCGGCCGGAGACTTCGGCGCCACCGGCAACAAGAGCCAGGCCGCGACGCAGGACTCGTTGGCGCCGGCCATGCCGACGAGCGCGGTCAGTGTCGTTCCTATCGCCACGCAGACCCCGACCGTCATCGCTGCGAGCGGCGCCGGTGCGAACGGCACCACGATCACCCTGCCATCCGCGACGCCTTCTGCGGCGCCTCGCCCGCCGGCGACGGGTCCCGGATTCCTGTTCGCCACCCAGACGGCGATCGCGGCGGCGTCGAACCCGGCCGGGGCCCCGGCCCCGGGCGACACGACTCCCGCGGCGACCCCGCGACCGCCATCGACAGGC
>CAYYSD010000108.1:0-6452 GCA_964474285.1 uncultured Anaerolineaceae bacterium | reverse complement strand
CAGGCCCCGGCGACATCACGCCGATCCCGACCACCGTCGCGAACGCCTACAACCCGAACGCCACGCCCATCCCACCAGAAGGGCGGGAGGCACTATCGCAAGGCAGCTCGAACCCCATTTTGGGTGAGGCCGACCTGGAGCGCTCCAGCCTTTCGCAGGATAGGGATGGCGAGGACGCGGGTGGAGTCAACGGGTTGGTGGTGGCCCAGGTCGTGCTTGGAGCGCTGGCATTGGCGGCCGTTGGATCGGTTGTACTGTTGTCACGAAGGACGGGGTGAGGATGATGCAAGCTCAAAGGATGGCGCTGATAGCCGTAGTTTCGGTGGTGGCGGTTGCCTTCAGCGCCTGCTCCGGTGATACAACAACCAACGTGGCAGGAGCACAACAGCAGGTGGGAATCACGGTTAGCGGCCGAGGCGAGGTCCAGGTGGTCCCGGATATCGCGCACCTCACGGTGGGCGTCGAGGCGCGCGCGCGTACCGTGGCAGAGGCTCGCGGGACTGCGGCAACGGCGGCAGAACGTGTCATCGCCTCACTGAAATCAAACGGTATCGATTCGAAGGACATCCAGACGGCGGCATTGAACGTGTCGCCGGAGTACAACTATTCGGGGAACTCACAGCCGGCAATCACCGGTTACATCGTCACGAACAGCCTGCGGGTGAAGGTTCGCAAGCTGGACCAGCTGAGCAAGGTGATCGACGACTCGCTGGCCGCCGGCGGGGACAATGCCCGCTTGAACGGCGTCAGTTTCGGCGTCGAGGACGATGCGAAGGCAAAGGAATCGGCTCGCGAGACGGCGATGAAGGACGCCCGCACAAAGGCGGAACAGCTGGCAAAGGCCGGGGGAGTCTCCATCGGCAAGCCCATGGCGATTTCGGAAACGCAGGGCAATGGGATCGTGCAGCCCCTGGAGAATAGCTTCGGCGCGAAGGCTGCCGACTCGGCCACGCCGATCGAGACGGGCACGAACACGATCCTGGTGGACGTGGTGGTCACCTATGCGATCGATGGCTGAACGCTGGTAAAGCCTCTCGGGCTTGAGTACGCACCGCGCAGCGTCGAACCTTACACCCGATGAAGCCGCGCGAGTTTGCCTTGCTGCCCTTCGTGCTCTTGCTGCCGGTGATGGCGCTGATGGTCGTGGTGGTGGGCGGCGCGGTATTCCTGATGTCGTACGACCGTTCCCCCGGGTTCGAAGTGCTGGAGCGGGACGACACTGCCGGCGAGCCGGTGCAGGCGCGCACGCCAGGAGACGTCTGCCACACGTCGCGACCGGGCGCAGGGCAGCCGGTGTTCAATCCGGAATACACACAGAAGCGCCAGGTGCTGGGCATCACGATCGTCGGAAACGCGGCGGTGGATTCGAAGGCGTTCGACAAGGCCGAAGAGACAATCACCACGATGTTCGCCAACAACTCGCTCGACGCCGTCCTGGCGGATCTCGATGCCTACATCGTCATTGCGGACTCCAGCCAGGGCGTGCTCGACTTGCCCGAGTTCGCCTGCCTGGAAGGCGAAATCGGCGACACCTTCTTCGAAAACGTTTGCGGGGTCGCGGACCGCGCCGACTACCCTGTGGCGACCGTGAACGAAGATGACCTCCTCGGGCGCCGGAGCGGACCATGCCGTGGGCTCAACATCCTCTACCACGAACTGGGACACCTTGTGCAGGGCTGGGCGCTGGACCCGGCGGACTACTTCGACGTGAAGCTGTACTACCAGGCGGCGCTCAACGAAGGCAAGTACCGGCGCGCCTATGCCGCCACGAACACGAACGAGTACTTCGCCGAGGGCACGCAGGCCTATTTCCTGTCGCTCGAGACCAACGGATCGAAGGACCGGGAGTGGCTGAAGCGCTACGACCGGAACCTGTATGACTTGCTGGAACGCGTTTACGGCGAATAGCGTGACCGGGACGGATCAGGCTTCGCCGCGAGCCCGCAGCACGAGGTAGCGATCGGTGGTGTCGCCATATTGCTCGTGGAAAAGGGGGTAGGCGGCACGCAGCGCGACGATGAATTCGTTATAGGGCAGGCGGCGGCGCTCCCAGGCGGTGTTGGAGGCCATGTTCCCCAGGCTCTTCGCGATGACCAGGTAGAGGGGCTGAACGCTCGGGGTGCCCGCGGGGACATCCGGGTGGAAGCTCGTGGCCCGGCAGCCGAAGAAGCCGATCTGTTCGATCTTCTCCGGAACGGCCGCCATCTGTTCCTTGAGCAGGCGCTTGAGGGCCGCTTCTGGCTTTTCGCCGGGATTGGGTTCGCCCTCCACGGAGCGCCAGACGGTGGCGCCGTGTTCCCGGCAGACGTAGCCCTTGCCGTCCATGACCACCGCTGTGTAGATGTGTGAGGTGGCAACGCCATCGGGGAGTTCGCCGCCTGCCGTCCACCGCGCAAGCCAGCGATCGTTGAGGCGGATTTCCTGCACCCCTGCGGGTTCAGGAAAATAGATGTTGACGTTTTCGGGCATACCCGGGAAACCCATGCCTAGACTCTCCGGCGGACGAATGGTTTGGCGGAGACGAAGGCCGCGACGTTGCCCACCCGCAGGGCTACCCCCGGGTGAGCATGGGCCACATCGAGCACCGCAAGCGCGATCGTGGCATTGAGTTGGCCTGAGCGGCAAGCGGAGCGAACCTCCCCTACGACCGTGTCCCCTGCCAATACGGGCGAACCAGCGCCGGGGATCTCTTCGCCATCGAGGAGCAGCGCCGAAAGCAGCCGCCTGTCCGCTCCGCCCGCTACGCCAAGAATCACATCGAGGTCGGCTTCGGCGGGCGTGAGGCCGGTGGCCAGGTCGGGTTCGAAGGCGGGGATGCAGGCTTCGATACGCGCCGTTTCCAGGGCCGCGTGCCCCGCCATCGGGATCCGCGCCTGCGTCAGCGTCTCGATAACGTGCTGGGCCACTGCGGGTGCGAGCATCAATTCGAAGCCGTCTTCGCCCGTCGCCGAAGCGCGGATGGCCAGCGCCCGGAAGCCGTGGAATTCGAAAGCGGCGCTCTGCATGGGGCGCAGGCGGGCGGGGAGGCCCTCCGAGAGGTGCCGCCGTGCGCTCTCCTCTGCCGCGGGTCCGTTGAGGGAAAGCAGGCAGGTGCTCTCTGTCCGGTCTTCGATGCGCACGTCCCAATCGGATCCCACCAGGGCGCGCAGGCGGGCGAGGGTCGTTTCGCGCTGTCCGGGTTCGCCGGCGACGAGGAATGCTATCGCGCCCGTGCGGGCGACCAGGACGACGTCCGAAATGCGGCCTTCCTCATCGAGGGCGACCGAGCGTGATGCGCGCGCCTCTTCGAGGTCGCCCGGGTGCCCGGAGAAGGCCGTATCGAGCAGCACGCCCGCATCCGTGCCGCTCACGATGATGCGGCTGCGATGGGAGATGTCGGAGAGTGCCGCGCGCTCACGGATGGCGGTGTGCTCGGCGTCCGCGTCGCCATAGTGGCCGGGGAGGGACCACTCGCCGTGGCGAACGAACACGGCGCCGAGCGCCGCGTGCTGTTCTCGGAGGGCCAGGTGGAAGAGGCGCTGAGGATCGCTCATTCGGACACGAACGTCCGCCGCCCGTCCTGTTCGTACAATCGCCCGGCGCCGGGGAATTCGTTGTGCACGGAGATGAGCAGGGCGCGTTCGCGGATCGCCCGTTCAAGGAGGCGCTTTTTCGTTTCGAGGCTCACGAGCGGGAGCGTATCGAATGCGGGGATCCACGCAAGGCGTTCGACCTGCACGGGGTGATGCACCATATCGCCCATGTAGATCGCGGTTTCGCCGCCGGACGCCAGGACCAGCGAGGCGTGGTCGGCGGTGTGCCCGGGGGTTGGGAGGAAGTGCAGCCCGGGGATGATCTCGCGTTCCCCCTCCACCAGTTCGAGCTGGCCGCTTGCGGCGAGGGGTTCGAAGTTCTCCGCGAAGTAGGTGCCGCGCGTGCGTTCGTTCGGATGCGTGGCCGCTTCATATTCGCCGCGCTGGATGAAGTAGCGGGCGCGCGGGAACGTAGGCACGACTGTCTCGCCGTCGCGGATGGTGTTCCACCCGCAATGATCGGCGTGGAGATGTGTGTTCGCGACTACGGTGATGTCCTGCGGGGTGAGCCCAATTGCTCCGAGCGATTCCAGCAGGTAGCCGTGATCGCCCGGGAACATGCGTTCGCGGACCGCCCCTGTGTGCTTGTTGCCGAGACCGGTGTCTGCGAGGAGCACGTCAGCGCCGCGGCGGACCACCATGCAATTGAGGCCCAGCTGCATGCGGTGCTCGGCATCGATGTGGTCGCGGCCGACGATGGGCTCCCACATGACGCGCGGGATCACTCCCATCACAGCGCCTGCATCCAGCCGCATCGTGCCATCGGAGATGACGGCGACATCGAATTCGCCAACCCGGTACTTCGCGATGTGGACCACGCGCCAACTCTACGAACGGGCGCACGCCCCGGCAAACGGGATCGGAAAGATGTCAACAGTTGTCAGCGTCCAAACGTAATTGCAAGTGATTGCGATGGCGTGTGCGGAGTGTATGATTGGTCACAAGGGAACCCCGACCCAGGATGGCACGCCGCTGGAGGGCCGTTGATGTCTTTTGCTTCCCCCCTATTCCTGCTCCACGCGCCAGATGGCTTCCTTTCGACGCCTGTAGCGACGGTCTTCTGGATCGCGACCGTGGCTGTGCTCGGTTACGCCTTACGCCGGGCGAACGAGACGCTCGACGAACGTTCGGTCCCCCTCATGGGCGTGATGGCGGCGTTCATCTTTGCGGCCCAGATGTTCAATTTCCAGGTCGCGGGCGGTACTTCGGGCCATCTCCTGGGCGGAGTCCTGGCGGCGGTACTGCTCGGACCGTGGGCGGGCACCGTGGTCATGGCGTGTGTCGTCGCGGTCCAGGCGATTGTCTTCCAGGATGGCGGACTCGTCGTGATGGGAGCGAACATCTTCAACATGGGCATTGTGGGGACACTCGGCGGGTTCTACCTCTACCGGGTACTGGCTGGCCTGCTCGGTGGCGAAGACCGTGGACGGCTCCCGGCAGCAGGCGTGGCCGCCTGGGTGTCCGTGGTCGCGGCAGCGCTGCTGGTTTCGCTTCAACTCTCGGCATCGGATACGACATCTCTTGATGTCGCGCTGCCCGCCATGGTCGGCGTTCACCTGCTCATTGGCATTGGTGAGGCATTGATCACGGTGGCCGCGCTGGCGTTCATCGCCTCCACGCGGGCGGACCTTTTGCGCCTCCGGGATGGTGCGCCGGTTCGTCTCGGGGGGGCGCTGTGAGCACCGCGGCGATGCCCTCCGGAGCTTCCGGATTCGTTCGACGCTACTGGTGGGCGATCTTCGCCGCCATTTGCGTCGTGATCGTCATCCTCGCGGCGAACTTCGCCTCCTCGGACCCCGACGGGCTGGAGAAGGTGGCCGAGGACAAGGGCTTCATCGAGACAGCGAAGGACCCCGGTTACCAGTGGCTGCCGGATTACACCGTTCCCGGTGTCGGGGGGACGGTCTCGAGCATACTCTCGGGCATCATCGGCCTCGTCATGGTGTTCGCAATCATCTACGTCGTGGGCAAGATCGTTGCCAAAAGGCGGGCGTGAGCGGCTTCCAACTCGACCGGTACATCGAACGCGACAGCCCCATCCACGACGCCGATGGGCGCCTGAAGTTCGTGCTTGTGATCGGCTTCATCCTTTCGGTGAGTCTTCTGCCGATCGGTTCGTTTCTGGCGCTTGGACTGGCCTGGGTGGTCCTCGTTGTGTTCGCGATGGTTGCCCGGCTGGGCCCTCTGCGCCTGAGTCGCGGCGCTTTCTTCGCGCTCCCCTTCCTCTTCGCCGCGCTTCCGCTGGTGGTCACGAAACAGGGCCACCCGCTCGGCGAGCTCGACCTGGGCCCCTTTTCGCTCGTCTTCAGCGGGGAAGGCCTGCGCATGTTCGCGACAATCGCGCTCAAGAGCTGGGTGAGCGTCCAGGCGGCGCTCTTGCTCAGTTTCACGACGCGCTTCCCGGACCTCATCGAGGCGCTCCGGCGTTTGCACGTGCCCGCGCTGATGGTCGCCGTCATCTCGTTCATGTACCGCTACCTGGCGGTGCTCGTGGACGAAGGCACGAGGATGCTCCGGGCGCGCTCGGCGCGATCTGCCTCGATCGAGGGCAGGCGCGGGGGCAGCGTCGTCTGGCGCGCGAAAGTCACGGGGTCGATGGTTGGGGCGTTGTTCCTTCGCGCGTATGAACGCAGCGAACGAATCTACGCGGCGATGCTTTCGCGCGGGTTTACGGGTGAGATGCGCTTCATCGCGGGGCGGCCATTCCGGACGGCCGAGTGGGTCACGCTCGTCGCCGGTGGTGTGGCATTGATCTCGTTCGAATTCGCCGGGCATCTCTGGCTGCCACGCTATGCCTGATGAACCGGCGGACGCCGCGGCAGCGTCGTGGGTGCGCATGGAGCACGTGCACTTCTCCTACCCGGACGGGCTGGAGGCGCT
>CAYYSD010000107.1:0-11167 GCA_964474285.1 uncultured Anaerolineaceae bacterium | reverse complement strand
TCGCCGACAAGAGCACCCGCCCTTCCGCCGACGCCCTCGTCCACCTCGTCCAGCACGATCGTGCGTGGCTCTGACGCGTTGCCGAGCACCGTCGTGACGGCCAGCAGGAACCTGGAGGTCTCGCCGCCGCTCGCGATGGAGCCGAGACCGCGTGGCGCCTCGCCGGGGTTGAACGACGCCAGGAATTCGATGCGATCGAGACCGTCCTCGGTGAATCCGCGAGCCACCAACTCCTCGTGGGAGGGTGCTTCGCCGGGCGCGCCGTCGATGATCTCGAAGTCTGGCAGTGGCACCAGCGGGCCGTCTTCGGCGTCTTCGCAGGCGAAGCCGATGGCGAGCGAGGCGCCGCCCATGCCCAGCCTGACCAGTTCCGCGCTCACCGCGCGAACGAGCGCTGCGGCCGCGGCCCGGCGCGCCTGAGAGAGCGAGAGGCCGCAGGAGGCAAGCTCCGAAAGGAGCGCCGCCTCCCGCGCCTGAAGTTCCTCGGCGGAAGCCCCGGCCCCCGTGAGATCTTCGAGGCGCGCCTGCGCGCCGCGACCGTACTCCAGGATTTCGACGACCGTTTCCCCGTACTTCCGGCGAAGGCGGGCGATCAGGTCGAGCCGTTCCTCGATCTCCGCGAGGCGTTGCGGGTCGTCTTCGAGTCCTTCGCCATAGCGGCGGAGCATGCGCGTGAGGTCCGCAGTGGCCGTCTCCAACAGGGCAGCCGTGTCGGCGAGTTCCGAGGCGCCGGTATCGCGCGAGGCGACGTCTGTCACGGCCCGAACGACAGCACCCGCGTCGAACGCCTCGAGCGCAGTGATGGCCTCTGCGGCGCCGGACTGGAGGCGGCGCACATTGGACAACCGTTGCTGTTCCGTCCGGAGTTCGTCATCTTCGCCCGGCCCCAGGTTGGCATCCGCGATTTCGCGCACTTCAAAGCTCAGCTGCTCGATGAGCCGCTGCCGTTCTCGCTGACCAGTCTGGAGGTTGCGGAGCTGGCGGCGCGTTTCGCGCAGGGCTCGCACGATCCCCGTCACCCTGGCCCGGTGCTCGCGAATGCCGGCATAGGAGTCGAGCACGGCCAGCTGTTCTTGCGGACGAAGGATGGCGAGTTGTTCGGATTGGCCGTGGATGTCGATCGAGTTCGCCGCCAGTGCGAGGAGCGCGGGAATCTGGACCAGCTCGCCGTTGAGCCGCGCCGTTGAGCGCCCGGAGAGACCCACCGCGCGCGAAATCGACGGGCCAGCTGGCGAGAGGATCGCCTCGACCTCCGCTTTCGCTGCCCCGGTCGCGATGACTTCGCGTCCTCGCCGGGCTCCGAAGACGAAGGCGAGGGCGTCCACGATCAGGGATTTGCCGGCGCCGGTTTCGCCCGTGAACACGTTGAGGCCCGGTCCAGGCTCCACGACGACTGACCGCGCGACGGCGAAATCAGTGATTGCCAGTCGCTCAAGCACGCTGGCTCATCGCGCTCGACATCTGAAATTCAAGCCGCTCTGCCAATTCGGAATAGAACGAGCTTGCCGGGTGAAAGCGCACGAAGCGGGTCACGTGATCACTTGGACGTAGAACGACACGCGCCCCGCTGAGAACAGGCATGTCGTCCTGTCCATCCACGCTCAGGATGGCGCCATTCTCAGAGGTGACCATCAGCTCAATGGTGGATTCCGGCTGCAGGACGAGCGAACGCCCGAGCGCAAGGTGCGCGGACACGGGTGTCATCACAAGATGGTGCTCCGTCGGTGCGAGGATCGGTCCGCCGGCGCTCAGTGAATAGCCAGTGCTGCCGGTCGGGGTCGCGACGATAATCCCGTCACAGCGATAGACGGCCACGCGGGCATTGTCGACGCGAACGTCCACGTAGATGGGCCGGCCCGGCGAACGGCGGCTGAGGACAATGTCGTTCAGGCCGTGATAGGAGCCGTCGTGACCGGTGCCGGACAGGGCGAGGTCCCCGACGACCATGAGGCGCTCCTCAACGCGCCAGTCTTGCTCCACCACCCGCTCGAAGACGTTGAAGAAGTCGCGAGGGCTCAGGTCTGTGAGGAATCCCAGCCGCCCCATGTTGATGCCGAGGATGGGAATGGAGTTGGGCACCGCCACGCGGGCCGCTCGCAGCACCGTGCCATCGCCGCCGATGCAGATGAGCAGGTCGGATTTGGTCGCGAGGGCGGGCGCTTCGTCCGACCAGATGTCTCCGACGACGGCCTGGATCCCGCGGCGGACGAACTCGCGTTCGACCTGCGTCGCCAGGACTGCGGCGCCTTCACTCTGCGGGTGGTGGAAGATGACCGGTCGCTTGAGCATTCCAGGCTGTCCCTTGATCCGGCGTGCGCAGATGGACGAGGAATTCACGATTTCCATCGCCGCCCCGGGTGGGGCATTCTAGCAGGCCGAGCACCGCCCAACCATCGCCCCTGGCACCGGCAACGAACGCATCGCAAACCCGCTGATGCACCGCGGGATCGCGGATCACGCCGCCGCGCGGCACATCCTTCGGTCCCGCTTCGAACTGAGGTTTCAAGAGGACGATGCCGGGCGTTCGCGGAGGAAGCCGCGATGCCACCGAGGGCAGCACCTTCGTGAGGGAGATGAACGACAGGTCCGCCACGAAGAAATCCACGGGAGGCAACTCGGGCAGCGCGCGAGCGTTGGTTTGCTCCAGGAGGGTGACTCGCGGGTCTTCTCGCAGCCTCTGATGGAGTTGCGCCCTTCCAACGTCGATGGCGAGCACCGCTGCCGCGCCGCGTTGCAGGAGGCAGTCGGTGAAGCCGCCCGTGGACGCGCCGAGGTCGAGGCAGCGCAGTCCCGTCACTTCGATTCCGAAGTGGTCGAGGCCCGCTTCGAGCTTCAGACCGCCGCGGCTGACGTAACGCTCGGGGGCCGTCACCTCGATTTCCGTGGCGCGATCGAGCATCGTCGCGGCCTTGACCAACGTCGTGGTCCCGACGCGCGTGCGCCCGGCCATAATGAGCCGCTGCGCCGCCTCCCGCGATTCCGCGAGGCCCCGTTCCACCATCAACACGTCTGCACGCACGCGGCTCACTTCGGAATTGTCGATGCCCCGCAGCGAAGTTGTCGATGCGGGCGTTCCGCTGGTGTGACCGGTCCGGCATTCACGTCTAAGGTTGATGGACGACACCGCACAGGACTGCCTACGAATGAACGCACTCGAAGAAGGTAGCGAGCTTCAGCTCGATTTCGACAAACTTGCCAAAGCGGCCGAGTGCCCGGGCGTGCTTCCCTGCGCCGTACAGAACGCCGACACGGGTGAAGTCATCCTCGTCGCGTACGTGAACCAGGCCGCGCTGAAGGTTGCGCTCGATACTCGTTCGGCTGTGTTCTGGAGCACTTCGCGCAATGAGCTGTGGGAGAAGGGCAAGACATCGGGCGAGACGTTCGACCTCCTCGAGGTGCGCGTGAACTGCGAACAAAACTCCTTGCTCTACGTCGTGCGCCCACGTCGCGGGGGGATCTGTCACACGAAGAATGCGGCCGGGGCGGCGCGAAACTGTTACTACCGCCGCCTCGACTTTGAAACGGGCGAACTGGAGAATCTCGATCCGTAGCGCTTCAGCCCGCGGGACGTTCATGATGGCCCTGTGAACCGGCGAGCACCATCCGTTGGCATCCGCACGCTCACGGTGTTCGGGATGCTGTTGGCCGCCAGCGGCGCCTGCGCGGATGGCGGCGGCGGAGCGGCGCCCCCCGCAGAACGTATCGCCATGACGCTTTCCAGCGGCGGTTGCGAGCCTGCGTCTCTTGCCCTGGAGCCGGGGCGCTACACCTTTGTGGTCGGCAACCCGCGCTCCTCAAACGTCACGACGTTCGAAGTGCGTAGCGCCGAGGCCCGCATCGCCAGTGTCAACAACGTCCTAGGCGGACTCACGCGGGACCTCACCGTGGAGCTGGAGGAGGGCCGCTACACGATGCGTTGCCGCGGCGGCGGCACGGGCGGTGATGGCGACATCGTGGTGACCGCGCCCCGGTAGCGCTCAGTGCGGCCGGTGCCCGTTTCGCTTCACACAAACGTGGCCCGCGGGGTCCATCGGCGCTGTGCACAGCGGGCATGGGGGCCGGCCGGCGGCGACGACGTCTACAATCTGGCGGCGCAATTCGTGGCCCGCGCGAAAGTCGAATTCGAACGTGACAGAGTCCGGCTCCTCGTCGTTTTCTGGGGCCTCGGTGCCGATCAGGACAATGCGCTGCGTATCCTGGTTCACGCCCATGGAAAGCTGTCCAGCGCGCATATCGATCGCGGCCGTGTAGGGAAAGACGGGTGGAGACTCGAGATCATCGAGCGGGAGGCGCTGGTACTCGTAGCCCTCGTCCTTCAACACTGTTTCGATAGCGTCGCCGATTGCTGAAAGTTGTTCCTTCTCCATCCAGAGGGCCGCAGAATCGCCTTCGTCGTTGATGGCCTGGAGCCGGAAACGGCGCTGGCCCGGCTGCCCGAGCGCTTCCGCTGCGACGTGCACGAGCCCGAGGTGACGGGAAGTTGCCATGCGGGGATCGTACTTCACGGTGCCCGTGCCGTCGTGTCAGATACGAAATGTCACCTGAAGCGACAATATCTGTCGCCACTCTGGCATACTCTCCTGTCGTGAAGGGCCGCGGCACGCCGGCCCCGTGGAGCGAACAGCAGATGACTGAGCAGGTGCGCCGGGCGTCACGGTTGATTGAGATCCAGAGGATCCTCCGCCAATACCCGCCGGGGCTGACCACGGCGGAAATCGCCGAACGTATGGATTGCAGCCGCCGCACGATCGAACGCGACCTGGCTGTCCTCGAGAGCGAGCTCCAGGTCGCGATTGTGAAGGACGGGCACCGCTACAAGGTCATGGAGGGTTCCGCGCCGCTGGCGCCGATCAGCTTCTCACTGCAGGAAGGGCGCGCGATCTTCCTCGCGGCGCGACTGCTCCTGCGCCATGCCGATGAGCGCGACCCGGACGGCATTTCGGCGCTGGAGAAGCTCGCCGCTTCGCTCCCCGCCGCCATCGCGCGGCACGCGCGTGTCACCGTGAGCGAATTCGTGGCGCGGCGAACGCCCGGACAGGCGAACGAACCGTTGCGCGTCATCACAGAGGGCTGGGCGAACTCTCGCACCGTCGCGATCCGGTACCGTTCTGCGGGGCAGAAGGGCACGAAGGTCTTTGGGCTTGATCCCTACCTCCTGGAAACCAGCGCGACGGGCTCGGCCACGTACGTGGTGGGATACAGCCACCGTCACGAGGAGGTGCGCGTGTTCCGCACGGATCGCATCGTCAACGCGGTGCTTTCAGACGCATTCTTCAGCCCGCCGGATGTCGCATCCATCTACGAGCGCCTGCGCCAGAGCTGGAGCGGCGTTGTGTTCGGAGATGACGAGCAGTACGACGTCGTCATCGACTTCGATGCCGCCGTCGCGGACCGCGTCCGTGAAGCGAGCTGGCACCCATCGCAACAGCTCGCACGGCTCGAAGACGGTGGCGTCCGGATGACGCTGCGGCTCGCAAGCCTGCTTGAATTCGTCCCGTGGGTGCTGAGCTGGGGCCAGCAGGCGGTCGTCATCGGTCCTCCGGAACTTCGACAGCAGGTAGCGGAGGCCGTCCGCCGGGCCGCCGCCCGCTACGACTGAACAGCGCACCGCAGCCGGGCGGACCGCTTGTCCAGGGTCGGCTAAACTGCCTTCGTGACGGATGAATCAGGCCCGGCCGCTCACCGCGAGAACGTCGCGCGCCGGTGGGCTCTGAAGCGCGGGGTCGTCCTCGTGCCTTCCGGCCTGCCCCTCCCCATCGCCGGAACGGACCAAACGCATGACTTCCACGCGCACGCCGAGCACCGCTACCTTGCCGGCACATCGGAGTCCGAATCGGTCCTCGCGTTCGACCCTGGCGAGGGCTGGACGCTGTTCGCACCCGTAGCATCACTTGAGGAGCGGGTGTGGAGTGGCGACAGGACGGCGCTTGAGGAACTCGCCTGGCAATCCGGAATTGAGCGCGTCCGGACGAATTCCGAGCTCGCCACCTGGCTCGAACGCCGCCGGGGCGAACCCATCGCCATCGTCGGCAACGAAGACCTGCTCCACCGCCCGGCGGAGTATGGCGTTGGCAACTGGCACGCGCTGGAACTCGAGATCGACGGCGCCCTGTCGGCTCGGCTGAGCGAGCAAATCTCCGAGGCGCGCCGTTCCAAGTCACCCATGGAGCTCGACCTGATGCGAAGCGCGGCGAATGCGAGCCGCGAAGGCCATCTCACCGCGATGCGCCTTGCCCGCCCCGGCCTGGCCGAGCGAGCGCTGCAGGTCGAAGTCGAAGCCGCCTTCTTCCGCGCGGGAAGCAAGCGCACCGCGTACGGTTCCATCGTCGGGAGCGGCCCCAACGGCGCCATCCTCCACTTTGCACCGTCTCAGCGCACCATGGCCGACGGCGAACTGCTGCTGATGGACGCCGCGGCCGAGTACGACGGCTTTGCCGCCGACATCACGCGCACCATTCCCGTTGGGCGCCGCTATGAAGGTATTCAGCGTGACCTTTACGACCTCGTGTACCGCGTCCAGTCTGCCGCCATCGAGGGTGTGCGCCCGGGCAAGGAATACCGCGAGTTGCATCTTGAGGCGTGCGTCGCCATCGCATCGGGGCTCGTCGACATCGGCATCCTGCGGGGGAACCCCGCCGACCTGGTCGAACGCGACGCCCACGCCCTGTTCTTTCCGCATGGCCTGGGCCACATGCTCGGCCTCGCCACTCACGACGCGGGGGGGTGCCTGGCGGGGCGCCCCCGGAGCGATCGCTTCGGGCTGAAGTGGCTGCGCGCCGACCTCCCGCTGCAACCAGGCTATGTGGTGACCATCGAACCCGGCATCTACTTCATCCGGGCGCTGCTCGAGGATCCAGACCGCCGGGCCGCCCACGGCGACGCGGTGAATTGGCCAATGGTCGAGGGCCTGCTCGATTTCGGCGGCATCCGCATCGAAGACGACGTCCTGGTGACCGCGGTGGGCTGCGAGATCCTGTCTGCGGGCATCCCGCGGGCCATTGGTGAAATCGAAGCGCTGCGAGCCGAGGGCCTGGACTGATGTCGCTCTCCTACGACCGGATCTCCCTTGAACAGGTCGCGAAGTTCCCGCGGCCCGGCATGCACATCCCCGGCCGCTTCGGGTTCACCCCCGACGGAACGGCGGTGACGTACCTCTTTTCCGCCGAGGGCAACCTCGTCCGAAGCCTCTGGCGGCGCGACATCTCGAGCGGCGAAGTCTCGCTGGTCGCGGGCCCGCCCCCGGCCAGCACCTCGGAGGAGGCACTCTCCCGCGAGGAAGAGCTCCGGCGGGAACGGGCGCGCCTCCGCGAACTGGGCGTCACCTCCTACCAGTGGGCTCGCAAGGCTGACCCTCCTGTCCTCCTCATCCCTTCGGGGGCGGCGCTCCAGGTGGCGCGGGGCGCAGAAGGGCTGCGCCAACTGCCGGACAGCGCCGGCGTCCAGGACCCGAAGCTCGACCCGGAGGGCACGCGTGTCGCGTTCGTGCGTGACAACGACCTCCACGTCCTCAGCATCGCGAGCGGCGTGGCCGCGCGCCTGACGACGGGTGGTCACGAAGCTTTCACGAACGGCCTGGCCGAATTCATCGCACAGGAAGAGCTCGATCGCGACGACGGATTCTGGTGGAGTCCCGACGGCAGCCGCATCGCCTACATCGAGGCCGACAGCCGCCACATCCCGCTCTTTGCCATCGCTCACACGGGCACGCCGCAGCCGGAAACGGAACCCCACCGCTATCCGTTTGCCGGCGAGCCGAACGCTGTTGTGCGCCTTGGCGTCGTGCCGGCGGGTGGCGGCGACACGGTTTGGATGGATCTCGGTTCCGACCCGGACATCTACGTGGCTCGCGTCGCGTGGCGGCCGGACGGTGTTCTTACGGCGCAGTTGCTCTCGCGAGACCAGCGGCGGCTCCGGCTCGTGGCCTTCGATGCCACCGGCCGCGCTACCACGCTGGTGGAGGAGACGGGCGACCCGTGGCTGAATCTCGACAACGACACCCGCTTTCTCGAATCCGGTGAGCTCCTGCGCTCGAGTGAACGCACGGGTTTTCGCCACCTCTATCTCCATGCCGCCGATGGCCGCGAGAAACGGGCGCTCACCGCCGGCGACTGGGTCGTCACCCACCTGCTCGCCGTAGACGAGGCCGGGCGCCTGGTCTACTTCCAGGGGACGAAGGACGGCGTCACCGAACGCCACGTGTATCGCGTTTCGCTCGACGGTGGCGAAATCCAGCGCCTCACGCACGGCAACGGCTGGCACGACGGCGTCTTTTCGCGCGATTGCAGCCACTTCCTGGACATCTTCAGCTCGGTGGCGCATGCCCCCACGGTAACGCTTCGGGCGACGGATGGCGCGGAAGTGGACGTGCTGTTCGACAATGCCGGGCAATCGGCGCCGGAACTCGGCCTGGTTCCGCCCGAGTTCGTCACGCTTCCGGGGGCGGACGGCACACCGCTCTACGGCTGCATCTACCGGCCGCGCGACCTCGAGCCGGGGCGCCGTTATCCCGTAGTCGTCTCCACCTATGGCGGCCCCCACGCCCAGCGCGTCGTGGACGACTGGTCGATGACGGTGGACCTCCGGGCCCAGTACCTGGCGCAGGAGGGCTTCGTCGTCTTCAAGCTCGACAACCGCGGAAGCGCCAACCGCGGCCTCGCCTTCGAAGCGCACCTGAACCGGGCGATGGGCAGCGTCGAGATCGACGACCAGGTCGCCGGGGTGCGCTTCCTCGAATCCCTGGGCTACGCGGACACCTCGCGCACCGGCATCTACGGATGGAGCTACGGCGGATACATGACGTGCATGGCGATGATGAAAGCGCCGGACATTTTCAAGGCAGGTGTCGCGGGCGCGCCGGTCACGGACTGGGATGGGTATGACACTGGCTACACCGAGCGCTACATGGGGACGCCGCGGACCAATGCCGAGGCCTACCGGGAGAGCTCGGTGCTGACTCACGCCGGCGAACTGCGGGGCAAGCTCCTCCTTGTCCATGGCCTTGTCGATGAGAACGTGCACTTCCGCCACACCGCGCGCCTCATCGTGGCGCTGACGGCGCACCAGAAGGAATACGACCTGCTGGTCTTCCCGGAGGAGCGCCACATGCCGCGCGATGCCCAGGGCCTCGAATACATGGAGCGCCGTCTTGTGGGCTACTTCCGGGCGCATCTGTAAAGGGGGCCGAGCAGTCCCAAGCGGAATCTCGGGTTAATGGGCAGCCAGCCAGGCTCCAATCGTCTCGTTGAACCAGTCCGGACGCTCGATGTGGACTGCATGGCTCGCTCCGTCTGCCTGCACGAACTCGCCGTTGGCGACTGCCGCAGCCATATCAGCCACGAGCATTGGCGAAGCCAGGAAGTCATGCTCTCCGGTGACGAGGAGCGCCGGGCAAGAGATGTCTGACGCCAAAGACCGAGAGATGTCTCCGCCCTTCTCGATGATCGCGATTAGAGTCCTGCCGAAGCTCTGGGTCATCACCCTCGCGTTTTGTTCTCCGTACGTCGCCTTGAGGTGGTCGGAGAATTCGCGCATGGGCGGAATGGGGTTATCGATCAGATGGAGCATCGGCTCGGCCAGCTGCGGATTCTGGCCGAGCGTCCCGGCGGCGCCCCACGTGACCACGGATCGAGCCGCCGAAGGAGAAGTCGCAGCCAGGAGCAACGCGTATTCTCCTCCATCGCTGAAGCCGACCAGGTGAGCTGGCGCTGCACCGAGCGACTCAAGCAACGCAGAAAAGATGACGACGTCGTCGTGGTAGTACGACGGGGTATAGGTTCGAGGCTGAGGGCCCGATCTCCCGGAGCCGGGGAGATCCGCTGCGATGACGCGGAAAGTTGGTGCGAGGGTGTCTCGGAGCGATCGCAGCTCCTCGATCGAACCGCCCCAGCCTGGCAACAGGAGGAGCGGGTCGCCGGCGCCATCCTCTTCGTAATAGACACGCGCTCCGTTGTGATCGAACCAGGCCATCACTCACCTCCATGGGTGGGGAGGAAGCGTATGGGTTGGCATCGCTCGCCTCATGAGGCGTTTGCCCCATCTTTGGTCGTCGCCGGTATGCGTCACCTTTCGGTAAGCAGCTCCGGGTCAAGCAGGGAGTGCTTCACAGCAAATACGCTCGCGCGGGCTCGGTTGGAAGCGCCAGTCTTCGCGTAGATGTGCTCGATGTGGTTCCGCGCCGTCTTGGGGGAGATTACGAGGTGCTTCGCGATCTGTTTGTGCGAAAGTCCACGAACCAGGAGACGTAGGACCTCCACTTCGCGCAGAGTGAGGCCGGCGGGCAACTGGCGCCGGATACTACCGGAGTGACCGGCTGCCCGAAGCACTGCGTTCGCAGCGTCTCCGTCGAGCCGGCCGCCGATGACGTCGGTCCGCAGGCGCTCGGCCGCCTCGGAGAGCGAAAGTGCTGGTCTGTGCGGACGCGGTTCGACCATGGTTTGATACGCATCCGCAGCACCCAACAGGCGTCCGAGCGTCGAAATCGAGGTGCCGGACAGTCCGCGTGGGTAGCCGCTGCCGTCGAGCCGCTCATGGTGTTGCACGGCAATTGGAGCGAGTTGGGCGAGCGCCGGCGAATAGGACAGCATTCGTTCGGTCAGGTATGGATGGAGCCGAACTCGCTCCATCTCAGTGTGTGAGAGCGGGCCGGGCTTGTCCCAGATCGCATTCGAGACACCGAGGCGACCGAGATCGTGGAGGAGTCCTGCGCGGAACAGTTTTCGGCAGTCCGCAGGCGGCAGCCCGCAATCGGCCGCTGCAGCCTGGGCCAGTCTTGCCACACCGCGCGAATGGCCAAGCGTCCAGGGCGATTTGAGATCGGCGAAGTCGGCGATTGCCTCGAGCGCGGCGTCCCACTCGTCCTCAGAGAGTGCTCGGCCGAGAGACGGCTCTGCGGCAATGACTGCGTCCCACGTGGCATCCTGGGGCAGGTTCGCAAAGACTCGTTCTGCGGAGTCACAGAACAGTTCCACCAGACCAGGGTCAAACTGTGTGCCCTTTCGCTCTTGTGCCACCCGCCTCGCCGCGTCTATGCCACCGTTCCTCTGATATACCTCCACCACGTCGGCAAGGTTCACGATCCGCGAGGTCAACATGATCTCGTTGCCGCGGAGTCCCATCCAACCGCTTCCATCGAAGCGCTCGTAGCTCTGCTGGAGGCTCGCGCGAACGT
>CAYYSD010000106.1:0-11196 GCA_964474285.1 uncultured Anaerolineaceae bacterium | reverse complement strand
CGGTGACGGAAGCGGAGATGATGCAGGCGCTCGACATCATCGAGGAGGGGATCGTGTCGGAGTCGAAGCATTGACGGTTGGTTATACCTCGGTTATACCGAAGCCATGAAAACAGCCGTCTCCATTCCCGATGAGCTGTTCGCCAAAGCCTTCATTGAGCTTGCGGCGGAGGTTGTTCATGTGCACCTTCACCGTCTGCGTGAAGGGGTTCGCGTGCTCGTCCCAGATGTGCTCGAGGAGCTCTTCCTGGGGCACAGCGCGGCCCTCGTTCCGGGCAAGGTAATAGAGGAGCGAGAACTCCTTCGGCGTGAGGTGAATCTCGCGGCCTTCGCGGCGCACGTGGTTCGTGTTCGGGTCGAGTTCGAGGCCCCTCGTATCGAGCACCGGTTCGCGCATCCCGGCTTCGCGCCGGGCAATGGCACGGATGCGCGCTGCCAGCTCGCTGAAGGCGAACGGCTTGGGCAGGTAGTCGTCTGCGCCCTGGTCCAGTCCGGCAACGCGGTCTTTGATCGACGTGCGTGCAGTCAACATAATGATGCCTCCGCCAAATCGATCTTCGCGCAGCCGCCGGCACACTTCAAGTCCATCAATCCTCGGAAGGTTGAGGTCCAGGCAGATCACGTCGTAGTTGTTGACGCCGGCCTTTTCGAGCGCTTCCGCGCCGTCAAAGGCCACGTCCACGGCGTATCCAATCTTCGTCAAACCACGTTCCAACGCCGAGGCGATGGACTCTTCGTCTTCCACAACAAGGACACGCATGGCAGTCCTCCAGCCTTTACTGGTAACCACCGTAGTCCCTCGGCGCCGAAACCAAGGTAAAGGAACCCGGAATCCAGGCGTTTGTTATGCGCGGGCTGCGACCAGCGGCGGTTCGATTTCAACGGGTTTCTGGACGACGTGCTGGAGCACCATGTCCCGTGTGCCGTTGGCCTTGAGCTGCCCGATGAGGAATTCGAACTTGTCCTGGAGGGAGCGATTGAGTTCAGCCCGGATCTCGACCGGCAGGTCCCACGTCTGGCGCTTGAACGGGCCCCAGGCCTTTTTCCGCGTCTTATAGAAGAACTGGATGTCGGTTTCGCCTTCCTTCGCCTCGTCGGCAAAGTGGATTTTGCCATAGGCGCGCATCTCGTTGAGCAGGTCCGCCGGGAAGCGCTCGTGGTCCATGACGATGTTCTGGAAGCCCGTGGCAAGGTGAATCTCGGCCGTCTCGACCTCGGGAAAGCGATGGAACAGCTCGTCCGGGAGCGTGCTGGCGCCGTGTTGCACCGCGCCGGCCATCCCGTAGCGCTCCCGCCCGACACGCGAAAGTTCGCGAAGCGTTTCGAAGTCGATGGCGACGGACGCGATGGTACCGTCCGGGAGCGGGATACCTCCGTGTGTCGTGCCCGTTTGGACGCTCACCTTGGAGACGCCCTCAATCGTGCTTCCGACGATCTGCCGGAAGCCGTCGACATAGGCGGTGAGCTCTTCGACCGTGCTGTTGTTCTTGCCAACCTCGCCGATCTCGCCGCCGATGGAGATAGTGACGCCCGCCGGCTCGAGCTGGCGGATGAGCTTCGCGAGGTGGGCCGTCAGTTTCGCGTTCGGCGCCTGCTGGTCCGCAACCCTGTCATAACTCAGGTCGACCAGCGTGGAGGCGTCGATGTCGATGCAGTAGAACTGCGCAGCGATAGCGCTGCGTATGAGGTCCTCGAGCGCTTTGGTCTCGCCTTCCGGGTCGGTGGCGAATTTCTTCGCGTTGGCCTGGTAGTGGTCACCCTGGATGAACACGGGGCCGACGTAGTCTTCCGCAATGGCGGCGGCGAGAACAACGGCGGCCGTCTCAGACGGTTCCTGGTGGGTGTACCCGAGCTCCGAGCGGGCAAGTTCAAAGACCGTGGCTGCCCCATCGGTGGCCTTCATCGCTCGGAAGAGCGCGCGAGACATGTCGTAGGCGAGGCCGCGGATGTTGACAGCGGGGACCGTGAACCCGGCTACTTCTCCCCGGCCCCTGGCGCTGTAGAGCCCTGCGATGGAGGAGGAAACAGCGCCGAGCTGGGGCGCCGCGGTGTGAATGGCGTATCGCGCCAGCGCCTGCTCTTCCGCACTACCGAAGACGGCGAGGCGGATGATCGTGTCAATCTGGGCGCGAACGGCTTTCGCGTCCTTCAACGATGGGCGCGCGCCGTCCAGGTTGAGGACGGAAGAAAGTGTCGTGTTCATGGCACGGATTGTACTACCGCGCGGTTGAGAAGGCTCGGAGAATTGGAGAGTATCCGAGCCTGCGTCAGGCGGCTTCGCGCCCTTCTTCGCCACGGCGGCCGGTGCGGCGTTCAAGCATGTAGCCGAAGCCGCGGACGTTCAGGATATAGCTCGGCTCGCTCGGGTCAGCCTCCACCTTGCGGCGGATGCGGCGGATGTAGACCTTCACGATCTCCTGCGCTTCGCGCTCAGAATAGGTGTAGTCCTGCACTGCGCGGAGAATCTCCACGGGGCTGACGACCTTGCCGGCGTTCCTGGCCAGGTAGGCCAGGATCTTGAACTCGGTGGGGGTCAGAGGGATCGTCTGGTCTTCGCGGACGGCCTGGCATCGATCGAAGTCCAGGACCAGGTCACGAACCGTGATGCGCGCCGATTCGGGTTCTTCCCGAACGGCCGGGGCCGGAGAGTTCGGTGCCCGGCGGCGCGCCATGGCGCCCAGCTGGGCGGTTAGCGCTTCGACGCCGTCGGTATCGCGGAGGAAGACATCGGCGCCGGCTTCGAGGGCGGAAGCCAGGCCGTGAGCGTGCGGCCCGGGCGCAAGGACCATGACAGTCGCCGAGCAGGCACGAGCGACGGAGCGAACCAGGGCAACGTCGGCATCGTGGCGAGGGTCGATGGCGAGGACCACGAGGTCGGGATCGAATTGCGTGAGAAGGCGCTCGGTTTCCCGATCGTGGGGGCGTTCGGTGGTCGTGAAGCCATGGCGGGCAAGTGCCGGGAGCACGTCCGACGAACGGTAGTCGCGGGTGTGGGTGACGAACGCGACCGCCGACCTGAATCCCGTGTCGATTCGCTCTGCCATGATTGTTCCTCCCCATCCCCCATCGCCGGGCCGCCTGCGTTGTCAGGTTTGCAGGTCCCGTTCGCGATGCAGGCTGTCTGACGCCGTCTCACGCGATGGTGTCCATGGTTATCTTCGGCAAGCCGTTGGTCCCCTAATAGGGTCCCGGTGACGAAATTGTGGACGCCGTCCACTTTTGGAACAGATCGCGAACTGGCCGGTATGCAGAAGGCTCCGGCAACGTGAACACGCTGCGGAGCCTTCGAACCAGGCCATGGTGTGGTAGGGCCGCCTGGTTCAGGCAGCCTGGTGCAGCATCGTCCGCTGGAGACGTTTGACCGCCTGGGCATGAAGCTGGCTCACGCGTGTTTCGGAGACGCCGAGCACCTGCGCGATTTCGCGCATGGCGAGATGCTCGACATAATAGAGCGAAACGACGAGGCGTTCGCGTTCCGGAAGGGACTGGACCGCCCTGGCAAGGTCGTCGTACATCTCTCGCTCCTCGAATTGGCGGGTGAAGTCGATGTCTTCGTCGGCCGTCGGCATCTCCGCCGCCGGGAAGGAATCGCCGTCGTCGTCCTTTTCCAGCAGGCGATCAAGCGACACCGTGACCCAGCGGGAGCTGGAGAATGCCTCGCGGTACTGAGGGATGGAGAGTCCCAGGTGGTCAGCGGCCTCCTGTTCGTTGGGTGAACGGCCGAGGGTGACTTCGAGTTCGCCGTGCGCCCGGTGAACATCGCGGGCCTTCTGGCGCATCGTACGGCTCAGGCGGTCCATCCGCCGGAACGCGTCGATCATGGAGCCGCGGATGCGGCGCACTGCGTAGGCATGGAAGTTAGTGCCCTTGGAGGGATCGTAGCGGCGCACCGCCTCGACCAGTCCACAGGTGCCATAGCCCACAGCGTCTTCGAATTCAAGAACGCCGGGAATCTCCAGGGGCAGTGAGCGCGCCACCCTGCGCACGAGCGGGGCATACTGCATCACAAGTTCTTGCTGTTCTTCGAGGGAGAGCCGCTGCGGGGGGGAGCCCTCTTCGTCAGCGCCAGCCGCAAGCCAGTCCATTCGTGTGTTCCCCATTCCCAATGTCGCCCGGATTACGCAACCGGCTCCGTGTGATGGTTGTCGATCAGGTGGCTTGATTTTTCAGGGCGGACAGGTGACAAAACAACGCGCGGAGCGTTTCGGTCACGTGGTCATTGGGTTGCCGGGGATCGAGGCCGTCCACCAGAAGACTCAATCAACGTACATAACTGATATAGTGCGAAGTTCATCCAATTCACGACTGATGACTGTATAGAACACATGTTCTATACTTTGAGCATCTTCCAGGCGATTGGATCGACCCATGGCCGCCGCTCCTCGCCCTGCCCCGGCAAACGCGCCTGCCTACGTCGAGTTGCACACCCACTCGTGCTGGTCGCTGCGCGAAGGCGCCAGCAGCACCGACGAGCTCGTGTCGCGCGCGGTGGCGCTCGGCTACCCCGCTATGGCGGTTACGGACCACGACAACCTCTACGGCGCGATGGAATATGCGAAGGCTGCGGCCGAACAGAAGCTCCGGCCCATCACGGGCTGTGAACTCACCATGGCGGCCGAGGCACCAGGCGGCCCGCCGTCCCACATCACCGTGCTCGCCGAGTCGGTCGAAGGCTACCGCAACCTCTGCCGCCTGTTGAGCCGCGCTTACAAGGAGTTCGGCAAGGATGAGCCACGTGTCGCCAAAGCCTGGCTGTTCGAACTGAACGAGGGGCTCATCGTGCTCTCCGGTTGCCGGGAGAGCGAACTCGCCCACCTCAGCGACCCGTTTCGTGCCGGCGGGCCAGACCGCGCAGCTGCGCTGAAGGTGGCCCAGGACTACCTCAGCGTCTTCGGGAAAGAACGCTTTTATGTCGAGCTTCAGCATCACGACGTATTCGGGGATTCGCAACGCGCGATGGCGCTCGCGGAAATCGCGGAGGCCGCCGGGGTAGAAGTCGTCGCGACCAACAACGTCCACTATCACGTCCGCGAGCGCCACCGCCTCAACGATGTCCTGGTCGCGATACGTCACCGGCTCACACTCGATAGCTCCCACCGGGAACGCCGCCCGAATTCAGAGTTCCACCTGAAATCCGCCGCCGCGATGGCCAGGCGTTTCGCGCGTTTCCCTCGCGCCATCTCTAACACCGTGGTCATCGCGGAGCGCTGCACGTTCGACCTCACGCGTGACCTGCCCTACCGCCTGCCTGACTACCCTGTGCCGGACGGCGCTACGCTCGATAGCTTCCTGCGCGGCGTGTGCGAGCGCGCCTTCGTCCGCAAATACGGTACACAGGATGCGGCCACTGGCGACGACGCCCGCGCCCGTTTGGAACGCGAACTCATGCTCATCGAGAAGCACCGGTTGGCGGGCTTCTTCCTGGTCTACTGGGACATTTTGCAGATGGTCGGCGAGATTGCGCAGGAGCTTCGCGGGAGACCAAAGCATCTGCAGTCCGATGAGCGGCCTGTCGGACGGGGGCGCGGCTCGTCGGTCAGTTCAATCGTCTGTTATCTCATCGGCCTTTCCCACATCGACCCGGTGAAGAACAACCTCTACCTGGACCGCTTCCTCAACGACGAACTCCATTCGCTGCCCGATATTGACCTCGACTTCCCCCGGGACATTCGCGATGAACTCCTGCAGCGCGTCTACAACCGTTATGGCGAGGAACACGCGGCGATCGTGGCCGCCTTCCCCACCTATCAATTCAAGAACGCGGTGATCGACATCGGCAAGGCACTGGGCCTGCCTGCCCCTGTGCTCGCGAAGCTCAACAAGCTCGGCGGGCACTATTCGAGTGCGCATCAAATCGGCGAGGAGATGGCGCGCATCCCTGAGCTGAAGGCTCTCGTTGGCGCGCCAATCTGGCGGGATCTCATCCAGCTCGCCCAGGAAGCTGCCGGTTTCCCCCGCCATATCAGCCAGCACGTCGGGGGCGTTGTCATCTCAGCGGAGCCTCTCTCATCCGTTGTGCCCGTGGAGCCCGCACGGATGGATGGCCGTTATGTCTGCCAATGGGACAAGGATTCCGTCGATGACGCGCGCTTTGTGAAGATCGACTTCCTGGCGCTCGGCATGCTTTCGGCGGTGGATGAGTGCCTGGACATGATTGAGGAAGTGCACGGCCGGCGCATCGATCTTGGCCGCATCCCTCACGACAGCCCGGAGATCTTCGCCTCCATCCAGGATGGCGACACGATGGGCGTCTTCCAGATCGAAAGCCGCGCTCAGATTCAGACGCTCCCGAAGACACGCCCTCAGAACATCGATGATCTCGCGGTTCAGGTCGCCATCATTCGCCCCGGCCCGATCGTCGCCGGCGCCTTCCATCCCTACATGGAGTACCGGGAACGGGTGACGCGTGGAGAACCTGTTTATGTCGACTATGGCCACCCGGAACTGGAACCGCTCCTGAAGGACTGCCTTCGCGAAACGGTCGGTCACGTGCTGTACCAGGACCAGGTCCTGCAGATCTCCTGCGCGGTCGCCGGTTTCACGCCGGGGCAGGCGGACCGCCTTCGCCGCGCGATGAGCCGCAAGCGTTCGGAAGAGGCAATGCGCGCGCTCGAAGGCGAATTCTTCGAGGGCTCCGACCGAATGGGTGTCAGCCGCGAAGCTGCCCACATCGCCTTCGAGAAGATGGCGGCGTTTGCGGCCTTTGGCTTCCCGAAGAGTCATGCCGTCGCCTTCGCATTGCTCGCCTACGAGTCGTGCTGGCTGCGCTACTACTACCCGACCGCCTACTATTGTGCGCTCTTCAACGCACAACCAATGGGCTTCTACTCCGTGGAGGTGCTCACGAATGATGCGCGACGACACGGCATCGAAGTGCGCATGCCGGACATCAACCGCAGCCTGGTTGGCGCATGGCCGGAGGAGGGCGAAATCCGCCTGGGGCTCTGCCAGGTGCGCAGCCTTGGCGGCACGTGGCGCGACCGTGTGAAAAACCGCGCCCGGTTGGAGAAGGGTATCTCGTTCGAAGTGATGGCCGGTGCTGCCGCGCGCATCATCGCCGAGCGGGATGCCGGCGGACCCTACCATTCGCTGCATGAACTTCTGATGCGCGCGCGCATCCACCGCGAGGTTGCCGAGGCGCTGGTGCGGGCGGGTGCGCTCGATGCGTTCGGGCTGCCGCGCCGCGAACTACTCTGGCAGTTGGGCCTTCTCACACCGGCCTCTGCCGCCTATGACGGCAAACGCCGCGCCGGGAGCCGCATCTCCGGCCACCAGCCGGCGCTTGGCTTGCCCGTGAACCAGGACATGGTCGATCTGCCGGGCCTGAGCGATTGGAATCGCCTGGCATGGGATTTCGACGCCATGGGCGTGACCGGCGGCAACCACCCCATGGCGCTCGTGCGGCCGCTGCTCCATGAAGGGCTCATCACGAGCAGGCATCTCGGTGGGCCGGGCAACCCCAACCGCCTCCCGGATGGGGCGAAGGTGGCAATGGCGGGCATGGTCGTGACACGTCAGAAGCCGCAAACCGCGAGCGGAGTGATGTTCATGCTGCTCGAAGACGAATTCGGGATGGCGAACGTCGTCATTTACACCGCGCTCCAGGACCGCCAGCGCGAACTCGTCCGCGCGACACCGTTCGTCATCATCCATGGCCGCATCGACAACGTTCAGAGCGGGTTCCCGAACATCATCGCCGAGCGGTTCGAGCCATGCCCGCTCCCCGGGCTCATCGCAACCCCCACCAGCCACGACTTCTCGTAGCCCAGGAGGATGTAAGCATGGTATCTTACATCCATGGACAAGGTGCTCTCCACCCGCCTCGATGAGAAGGTCATCGCGGAACTCGAATGGGCCGTGAAGAAGCTCGGCATCTCGAAGAAGCAGTTCCTCGAACAGGCGATCACCGAGAAGGTCGAGCAGGACCGGCATGCTGCTGAGCAGAACCGGGAAGCCTTCGAAACTGCCCTCGCCGAGACGTTTGGACTGTGGTCGGACCGGCCAGGCACGACAGAAGACCTGATCGCCAACCTTCGACAAGACCTTCACTCCCGCCTTGGGACGAAGTACGAAACCATCACGAACCAGTCCGCCTCGGATGCCTGAGCGGATCTTCCTGGACGCAGACATTCTGATCTGGCATCTCAGGGCGAAGCCCGAGGCATACGCGCTCATTCGCTCTTTGGGCAACCGGCCGGACAGACTCCTCATCGCCGCAATTCAGCGACTCGAAGTGACCATCAGACTGCGCCCGGATGAGCGTGAACGTGCTTACCGTCTCCTCGGTTTCTTCGAGACGGAGCCACTTACAGCTGAGATCGTGGACCTTGGCGTCTCCTACTACAACCGATGGAATCCTTCGCACGGCACGGATGAAGGCGATGCCCTTCTCGCAGCCACAGTCAGGCTAACCGGCGGGCGGATCGTCACGCAGAATATCCGTCACTTCCCAATGCCCGACATCACCGTCGAACACGGCTGGGGCCCGGCCTCTAACCACTGAAAAAGGCCGGCGCCGCCGGCCCTTCTCAAAGGTCATGGTGTTGAAAGACTCAGGATTCCGCGATCGTCACTGAGGTAATCGACACCGGCTCAACGGGCCGGTCCTGGGCGCCTGTCCGCGCCGTCGCGATAGCGTCGAGCACGTCTTCGCCGTCGGTGAGCTTCCCGAAGATCGTGTAGTTCGGCGGCAGCCCGTAATCCGCGTGCATGATGAAGAACTGACTGCCGTTGGTGTTCGGGCCCGCGTTCGCCATGGCGAGGGTTCCCCGCGAGTACGGACGAGTGACCTTCTCGTCGTTGAAGCGGTAGCCAGGCCCGCCACGACCGGTGCCGGTCGGGTCACCGCCCTGGATCATGAATCCCTTGATGACGCGGTGGAAGATGACGTCGTTGTAGTACTCATCGCGAGCGAGGAAAACGAAGTTGTTGACCGTCGCCGGGGCATCGCCCGGGAAGAGCTCCGCGGTCATGGTCCCTGCGCTGGTCTCAATCGTGGCCGTGTAGCTCTTCTTGGCATCGATCGACATCGCCGGAGGGCTCTTGTATTCCTTCAAACGATTTGCTCCTTCTTGGTGTCCAACAAGGTTACCGCAGCCGCTGCGATCAGGCTCGGTTGCCACCCCGGCGGCGCGCCAGCACAATTTGCCGATGTCTTCGAACACGACATCCCCGCAGGCTGAACACGCTCGACCTGTCCTCCTCCGTGGAGGAGCCGTCTTCGATAGCGACGCACGAACATTCATCCCCGGCATCGACGTTCTTTGCCGTGATGGGCTGATCGCGGCCATCGGCGCGGACCTCGACCGCGAGGGTGCCCAGGTGCTCGATTGCCGGGGCGCTTTCGTGCTCCCCGGCCTGATCGATTGCCACGTCCATCTCTCCTCCGCAGGCGAAGCCAACGAGCTCAACGCCACAGCCAACGACCCGGTGCCGTTGCGTGCGTGGAGGGCGGCGCAGTATGCGAAGACCACGCTGGAAGCGGGCTTCACCACCGTTCGCGACCTCGGGGCGTCGGGGCAACTCAACATCCACCTGGCGAAGGCGATTGACTCCGGACTTCTCCCCGGCCCCCGGGTTCTCGCCGCCGGTCTTGGCGTGACGATGACCGGTGGCCACGGACACGGTTTCATCGCACGCGAGGCCGACGGCCCTGATGAAGTCCGCAAGGCAGTGCGGGAGCAGCTCCGTGCTGGCGCCGGCGCGATCAAGCTCTTCGCCAGCGGCGGAGTGCTCACCCCCGGGGTAGACCCCCGTTCGCCATCATTCTCGCTGGCAGAACTCGAGGCCGGAGTCGAAGAGGCGCACAAGGCATTTCGCGTGGTTGCTGCCCACGCCCAATCGAACGAGGGCATCAAGAACGCCGTGCGAGCCGGCGTCGATTCCATCGAACACGGCGTGTGGCTCGACCAGGAGGCGGTGGAACTGATGTGCGAACGCGGTACCTACATGGTGCCCACGCTCACCGCGCCGTTCCATATCGCCTATGGCGGCCTCGAAGCCGGCATACCCGCGTATGCCGTCGACAAGGCCTTCCAGGTGCTGGAGGATCACCGCGCGAGCTACCAGCTGGCTCTCCGTGCTGGCGTCAACGTCGCGATGGGCACGGATGAAGGCACCCCCCTGAATCGCCCGGGCGACAACGCGCAGGAGATCCTGCGCATGGCCGAACTCGGTCTTACCCCCGGCGCGGCCATCATGGCGGCCACGGGGTGGGCCGCCGACCTCCTGAGGCTCTCCCGCATCTGCGGACGGCTCAACGCCGGGCTTTCCGCCGACATCCTCGTCGTCCGCAGCGATCCGCTTCGAAGCCTCGATGTGCTCACGAAGCCAGACCAACGAGCGGCCGTCCTCAAACAGGGCGCGATCGTCCACTCAAGCCTGGAGGCTCTCCCATGAGCGGCGCCATCAGTTTCGAGTCACTGACACCTCAATCCATCACCGACGCCTGTACCGGCGCGATGAAGCAATGCGACGAGATGGTGGCAAGCGTTGTCGCCATTCCACATGCGGAGCGCACGTTCGCCAACACCATGCTTGCCCTCGCCAATGCCCGCGATGCCCTCAGCTACGCCTCCGGCATGTACGCCTTTATGGCCTATGTCTCCGCGGACGACGCGATCCGCGAAACAGCGCGCGAAATGGACCAGGCTCTCGACAAGTACTCCGTGGACCTCTCGTTCCGCGAAGACGTGTTTGAGGCGGTCAACGCGTTCGCCTCCACCTCGGAAGCCGCCGCGCTGACCGGAGAAGATTCGCGGCTGCTCGAATTCGAGCTCCGTGACTACCGGCGAAACGGGTTCGCGTTGCCTCGTGAACAGCGCGACCGGGTCCAGTCTCTCTTCAACCGCCTGGTGGAACTCGGTGTCGAATTCCGTAACGCCATCGACGACTGGGGCGACGGCATCGACGTCACGCGGGAAGAACTCGCCGGCCTGCCTGACACGTTTGTCGAAGCTTTGAAGAAGGTTCCGACGGACGCCGGGGAACGATACCGCGTTTCGCTCGACTACCCCGAGTACTACCCCTTCATGTCCAATGCGCAGAACGGCGAACTTCGGCGGCAGCTCTTCTTCAAGGAGCAGACCAGGGCGGGACCGGAGAACGTGGCCCGGCTCGAAGAGGCCATACGCCTGCGCACGGAGGTGGCCGGACTGCTCGGGTACGACTCGTGGGCGGCCTACGTCGTCGAAGAACG
>CAYYSD010000105.1:0-11280 GCA_964474285.1 uncultured Anaerolineaceae bacterium | reverse complement strand
CACAGGGTCGGCTGAATGCACCGAGTCGGGGTGGCCCTCCTCACTCATAGGGAAGGTCACCGGGGGAATCAGCGCTGTGGCGGAAGAGTAAGGGCACGACGGAGGTTGGCTTCGAAGGTCCCCGAAACGCGTGCGGCTGTAGCTCAGTGGATAGAGCATCTGTCTTCGGAACAGAGGGTCGGGGGTTCGAATCCCTCCAGCCGTACCAGGTCTCCCTTTCCTGAACTCGCGGCTCAATCGATATGAAACCGCAGAACGACTGGCGGACATCGATCATGTGGAGAACACAGGCACTAAATTGGCGCGCGTGAGCTATACGCTGGACGCCGTGGACCAGCGGGCGCAGCGCGCCGACGATGCGGGCGCTAACACCTGCCCCTACGACGACCCCTACCGGCCGACGTCCCTGGATCTACCCAGGGCCGAGCACCACGACGTATGCCGACGACGCTCTTGGGTCTGGAATCAGAGTGCGCGCATCCGGTTGTTCCGAGGCGAATGCTCCACTTCGGCGAGCCCGAGCGCTTCCAGCACCGGCGGAACATACATGCCAAACCGTCCGCGATAGCCCTTGCGAAGGCCGTACCAACCGCCCAACGGGTTGTCCTCAGCCCGAGCCCACCCTTCCACCGTGTCGGGCCTGGCAGGCTTCTGCTCGTCCGCGTTACCCAGGGCCATCCAGTCACCGTGCGCCCGCAGCATCGCGTACAGGTCATCGATGCAGCGCAGGTCATAGCGGAGCTCAGTCGTTCCCGCTCTGACGACGAGTGCCGGGGGATCCAGGGACGGGTCTCTGTAAGCAACGAACTCGGCGCCTCCAGTAGGGGTCTTCAACATCCACGGATTCGCTCTCGTCCCGGGCGCGTCATCGGCCATTGTTCCTGCCCTCCTTTTCGAAGCATACATGGGCGCATCGAGGGGCAGGCTTCGGCCGGGCAGCATTCCTGACAGCCTACTGTCAGGAGCGCTCCGGCGCCTCGCATCTGCCAGTAGCAACCCGGAATCCGGCCCCGTTGCGTCGAGTCAGTGCTGCTTCACCGGGGAAAGGCGCTCCTGAGCGCTGGGCCTCAGGCCACTCCGCGTGCCGCCCAAGCGCGACCGGTCACCACAAACGGCGCCGGTGGGAGCATGGCGCGGCACTGCTCACGGAGCCGGACCTGGCCTGCGGTGTCGAGGCCTGCGACATAGGCGCCGGCAGGGCCAACGCCGAGCGTGAAGGGCTCCCACCAGTCTTCGAAACTCTCGTGCTCAACACTGATCATAAGTGCGCCCTGCTCGATCTCGCGCAGTCCCGCCGCTCGAAACAGCTCGCCAAGGTGGCCTTCGCGGGCTCCGGCCAGCCCCGCTTCACCGGTGGCACCCGGGTCGAGTTGGTGCACGGCGTCCCAAAAGAGGCTGAGGGGTCCACCGCTGGAGTCGTGGTCCCACACGCAGGCCGCAACCACCCCCTGCCGGCGTGTTACGCGCCGCATCTCGAGCAGCCCGGCAACGGGATCCGGCATGAAGTGGACCACCAACTGAGCCAGGCATGCGTCAAAGGAGTCATCGTCGAATGGCAGACGCTCCGCAGGCGCCTGCCGCAATGTGATCTTGGGATAGCGTTCGCGAAATGCCGCGACGAAGGTGTCTGAGGGCTCGACAGCGGTGACCGATGCGGTTCCGAGCCGCGCGGCCAGTTCGGCAGTCAGTGCCCCCGGCCCGCAGCCGACATCGAGCGCCGTCAGCTGAGAGGCGATACCTGCAAAGTTAGCGAAGAGCGGGGCGAGCGGAGCCGAGTACCGGCCCATAAACCGGTCGTAGGCGCCGGCCCCAACGGCAAAGCTCATGACGCGACTATACTCCCGTCGCGCACGATAAGTGCCCGCTGGGCGGAGGGCGTCGTGCGGTCCGGCTTCCCGGGACCAGCCGGCCGGAAAGGGCATGGCGCTTCGTGTCATCGTCGTGGCGATCGCTCTGGAAGGGCAATCCCACAGCCGGTCCGGTCGTTTGTGTTCCCGACGAGACCAGCTGACGGCCGTGCGAACGTCAGGCGCGGCGGTCCCAGTTGCGGCGCAGTGCTTCGCGAAACGCCATCGCGGCGGCGCTTTGCTCCAGGTGCGGGCGCTGAACGGCGTAGAGGCTGTAGGAGGCACGGAAGTCGGTGACGTGCAGGCTCACGAGCGTTCCGTCGCGCAGCTCAGCCTCGGCCGCGCTCTCCACGATGAAAGCGGGGAGGTTCATGAGGAGGGCCGTCGCCTTGATATCCAGCGAACTCACGATCTCCGCCGCGTAGCGCACTTTCAGATCAGGCCGGGTCGAAAGCCACTCGTCGACAGCCCGCCGCGCGCTGCTGCTCTGATAGCCCACGAACGAGTACCTCTGGAGGTCTGCGAACGGAACCGGACCAGAAGCGGCAAGTTCGTGGCGCGAAGGGACCACGATGCGGATGTGGTTTTCCGCGCACACTTCGGCAACCAGGTCGGTCTCGAGATACATCGAGCCCACGAACCCGAAATCGATGGAACCAAGCCGGAGCTGTTCGATCGCCTGCCATGGCCGGAGAGTCCGGAACTCGACGTGAACGCCCGGGTACTCGGCGCTTACCGCATCGGCGGCCTGCGCGAGCACGCCATAGAATGATGTGGCTCCGATGCGTACGCGCGACTGACTAGCTTCTTGCATCCCCTTGGTTAGCAGCCGGAATCGTTCGAGGCTCTCCTGGACCTCTTCGCTGCAATGGAGGAAGGCGCGCCCTGCTTCGGTCAGCAGCACTTCCTTCCCCGCGACGTGGAGCAACGCCACGCCCAGTTCCGCCTCGAGCGATTTCATCTGCTGATGCACCGTCGATGGGGTGAGAAACAACCGCTCAGCAGCCTTCGTGTAGCTCATCTCCTTTGCGACAGTGGCGAACGTGACAAGCGACTCAGTTCTCATTCGCGCAATCTCGATGTAACACGTTCAGGGGTGGCGAGACTACTCACAGGATGCCCCCCTGTCAACTTCGCTATGCCCGGAATCCGCATCGCGCCTGGCATCGAGCGGTCACGAGCCGTTCGGATCTGACGAAGATTCTTCGCATTCTTCCGAATGGCTCGGTCCGCTGACCAAACTTAGCATGACCCTGCGCAGCAGCGAATGGGGAAAGCGGGCCCGTGCGGGCCGTTCGAGGTTGCGCGGGGGGGATAATGGGCTTTCAGGAATACGTGCTGCGTCGCATCACGCAGATGGTGCCCACGTTGCTGGGTCTCACGCTGGCTGTGTTCCTCGTCATGCGCGTGATCCCGGGCGATGCGGCTGTGGCCATGCTGGAAGAGAGTCCGACCGCGGAGCAGAAGGAAGCCATCCGGAAGGATCTCGGTCTCGATAAGTCGCTGCCCGAACAGTACCTCACGTGGATCGGTGGCGTCGCCCGTGGGGATATGGGTACCTCGTTCTGGACGAACGACGCCGTCACCAAGGAGATCGCCCGGGCCGCGCCCGTAACGATCGAACTGGCCCTCCTTGCTTCGCTTGCGGCGATCTCGGTCGGCCTCCCGGTCGGGATACTTTCCGCCGTCAAACAGAACACCATTTGGGACTATGCGGGTCGATCGATCAGCATCCTGGCGCTCTCCATTCCGAACTTCTGGCTGGGCACGCTGGCAATCATCCTCCCGGCGATCTACTGGGGGTGGGTGCCACCTTCGACTTACCGGCCAATCTGGGAGGCTCCACTTCACAACCTGAGCCAGTTCTGGATGCCGATGCTGGTCGCGGGGCTTTCGGCCTCCGGCGCCCTCACGCGCATGACGCGGTCAGCGATGCTGGAAGTGCTGCGCGAAGACTACATCCGTACCGCGAAGGCGAAAGGCCTGTCGCCAACACGAGTCGTGCGTACGCACGCACTCAAGAACGCGATGATCCCGGTGGTGACGATGTTCGGGACGCTGCTGGCCGGCATGCTCACCGGCTCCGTTATCACGGAGTCCATCTTTAACCTTCCGGGCTTTGGCCGTCTCACGATCAACGCCATCTCCCAGCGAGACTACCCATTGATCCAGTCCACCGTGTTGGTCTTTGGGGCAGTCTACGTCCTCATCAACCTCATCGTTGACCTGTCCTACGCTCTTCTCAACCCGAGGATTCGACTTGGCCGATCTTAGAACCGCAGGGCAAATCGCGGTGCCTTCAGTGCCCCGGCGCCGATCACGCACGGCATTCGCGCGGCAGTTCGCCAGGCGCACCCCTCTGGGTGCCTGTGGCGGGGTGATGGTGATGGCGTTCCTGGTGGTGGCAATCTTTGCGCCGGCCATCGTACCTCATGACCCCTTCCTCTCCGTTCCCGGTTCGCGACTGCTCGGGCCCAGTTGGTCCCATCCGATGGGCACCGATGAACTGGCTCGCGACGTTCTCAGCCGGGTAATCCTCGGAGCGCGCATCTCGCTCTGGGTGGGTGTGTCCGGTGTCGTCCTCGGCACTGGGTCCGGGCTCATCATCGGTCTGTTCTCGGGTTACCTTGGCGGCATCGTCGATACTCTCACTCAGCGAGTGATGGACATCATGCTCGCGTTCCCGGGACTCATCCTTGCGCTTGCGATGGTCGCGATGCTCGGCAACAGCCTCCGCAACGTCGTCGTCGCCGTTGCCGTAGGGGCGGTGCCGCCCACCGTCCGGGTTGTGCGTGGGTCGGTGTTGGCGGTCAAAGCGGAAGACTACGTCCTCGCGGCCCGCGTGATTGGTGCTTCGCCGGCTCGCATCGCGCTGCGGCAGGTCCTGCCCAACATCATGGCGCCGGTGATCATTCTGGGCAGTGTTACCTTTGGCTCGGCCATCCTGATTGAGTCCTCCCTTTCGTTCCTCGGCCTGGGGATTCAACCGCCCGAGCCGAGCTGGGGGGCAATGCTGAGTGGCCCGGCTCGCCGGTTCATGCTCGATGCACCCTGGCTCGCCATCTTCCCGGGCCTCGCTCTCAGCATCGTTGTCTTCGGAGTCAACGTCTTCGGCGATGGGCTCCGCGACGTCCTGGATCCGCGCATGAAGCGCTGATCCGTACGAACGAAAGTCCACGGGTACTGGCCCAAGGAGGGGAAAGATATGGTTTCTCGGCGAAATTTCCTGAAGAGGGGCGCGATGAGCGCCGGTGTGATCTCGGCGCCATGGCTGCTCAGCGCATGCGGCGATGACGACGACGACGGTTCAGGCGGAGCCTCAAAGCCTGCCGGCGGATCGCCGTCCGCCACCGCTGCCCCGTCGGAGACTCCGAAGTCTGGCGGCGAAATCGTCATGCGCTGGTCCGACCTTCAGCGCCTGGACTTCCAGCGCACGATTTCGACGCCGACCCAGAACGCGTCGTCACTCGTCTACAGCCGCCTCATCGCCTACGACCCGAAATCGGACCCGAACTCCTATGGACTCGTGCCCGATTTGGCCGACAAGTGGGAGCAGACCGGCGACACCATCACCTTCAAGCTCCGCCCGGGGGTGAAGTGGCAGAACGTAGCACCGCTCAATGGCCGCACCCTCACGTCGGAGGACATCAAGTACTCTTACGAACGTGTTGCCACAAAGGGCGCCGAATACGTCCACGGCTACAAACTCGATCCAGTCGATTCGATCCAGACGCCTGATCCGCTGACCGTCGTCTTCAAGCTCAAGTTCCCCAGCGCCGGACTGATGGCCGACCTCGCCTCCGGGCAGGGCATGGGCATCATTCCGAAAGAACTCGTCGATGCGGATGGAGACCTCGACAAGCGCTGGATCGGCACTGGCCCGTTCATGCTCGACAAGTGGGAAAAGGGCTCACGGATTCGCTTCTCGAAGAACCCGACCTACTTCAAGTCCGGCCAGCCCTATGTCGATTCCGTCGAAGTCCAATTCATCACCGATCAGTCGACCGCGCTCGCGAACTTCCTCGCGAAGAAGCTGCACTACGCTGACTTCCTCAACAAAGAAGACATCCCGCGCGTCAAGTCCTCGACCGGCGCGAGCGTCCTGACATCGACCAACCTCGGCGGCACGCACAAGATGTATAACGTCGGGCCTTCGGCGCCGAACCCGGCGCTCAAGGACCTCCGCGTGCGCCAGGCGATCGACCTCGCGATCGACCGCGCGCTCATCCTCAGCGTCGCTGTTGGAGACGACGGCGTGTGGGGCGGACCGTTCCTCCCCGTTGGTTTTGGCGATTGGACCCTGCCCGAGGCCGAGATCAAGAAGCTCTATGCGCCAAACATCGCCGAAGCGAAGGCACTCCTGAAGGCCGCCGGCCAGGAAAACCTCACGATTGAGGCACAGTACTCCAACATCGACACGACCGCTGCGGCGGAGTTCCCGCTGATCAAGCAGGCGCTGGCCCAGGCCGGCATCAACTTCGAACTGAAGCCCCTTGAGCGCACGATCTATCTCGACAACCAGGTGAAGGGCAACTTCGCGTTGCAGGGCATCGGCATGGGTGGCTATCCAGACCCGGACAACTTCCTCTTCCCGACGTTCCACTCGAGCGGAACCAAGAACTACGGGAAAGCCTCCGACCCGGCGTTCGACAAACTCATCGACCAGCAGCGGCGCATCCTCAATATCGAAGAGCGCAAAGCCTTCATCAACGACATGCAGCGAAAGTGGAAGTCCCAACTCTTCCGCACCTACACCGTGAATCCGAACCGTCACACCGCCTGGCTTCCGGAAGTCCGCGGCACATTCAACCCGAAAGGCTGGGACTGGAAGGCCGTGGAAGGTGTCTGGTTGGCGTGACGAACGAGCTTGATCCGGTCCAGTACGACGTTGACGAACGCCTGGGGATAGCCACCCTGTGGCTGAACCGGCCCGAACAGCTCAACGCGCTCACCGTTCCTCTCATCAACGATGCGTGCGCCAGGCTTGCCGAGTGGGACGAAGATCCTGCGATCCGTTGCATTGTCCTTCGCGGAAGGGGCCGCGCGTTTTGCGCTGGCGACGACGTGAAGGGCATGGGACGGACCGAGGAAGACCTCGCCCGCATCGACTACGTTCAACGCCGTGAGTCCGGATACGAGCGCCTGTTCTATGCCGTGTACAACAGCCATACGCCGGTCATTGCGGCCGTTCATGGCTACACCGTCGGGGCGGGCGCACTCATTGCGCTCGCCTGCGACATCCGCATCGCAAGCGATGACCTCAAGATGGGCTTCGTTTTCGTGAAGCGTGGGATCACTGGCGGAACAACCATCGTCGCCCGCTACATTGGCCTTGGCAAAGCCACGGAAATGTTGCTCACAGGCGATACCGTCGATGCAGAGGAGGCCGAGCGGATTGGCCTTATCAACTACTGGGCTTCGGCCGCCGACTTCGATACGAAAGTGGCGGAGTGGGCGGCGAAGCTCGCGGCTGGCCCCACGCGTGTCCTGGGCTATGCCAAGTACGCCCTGCACAAAGGGCTCTACCAGGACCTGGATACGGCGTTCGCGCTCAACAGCGCTGTCGCGAAGTACACCCAGGATACGCTCGATGCTCAACTGGGACGCGCCGCGTTCCGCGAGAAGAGGAAGCCTGTCTTCGAAGGACGGTAGCGGGGATGGAGGGATCGGTGGAAGACGCGACGCTTGCAGACATCACGGTGCTCGATCTGACGTGCTCGAACGCCGCCGGGTACGCCGGACGGCTGCTCGCGGACTTCGGCGCCCAGGTCATCATCGTCAAGACACCGGGTCGCATGGGCCGTGGGCATCTTGCTGATGGAGATGGCTACGGCCCGTTCGCCGCATACCTGGACCTCGGCAAGAAGTCGGTCGCGCTCGACGTTGCGACTCCCTTCGGGCGGCAGATCTTCGAACGACTCGCCGGGAAGGCGGATGTGATCTTGCGGGGGCCGTCCTGCTGTGCCGGCGAAGTGAACGCCTATGCCGTCGACGAACTCCGCGCCATCGCGCCTTCCGCAGTCATCACCACGGTGACGCCGACGTCGCCCGACGATGCGCCACTGGCCCCGGGCACCGAAGAACTCATGCTTGCCGCCCGCTCGGGCTGGGCGTCAATCAACCAGGTCCAGGGGCGTGAGCCGCTGATGCCTTCGGGGTTTCAGTCAGCCTTCCAGGGAGGACTGGTGGCGTTCACCGCGACGGTTGCCGAACTTTACAGCCGCGGCAAAGGCTCTCCTGTGAACGCGATCGATGTCTCGATCCTCGAGGTTTTGGTCGCAACGCTTTCCCCGGCGCTCTTGTCGTACCAGTTCGAAGGCGCGAGCCGTGCCCGGCGCGGTGTGGGCTTCCCCTATGGACCGGTACCGGCCAAGGATGGCTATTTCGTGCTCACCACCAGCCGTGCCCACTTCTGGCGCGACGCCATGAACGCCCTCGGCTTGCCGGAGCTTGCGGAGGACCCGCGGTTCAACAATCCGGCGGAGCGCGGGGAACTCTACGACGAAGTCTCCCACATCGTCGCAGGCCGGATCGGCGAACACGAGAAGCTGGAGCTCTTCAACACACTTGGCACCCTCCGCGTTTCCGCCGGTGCGGTGTTGAATGTCGAGGAGGTCACCACCGACCCGCATCTCGCGGAACGAGCGTTCTTTCGCAAAGCGGATCTTGGTCTCGGCGAACCGGCCACTGTTCCCGGCCCGCCGTTCGTCGCTCCGCTGTCCGGGTGGGCCGTTCGCAGCCCCGAGCATGCGGAAGATGTGTCCGAAGTCCTCGCCCATGCGGGAGTGCCAGCCGCTGAGATTGAACAGCTTGTTGAAGCAGGAGTGGTGCGATGACGGCAATCGTCTCTTCAGAAGCCGAGACCGGCGTCGTGTCGGAGAGCCCGCGCCCGATGACCGGTCCCCTCACCGGCGTGCGCATCGTCACGCTGACCCAGGCATGGGCCGGCACGTACGCCACGCAGCTGATGTCGCACCTTGGTGCGGACGTTATCCAGATCGAGGGGCGGTCACGCCCGGACGTGTGGCGGGGCACCTACAACGCGCGCGTCCCGAGCGAACTCCGGTCAACGCCCACTGCGGTTCACGGTTGGAACCTGGCCTCTGCCTACAACTCGGTGAACCTGAACAAGCGAGGAATCACCCTCGACCTTGCGCACGAGGTCGGCAAGTCGCTCTTCATGACCCTGGTCCGCCAGGCGGATGTTGTCGCGGAGAACTTCTCGCCGCGGGTGATGGGTAACCTCGGCCTCAGCTTCGAGGAACTCCAGACCGTGAAGCCGGACCTGATCCTCCTTTCGATGTCTGCCTATGGCACATTCGGTCCCTACGCCAACTATCCCGGTATCGGCGGCACCATCGAAGGGATGTCGGGCATGACGTCGCTGCTGGGCTATGAAGGCGGCGAGCCGCTGAACTCGGGTCTCATGTACCCGGACCCCGTCTCGGGGTACTACGGTGCCGCCGCAGTCATGCTGGCGCTCCTCCACCGGCAGAAGACGGGAAAGGGTCAACACGTGACTCTCGCGATGCAAGAGGCCTGCGCCAACTTCCTCGCAGACGCCTTCGTCCGCCTGGCTGACACGGGAGAGGTCCCGCAACGAGCGGGCAATCATCATCCGACTTACTCGCCGCACAACATCTTTCCGTGTGCCGGCTCCGAGCAGTGGATTGCCATCGCGGTCACGACTGAGACCGAGTTTGTCGCACTCATGAACGTGCTGGGCGCGTCAGACCTCCTGGGAGACAAGCGGTTCGCTTCGGCTGCGGCAAGAAAGGCACACGAGGCAGAGCTGGATACGGTCATCGCCGACCTGACCCGCAAGCACGATGTTGGGTCACTCCGAAACCGCCTTGCCGAGGCACGCGTTCCTTCATGCGTCGTCGTGAAGCCGGAAGAGACGTTCAAAGACCCGCTTCTCCATGCGCGTGGGACGTTCGCTCCTGCTGAACATGCCGAGGCCGGGACGCACATGTACCCGGTCGGTCCGTGGATGTTCGATCGGCACCCGCGTGGGCTGGTTCGGTCCGCTCCCTGCCACGGTCAGCACAGCCGCGAAGTGCTGACGACGATGTGCGGCGTCAGCGACGAGGAATACAACCGGCTGGTCGCCATGGGTGTCACCGGCGAAGGCCCACCGGACTAAGCCAGCGTTTCCGGGCGCTCCTACGACCAGACCGTGGCTGGCTCACTCGCTTCACTGTTGAACCAGCGATCCCGGCGACGATCCGCACGGCATCGCTGAGCGCTCCGACGGATGCCGGGTGGCCTGTGCGTTGCACGAAGCCGCAAGCGGCCTCCACTTGGCCCGATGGAACCGGGAGCCAGGGCGAACGTTCGGAGCAGTTCGGGACTCACGAGGCGAAAGGCACGAGCGTTCTCGTTCTTCCACGCCTCGAGGATGGCAGGCACGTCCGTGAGCTGCAGCAAGTGCTCCGCACCGATTGGTTCGGCCAGGAACGAAGCGGTCAGATCCCTTGCGCGCACCCATAAGCTCCCGAAAGCGAGACATCGCGCTCCGTCAGGGTTGAGGCCCAACAGCCTTCAACGCATCGACTACCGACAGTCGGCCGCGTTTTCGGAGGCAGGTCGGCCCTCGTAAGCAGCCCGCGCTGGCCGCAGCATTGGAGTGGTGAGCAATCAGGTCGTTCCGTCTCCACAGGCCCAGGCCGAACAGCACGGCGCTCGACCGCGAGGATGGGCGCGATTGTCGCTGCGCCTTCTCGTCCACGACCGGGTCCGGCTGGCGATCAGTGTCGGCGGTCTCGCCTTCGCGGTGCTGCTCGTGCTCCTCTTGCGGGCAATCATGGATGGCACCGTCGCAAAGTCGACCTCGTACATCGACCATGTTGGCGCCGACGTGTTCGTCGCCCAGGCGGGCGTGGAGCACATGTCACTGGCCCTTTCTGCCATCCCGCAAACGCTCGTCGCCGAGTCCCAACGTGCGACGGAGGCGAGCCGGGCGAGTGGCATCATCCGCGTCAACATCATCGCCGTCGGCACTCAAGGAGAGGCTGCCGCGCAGCTCATCGGATACGACCCGGAACAGCAACTTGGGGGTCCCTGGAACCTTCGGTCTGGAAGGACGATCGCCGGCCCCGGCGAGATTGTGCTGGACGAAGTCCTCGCGACCGATATCGGTGCGTCGGTCGGGGACCAGATCCAGGTGGGCGGGCAGTCTTTCACTGTCTCCGGGCTTTCCACGGAGACGGCCTCGATCGGTGGGAAGCTATCGTTTATCCGCCTCAGCGAGGCCCAGGCGCTTCTTCAGATGAGTGGACTCATCAGCTTTGTCTTGCTTCAGACGGGGAGTGCACAAGGCCCGGACGAGCTCGCCGATAGGGTCGAAGCCGCCCTGCCGGGCATGGCGGTGATGACCCGTGGGGAGCTTTCCGGCAACGATCGGGCTCTGCTTCGGAGCCTCTTCGTGGCG
>CAYYSD010000104.1:0-11310 GCA_964474285.1 uncultured Anaerolineaceae bacterium | reverse complement strand
GAAGACGCGCTCAGCGGCGCCGACGCTGTCGCCCTCGATCTGCGCGACATTCCCCCGGCTGCTTTCACCATCCTCAATGAGTCGCTGACCGAGCAGGGCATGGTCCTCATCGTGCTCGCGGCGGAGGAACAGCTCGAGCGCATCTCCGTCGACCTTTCTATCGATGACTTCGTGGTGCTGCCGGCGACGGCCAGTGAGCTGGCGCGCCGCATCGAGCGAGCTCTCTGGCGCCGGCACGGCATCGATAGCGAGAACTTCGTCCGCTGCGGCGCCCTGACGCTGGACCTCTCGAACTACCGCGTGACCGTGGACAACGAACCGCTCGTGATGACGTTCAAGGAATACGAACTTCTACGCTTCCTCGCCATGAACGCGGGCCGTGTGTTTACGCGGGAGCAGCTCCTGAACCGCGTCTGGGGATACGACTACTTCGGCGGAGCGCGCACGGTCGATGTCCACATCCGGCGCATCCGATCGAAAATCGAAATCCGCGGGCACGCCTTCATCGAGACGGTCCGCAATGTTGGGTACCGGCTGGTTGCTGAAGCGCGCAAGGACGAAGCCCCGGACTAACGGAAGGGCGCCCACCCGGACCATCCTCCGTTCGAGCTTCACGGGTGAGAGGAACCCGATAACCGCGGGCGTTCCATGGCCGTTACACACCGATCACTTCACAGCGCTCCGATGGTCGAGCCACCGACCAGGCCCTTCGACAATGCTCAGGGCGAACGGGCGGGGGTGCGGCCACCGGCGGTCCTTCGGCCGTGTGCGGACGACCCTGTCCTCCGACTTCGTTCGAAAAAAAGTGAACATATATTTAAGATCAGCCCGAAAATCGCTTCGCACCCGCCAATTGCTCCGATATACTCGGCAAATACCGCGGGCCCGTGCCCGCATCGCGGAGAGTAATTCATGGCTGCTCCCACGTTGGTGGATGTCCCGGGCGTGAACTTCGACTGGCTCAACCTCGATACCGAGCAGGGGATGAAGATCTCCGCCGGACGGCGCGGGCTCACGCTCGAAGAGATCAATGTGATGTCGTATGGAGTCAAGGAAGAAGGCGGCCCGGCCATCTTCGCTCCGCGCGGCGCCGCCCTCGATCCACGCTCTCCGCGCCATTCGCGCCAGTACCGGTCCAAGGCCGATGTCTGGTCGGAGAGCGCCATGCTTCTCTACGAAGAGGCGAACCAGCGCCAGTGGTCCAGCGCCGTCGACATCCCGTGGGACACCATCAAGCCGCAGTCCGATGACCTCGAGTGGGCCATGTGCACGCTCTGCACGTTCCTCACCCAGGTGGAATTCATCGCCGGGGACCTGCCGGGCCGCTTCATGGACCAGGTCCACCCGGACCACTTCGAAGCGCAGCTGTTCCTCGGCAGCCAGATCATGGACGAAAGCCGCCATCTCGATGTCTTTCGCAAGCGCGCGCTGGCGAACGGCGGCGGCATGGTGGACGCGGGCTTCGGCGCCATCAACCTGCTTTCCGTCGATGACTTCACCGAGATGACCGCTCTCCTCCACCTCGTGGGCGAAGGCTTCGTGCAGACACTCTTCCGCATGGGCGAGTTGATTTCCCAGAACGACGCCGAAAAGAAGATCTTCCGCCTGGCGGCGCAGGATGAAAGCCGCCACCTGGCCTTCGGCGTCACGCACCTCAAGTACGTGATGGACACCGAGCCGTGGCGCAAGGAAGAGATCCACCACTACCTGGACATCCAGGAAGGCGCCCTGGGCCAGAGTCAGCAGGCCAGCCTGACGACCAACCCCACGACTGGCGAGGCTCTCGCCATTCTCGCGGGTGGCGGCATCGAGCACATGGACGACGGCTACCAGAAGCTGATGATCATGCGCAAGCGCCAGGTGAACGAGTACATGCACCGCCTCGAAGTCATCGGGCTTGGCGATCGCCGCGAGCGCATGGCTCCCGGCATGCGCGCCCTCCTCGACCCGGCGAAGTAGTTTCGCTCCGCCCCAATGCCCTTCATCGAATCCGACGACCACATCGTTAGGAGTGCTTCCCCGTGGAACTGACCGCCCCGACTCGAACCCGCGCACGCCAGCTTGGCTGGTCCGACGAACTCATCGCCCGGTATGAGGCGTCCGTCCTCCGGGACGCGACCGTCGCCAATATCACGATGATGAACATCGTGCCCGAGCGGGCGGAGAAGTTCGTCGAGCTGACCGAGCGCAACCCGGACATCGCCGGGAACCTCAGCTTCCGTTTCATTCGCACGCGCTCCGAGCGGGGCGTGCGCGCGAAGCCTGGTCCGAACGGGCTTGGGACGCCGGACATCAACATCGGCAGCTATGGCCAGGCGCCGGACATCTGGCCCTACGAGAACGATACGCCCCTTGGCGCTCACCCGAACATGGACCAGTACATGCCGGGCAGCTACTACATCTACGAGAAGGCCGAAGTGTGGGCGGAGGGCGTCGACCACCTCTATGAAGAAGCCATCCGCGACCGCTGGATTCCCTCCACCGGCCTGGATTGGAACGGCGGTCTCAAGGAGCTGCCGGAGGAGATGGAGAAGGCTATCTGCCAGCTCGCCACGATCTATAGCTCCCACGGCCTCGCCGAGCAGAAGATCCTGGCCAAGTGGCTGGAGCCGATCAGCTACGGCTACCACGATGTGATGCTCTACCTGGGCACGTACATTTACGACTCGGGCCACAAAGTGGAGGCCCTGCGCAAGCGCGCAGTCGCGAACGGCGGAGGGATGGGCAAGGCGCCGCTGGGCACGCTCTACCGCGGCTGGTTCGGTTCGCTCAAGTTCACCGAGATGATCACGACGTTGGCCGTTGTCTACAAGGCGTACGAAGTGGCGCTGTTCGAGGCCTACGCGGACTTCGCTCAGACGGACCTCGACGCGGAGCTGTTCAGTCTCCTCGCGCGGGATTCGCGGCGTCATCTCGAATACGGCCGTCGCCACCTCCTGTGGTATCTCCAGCATCACCAGGGCGCCCACCGCAACATCAACTTCTGGCTGGGCCGCGGCGAGAATTCGCTTTCGAACGAACTGCGCCACGACCATTCGGAGCGTGAAGCGCTCATCCTTCTGCTCGGCGGCGGGATGGAGTCGGTGCGCACTGGCATCGAACGGCTGGGCAAGCTCCGCCAAAAGCAGCTCCACCACTACGTCGGCGTGCTCGATTCCCTGGGAATCGATCGCCTGCCGTCGTTGAACGCGGGCCTGTCCGCAATCATCGAAGACCCGCTCTACGTCTGAGCCGGCCAGCCTGCACGATGAAACGAGGCCCCGCACGTGTGGGGCCTCGTTCGTTTGGCTCTGACCCTGGACTGTTTCAGCGCGGGCGCGCCAGGTGGGCGCGGTGCTCCACCATCGTGCATTCGTCCTGTGTGACGGCGAGACCGGCTTCACGGGCGCGCTCGAGGCCTTCGTCGTTGAAGATACCGGATTGCAGCCAAACGCCCTTCGCTCCTATGTCGATCGCTTCATCGATGACGGGGCCCGTTTCGTCGCTACGCACGAACACATCGACGAGGTCGACGGGCTCGGGAATGTCCCGTAGGGAGGCGTAGGCCTTTTCGCCGAGGACGGTGCCGGCGGGGAAGCGACCCCGGTGCACCGGGATGACGCGGTAGCCGGCGCGCTGAAGGTAGGCGGCGATGCGCGTCGAGACGCGGTCCACGCGCGAATCCAGGCCGACTACGGCGATCGTCTTTGCGTTCATCAGGACATCGATGGCTTCAGCCACGCTTTCGCCTCCTGTGGACCGGCGCGTTCTTCGGTTCGGGTGCGGGCGCGTGTGCGGCGGGTTCGCCCGTTTCGAGGTCCACCTCCACGAGTTCCCACCCGTCGGGCAGCCGGATCTCCGCGCCGGTGATGGCCGCGATCGCGTTGCCCACGGCCAGGGTGCGGTCCATCCCATCCGTCTGGCCATAGGCCGGGACGGGCACCTGCGCGAGTGTGAGCCGCTTGCCGCTGCGCTTCACCAGGACGAGAGCGAACTGGCGGATGGCGTCGGTTTCTTCGCGCCAACGGTCCGGCTGGTCGCCTTCGATGGTGACTTCGAGATGGTCGATCTTCGCGAAGGGGACGAGTTCCTTCGTGCCGATGCCCATTCCCAGGTAGCCCTGCTGCCACGTGGCGGAGCCCTTGGCACGGTCGACGACCACATCGGCGCCGACGAGGGCGGAGACGAGACTCATGACGGCGATCGGCGCGGCGATGAGGCAGAAGAAGAGCATCCCGACCATGAGCCAAAAGTTGATCGCGCCCACGGAGAGCGCCATCCACGTGCCCATCGCCGCAACGATGGCCAGCATGATGAGCGGCAAGACAACGGTTCCGCGCGCGCTCTTAATCTCGACCTTGTCGGGGGTGATGAGGGCGAGGGATCGGTGGAGGAGCACTTCGCGGCGGCCGTCTCGCCGTTGACTTACGACATGGCCCGGGAGTTCGAATTCAGCCACCCCTACAGGGTACAGGGCCGGGGCGTGGGCGTCAGTGGGTGTCTTCAGGCGCTGGAGGGCCACTGGCGCCGCCAGAGGTAGGCCAGCGAGCCGCAGGCGACGGCGACGTTGAGCGACTCGACCCGCGGGTCCATGGGCAGGGCGACGGCGAAGTCGCTGAGTTCGCGCAGGAGGCGGCCGACACCGCTGCCTTCGCTGCCGAGGATGAGCGCTGTGCGCTTCGGCCAGTCGAACCGGGTGGCGTCGACAGCGCCTTCCCCGGCGCCGGCAGCCACGATCCAATAGCCGGCCTCCTTGAGGTCGCGGAGGCTGCGGGCGAGGTTCGTCGGGGCGGCAACAGGAGCGAGGAAGCTCACCCCTGCGCTCGCACGGTGTACCCCGGGGGTGAGCAGCGCGCCACGCCGGTGGGGCAAGATGATCGCCTCAACGCCCGCCGCCACGGCCGTCCGCAGCACCGCGCCGACGTTCTGGGGGTCCGTCACGCTATCGAGCAGCAACACGAGCGAGGGCCGATCGGGGTGCTTCGCCAGTGAATCCAGGTCGAACGGTTCGAGAGCGTTCAGGCGGACGAGCACGCCCTGGTGCACGCCGCCCGCGGTGAGCTGGTCCAGCCGGAAGAGGTCGACCGGCTGGACCGGGATGCCGTGTTCCCGCGCGAGCGCGGCGAGATCCAGGACGCGTTCGTTGCGCTTTCCTTCGCGGTACCTGCCCGCGCGGACGGCGCCGGCCGCGAGCGCCATTCCGCAGGCGTTGATGCCGAAGGCGAGGTCGTCAGGGGTTGAGTTCGGTTTTGGGCGCATCTGGCCCGGTGCGGGTGGCCGCCGATCTTGCCTCATCGGGAATCACGCTAAGCCAGCGCGCTTCCTGCCGCCAGTTGGTACGGGCGAGCCACGGTGGGCGGACGCCACCTGCCCGGGACAGGTGGCGTCCGCCGTGCAATGGTGACCGCCTGGATCTACTAGCTCGCGCGGCGGCGGGGGAAGCCGAAGGCAAACCGGCTGCGCGCCGCAGGCGGACCCTGCCGAAGGCGCGAATCCCGCATTCGGCGGCGGCGCTCGATGCGATCCGGCTCAGTCGCCAGGCGGGAGGCCAGCGCCCGGAGGCTCAGGCTCGCGGGGGCGTCCGGCCGGGCGCCTGTGATCGGCGTCCCGTTTTGCGTTGAGCGCCGCATTTGCGGATCGAACGGCACTTCCCACACGGGCCGTTCCAGCATCTCCGAAAGGTCGATGGCCGCGAAGCCGGTGTCGCGGACCGTGTGATTGGCGATGATCTGAGCGCGGTCTTCGCGATACCCTTCAGCCCGCAGCGCCTGCATGAGGAGAGATGTGTTCTTGGCGCTCGTCAGCTCGAGGCTCGAAACAACGAGCGCGTGGTCGGCGATTTCGAGGCCGGCCGCCACGGCGTCGTTGTAGGCGCCGGGCGTGTCCACGAGCACGTAGTCGAACATTTCCGAGGCGTACGACACGAGGTCCTGGAGGTCCGGAGCGTTCACGTGCAGCCATTCGCCCATGCGCGCCGGCGCGGGCAGCACAAAGGCCCCCGACTCGTGCGGGATGAGCTCCTGGCGGAATTCGTCCCGGTTCATGCCCTGGAACGTGCGCGCCACCCGCGCGGCGGAGGTGTTGGGCTCGATGTTCAACCCAAGGGCGACATCGCCGAAGGTGGTGTCGAAATCCACGATGAGCACCGAATTCTGATTCTCTTTCGCGAGCACCGTCGCCAGGTTCACGGAGATGGTCGTCTTGCCGATGCCGCCCTTCTGTCCGACTACCGCGACGATGCGCCCGCCAGGTCTGAAGTTCTTCGGGAGCGAGGGGAAGACGGCCTCGATGACCTTCGAAACCGATTCGACGCCGAACGGGGTCACGAGCAGCGTTTTCGCCCCGGAGCGAACCGCCTGCTGGAAGACGGGGATGGTATCGGAGCTGGAGTACGCGATGATGGTCGCGCCGGGAAGGGCCTCCGCGAGGTTCGCCAGTGCGTGGGCGGCGCGCTGATAGGGCTCTTCGAACGCAAAGAACACCAGGCGCGGGCGCTCGAACTGGAGGAGCCCGGCGGCGGCCAGCCCGTTTCCTTTCGCACCGAGAACCTGTTGTTTCGCTGTGGCAAGGATCGAACAGACAAGATCCCGTCTGCGCGGATTGTCATCGATGACGACGACTCCATCGGCCAACTTCATGTGAACGGCGCCTCCTGGGCGGATGAGGGTTCTACTCAAGAGGACGGCACCGCGCGGGCGCTCCCGAAGCCGCGTTCACGAATTGGAGGCAATACCCGCCGATCTGACACCTTCCCGTCACCCCCGGATGGCAAAACATCCGGGCCAGTCACAACAGGCAACGCAAAGCCGGGTGACAATCTGCTGCAATCTCCACGCAGATGTCACTTGACTTCTACCGCGCCCGGATGGCCGTCCGGACCTGTATCCTTACGCGCATGACCGAACAGTCCTCCATCCCAAGTCCCGAGACCTTCAACGCGCGCGGCGCCGGCCGGCTTCCCGGCCTGGTTGGCGTCGAGATTACGGCCGTCGAACATGGCAGGGTGGCGTCGCGCCTCACTGTCCGCCCGGAACTCTGGGCGCCGAATGGCTACCTCCATGCCGCCAGCGTCATCGCGCTCGCCGACACCTCCTGCGGCTACGGAGCGGTGGCCAGCCTGCCGGAGGGCGCCAGCGGGTTCACGACCATCGAACTCAAGTCGAACTTCCTCGGCACGGCTCGCGAAGGCGTCATCGAATGCGAAGCGAAGCTCACGCACGGCGGCCGGCAGACCCAGGTCTGGGACGCGGAGGTGCGGTCGGTCGATTCGGGACGAACGATCGCGCTGTTCCGCTGCACTCAGATGCTGCTCTATTCGCGCTGACGGGAGGGATTCCCTCGCAGCCAGGCGATGTGCGCGCTCTCTTCGAGGGCCGTGATCCAGTGGAGCGCCTCCCAGAGGGTGGCGCCGCGCGCATAGGCGCCGTGCCCCTGGAGGATGACCACGCGACTACTCTGCAAGGCCTGCGCGAGCTGCTCCTCCTGCCGGGGGCCGCGTTCGACAACCGGCGCTTCTTTGAGGTGCAGCTGGCCCTCGAAGTCGATCGGCACGAAGGGTCCGCCGTCGAGGGTCAGCGCAATGGCGTGGCGGGGGTGCGCATGGACGATCGCGCGGGTATCGCCGAGGGCGTAGGTCAGGCTGTGGAGGACCGTATCGCTGGAGGGCGGGGGCCCTTCATAGGAACCGTCGGCGCGCACGAGGCTGATGTGGCGGGCTGCGAGCCGCCCGAGCATGGTGCCGGTTCCGGTGATCCACATGTCGTGCCCTGAACGGACGCTGAGGTTTCCGCCGTGGCTGGTGACCAGGGCGAGGCTGTAGAGGTCCTTCCCGACTTCCTGGAGTTCGTGAAGCGTCCCGGGAGGGATCGTTGCAGGCATCGGCGAAGCCTCCTGGCGGTGTGAATCGAAGCCAGGACCGAAGATAGCACTGCCCGGCCGGCCATCGCATCCACGGGAGATTGACGTTTGCTGCGGCGAAGGACACGATCTCTACCGCACGCCGAGCCGGGGTCCTTGCGAAGCCTTCACCGGCTGCCTGCCGGGAACCGTGGCGCGTGTGCGCTGCGACATTACAAACAGCTGTGGAGGCCGAGGCATGGTGAGAAACGAACAGGTCCCGGATCGCAACATCGCGATGGAACTCGTCCGGACGACCGAGGCCGCCGCGCTGGCCGCCGCGCGCTGGCAGGGGCGTGGCGACAAGATCGGCGCGGACGGGGCCGCTGTCGACGCCATGCGCTTGATGATCGACACCGTCGACATGGACGGCATCGTGGTCATTGGCGAAGGCGAAAAAGACGAAGCGCCCATGCTCTACAACGGCGAACGCGTGGGCAACGGCCACGGCCCGCAGGTGGACGTGGCCGTAGACCCGATCGACGGCACGACGCTGCTCTCGCTCGGCCGCCCGAACGCGCTCAGCGTCATTGCGGTGGCTCCCCGGGGCACCATGTACAATCCTCGCGACATCTTCTACATGGAAAAGATCGCCGTCGGCCCCGAAGCCAAGGGCAAGATCAACCTGGGCGCGCCGATCGAGTGGAACATCCGGCAGGTCGCGAAGGCAAAAGACATCGATGTCTCCGAAGTGACCGTCGTCATCCTTGACCGGGACCGGAACACGGACATCGTGGACCAGATTCGCAAGGCCGGGGCCCGGATCAAGTTCATCACGGACGGCGATGTCGCGGGCGCCGTGATGGCGGGTCTCCCCGGAACGGGCGTCGACATGCTCCTTGGCATCGGCGGTTCGCCCGAGGGCGTCATCGCCGCGTGTGCACTGAAGGCGCTGGAGGGCGACATGCAGTGCCGCCTGTGGGCACGGCACGACGACGATCGCCGGCTCGCGGCGGAACGCGGGCTGGACCTGGAACAGGTGCTCACGCTCGACGACCTGGTGCGCAGCGACGATGTCTTCTTTGCGGCCAGCGGCGTCACCGGCGGCGAGCTCCTCCAGGGCGTGGAGTACGTCCCGGGGGGCGCGACAAGCGAATCGCTGGTGATGCGTGCCCGCTCGGGGACCATCCGCCGGATCCAGACCGAGCACCATTGGCGCAAGCTGGAAGAGCTAAGCGGGGACCGCTACGCGTAGAGCGCGGCACAGCGGGAATACTATGGGCATGCCCGACGCAGCTGCGTTGCTTCAACAGGTCATGGCGCTTCCGCCCGCTGAGCGGGAGGCGCTGGCGCTCCACGCGCTCTCGAACGAGGGTCCTTTCGCGCCAATGGACCCGGATGAGTGGGACAGGGTGTTGATGCAGCGCGACGAGGAGAGCGAACTCCGTGAGAACCTCGTTTCCGGTCTGGACGACGTCCTGGCCCGGGCGTGCGCAGCGATCGATGCCCGCCGGTTAGCCGGGCGCTGAGCCCGTGCCGCCATAGCCGCCCTTCACTCGGCTGCAGGGGTACCGCTGGCAACAAACGAAGCCGTTCGTGCGGAGCCGGTCGAAGCATCAGCTGCGGTGTTCGAGGCGGGCGCGGGCGGCCCTTAAGCGGGAGAGTGCCCGGTTCCGGCCCAGCAGCACCAGGGAGTCGAAGAGCGGGATGCCCTGGGGGCGGCCCATTTCCGCCACGTAGAGGACGCTCACGAACTTCCGCAGCTTCATCCCGAGCGGTGCTTCCATGCCGCGGATGGCCGCATCCAGGTGCTCTGTGTCCCAGGCCGTCTCGCCCAGTGGGTCCAGGGCGCTAAGCGCCGCGTCGACCACGGTCAGCGCCTGCGCCGCGTCGCCAACGCGTTCAACGAGCACGTCGAGCTCGAACTCCGGTGCGTCGTAGCCGAAGAGGAATTCGACCATCGGCGCGATCTCGTCGAGGCGGGCGATGCGTTCGCGCAAGAGCGGTGCGACCGCCGAAACGACCTCCCGGTCGAGCGGCCGCGGGACCGAGGTGGGGAGCCGTCGCTCACACCACTCGATGATGGTGGCTTCCCAGCGCTCGGGGCTCATCTCGCGGATGTAATGACCGTTGAGGTGGTTCAGGCGTTCGACATCGAAGACCGCCGGGTTCGGCACCACGCGCTCAAGCGTGAAGTGGGTGACCAACTCCTCGACCGACACAATGGATGTCTTGTCGTCGAGCGACCAGCCGAGGAAGGCGAGGAAGTTGATCATCGCCTCCGGCAGGTAGCCGTTGTCGCGATAGTCGAGCACGGCCGTGTCGCCGCTGCGCTTGCTCAGCTTCTTGTGGTCCGGCCCCAGGATGAGCGGCAGGTGCACCCACTCAGGCGATTCCCAGCCGAGCGCTTCGTAGATCTGAATGTGCTTGGGCGCGCTGGAAATCCATTCGTCGCCGCGGATGGCGTGCGAAATCTCCATCTCGGTGTCATCGACGATGACGCCAAGATGGTACGTGGGGTATCCGTCGCTCTTAAGGATGACGAAGTCGTCCTGGAGGGCGTTGTCGAACGTGATATCGCCGCGGACCACGTCGTGCAGGACGGTGACGCCTTCCTTGTTCATGGCGAAGCGCACGACGAATGGCTCCCTGGTGGAACGGCGGTCCGACTCTTCGCGCGAAAGGCTGCGGCAGAGGCCGTCGTAACCGGGAGGGCGCTTTGCGGCGGCCTGGGCGGCACGCATCTGGTCCAGCCGCTCGGCGGTGCAGAAGCAGCGATAGGCACGGCCGTTCTCGATCAGCGCTTCGGCCGCCTTCTGGTAGAGCGGCAGACGCTGCGATTGAAAGTAAGGCGCGTGTGGGCCGCCCTTGACGGGACCCTCGTCCCATTCGATGCCCAACCACGTGAGACTGTCCATGATCGCCTGGACCGACGTCTCAACCAGCCGGTTCCGGTCCGTGTCTTCGATGCGCAAGATGAACTGGCCCCCGTTGGCGCGGGCGAAGGCCCAGCTGAACAACGCCGCCCGGATGTTCCCGATGTGTGGGTCGCCGGTGGGGCTTGGTGCATAGCGCGTGCGTACCGTCTTCATCCGGCCAGTATCCGGCAGGCGTCCCGCACTCGCCACAGGCGCCGGGCCGACACACCCGGTGGCATCCCGTACACTTGGGCGCGGCCCGGAACCGCCGGGTCCACCGGGGGGACTGAGATGGGGGATATTCGCGCGGCGATCTTTGATATCGGTGGCGTGCTGACGACTTCGCCCGTTGCCTCCATCCAGCGTTTCTGCGAGGCAAACGCGTTCCCGGAGGCGCGCGTTCGGGCGCTCATGGCCCCGATCGATAGCGCCTGGTCGCGCTACGAGAAGAGCGAGCTTTCGCAGGAGGCATTCATCGAAGCCTTCGAAGCGGAGTGTCGGAGCATTGATGTCGCGATGGATGGTGCGGCGTTTCTCGACGCTTTCCACGCTGGCCTCGACACGCGCGATGAGATGA
>CAYYSD010000103.1:0-11321 GCA_964474285.1 uncultured Anaerolineaceae bacterium | reverse complement strand
GGGACGGGCTCAAGTGTGACGGCGTTCATGCTTCGACTGGCTCAGCACGAACGGAGTCCGCTGGTACTCCCGATTCTCCCGTTCGCCCCGAGCAGTCGAAGGGCCTGGCTCCCTTGTGATGGCTCGCCAGCGCCCGGGACGGGCTCAAGTGTGACGGCGTTCATGCTTCGACTGGCTCAGCACGAACGGATACGTCGTCGCTTCGACCCCTGCGGGCGCCGCCAAGTTCTCCCCTCCGGGCGCATGGCCACCAGTCGCTGAAGCCAGCGCCGGCGGTGAGCTCGTGGCCAGCGGCGACGGAGCGCCGCGGCTACCCTCAGCTCGGAACCGCTCCACCGGTCGGCGTTTGTGCGCCGACTGGGTCATCGCGAACGGATTGGGTGCCGTCCCCAATCCTTCGCGACCCTTGCAGTGGCCCGGGCTAGACTCAATGGATGGCTGATGCCGAGGCACCGGCGGTCCCCCTCCCGCAGGAAGCAAAGCGCAACAAGCTGTTCTACGGCTGGTGGATCGTCATGGGCGGCGCGACGGTCCAGATGATGCAGAGCGCACTCCTCGGGCAGGCATATGGGGCTTACGTGGTGTTGCTGCGCGAGGAGTTTGGCTGGAGCAAGACGGCCCTGGCGGCGGCGTCTTCGCTGCGGGAGCTGGAGAGCGGGTTCACCGGGCCGGTGCAGGGTTCGCTGCTGGACCGCTTCGGCCCGCGAAAGGTCGCGCGGGCCGGGGTAGTCATCCTCGCGATCGGGTTCATCCTCTTCAGCCGGTGCAATTCGCTGCTGACCTTCTACGGCTCGTTCGTCGTGATGGCCGTCGGAGCGAGCCTCATGGGCTACCTGACGATCACGTTCACGGTGGTCCACTGGTTCGAACGGCGGAGAGCGACGGCCATCAGCCTCACGAGCGCAGGGTTCGCCATTGGGGGCATGCTGGTGCCGTTGCTCGTGCTGGCGCTCGAAGCGTGGGGCTGGCGAACCACGGCCTTCCTCTCGGGTATCCTCGTCTTCCTGGTGGGCATCCCGGTGACGCAGGTGCTGCGCCACCACCCCTCGGAGATGGGGCTCGCGCCCGATGGTGTCGAGTACGTCCCGCACTTGCACTCCGCTGAAGCGCTGGCCGGCAACGCGCTGGTCAACACGGACTACACGTTGCGGGAAGCGCTGCACGAGCCGTCGTTCTGGTGGATATCCCTCGGGCACGGCTCGGCGCTGTTCGTTGTGTCCGCGATGGGGGTGCACCTGGTTTCGCACCTGAAGGAGAGCCAGGGGTATTCGCTGGGGCAGGCGGGCGCGGTGGTGTTTCTGCTCACGCTGCTCTTCCTCTGCGGCACGATCAGCGGCGGACTGTTGGGCGACCGGGTGAACAAGCGCCTGCTGGTGGTGTGCTGCATGTCGATGCACATGGCGGGGCTGCTGCTGCTTTCGCACGCGGTGAACCTGGGGATGATCGTGGGCTTCACGGTGCTGCACGGGCTGGCCTGGGGATGGCGCGGGCCACAGATGGCGGCGCTCCGGGCGGACTACTTTGGGCGGTCGAACTTCGGCAAGATTCTCGGGGTTTCGAACATGGTGATCATCATCGGGACGATTTCGGGGCCGGTGATCGCGGGGATCATGTATGACCAGACGGGGAACTACCGGATCGGGTTCGACATCCTGGCGATGATGGCGTTCCTGGGGTCGATCTTCTTCATCCTGGCGCGGAAGCCGGGGCTACCGCCGAGGTTCCGGGCGGCGGCGCAGGGCTAATCGGGGCGGGGAGACCATTGTTGAAGGAAGACCACCCTGTCCCGCATCTCGGACTCCGCGAGTTCGTCCGCCAGGCTTGCGAGGCGTCGAATTCTCTCGCCGGCGGGAAACCACTTCTGCGGAATGATGACGAGCCAGCGTGCCCTTCCCCCGACCGCAGGCGAGCTGTATGGAGGCTCATGAAGTCGCCCTGGTCGGAAGTCACCATCACAAGGCCCAGGGAGACGGCGCGCTGGAATTGCGCTTCATCTAACGCGCCCAGCAGCCCTTCGTCGCTGGTTGTGACGGATGTGAGCGCGCGCACGACGATAGCGTCGGCCGCGTTCCCATTGAAGTAGAAGCCGATCATCCGATTGACACCAGAGGCAACGCCGGCTCAACTGAACGCCAAGACAGTCCCACCACTTACCGGGCGGATGTGTCGGGCGTTGCGTTCGCCAGGGGCTTTGCAAGACGGACGTGCTGCGGGTGTGACTTGAGGTATTCCCAGGCGACGCGTTCGGTTTCACGATCCTGGCGTTCGATATCGGCGTCAATGTCCGCCTGGTGGGCGAGATAAAACGAAAGCGCAGCTTCCACCGCCTTGCGAGGCACGGCTTCGTCGAGTACGTCTCGCCAGATCTGCTCGGCCGATTGTCCTTCACCGTGCAGAATACCGATGCGGGCGACGGTGATGCCGGTGCCTTTGATGCACATCCGGCCGCCGCGGTAGGCGGGGTCGCTGGCGAGGTACTTGCTGGTGGTGGTCATAGCCTGTCCAGCATAACAAATCCGTGGCCGGGGCCCCGGCGGCGCGACATCTCCTGACTCACGCTGCGCGTAAAGTGTCGGCATGCACTTGCGTGATGCGCTCCAGCGGGTTGCGGAGTCTCGGGCGGAGGATCCGCTGCGGCCGGTGACGTTTGTCGCGCCAACACGGGTGGCTGCTCTGGCGTTGCGGCGGGAGCTGGCCAGCTTCGCACCCTACGCGGCGGTTCGCTTCGAGACGTTGCCGAGGCTCGCGGAGCTTGCGGGGGCGGCCGAACTCGCGGCGCAGGGACGGCGGCCGCTGGCACGGCCCATCGGCGACTACGCCGCGGGGATGGTGGCGAGGGCATCGCAGGCGCCGCTGAACGGCATCGCGGAACTGCCCGGGTTTGCGCGAATCCTGCGGCGGCACTTCCAGCGGCTCCGGCGGGGCGGCGTTCGTTCCGGAACGGACCTCCCTCAGCAGCGCGACCCGGCGGCGACGGAGTTCCTTCGCGCCTACGACGCCTTCCGCGAACGGATCGCGGGGTTCTATGACGACGAGGACCTGTTCGACGCTGCGGTGGCGGCGGTGACGGCCGGCCGATCCGGGGTCACTGCCGAACTCGGTGACATCTACATCGTGCCGCCTGGGCCCACGAGCGCGGGCGCGGACGCGCTCGTGTCTGCCTTCGCGCGAGCGGGCGTCACGGTGGTCGCGATCGAGGACGAGGCAGTCCGCGTCCGGCCGGTAATCCGGCTGCTGCCTGACCCCGCTTCGGAGGCGGACGACGTGGCACGACAGGTGCTCGAACTGCTCGGCCGCGGTGCGGCCCTCCACGAAATCGCGGTTTTCCACGGAGCGGACCGTGCCTATTCCGCCATGCTGGCGGCTTCGTTCCTGCGGGCCGGCATCGAGGTCACGCGAACGCCGGGTCGGCCTCTGCTGGAGACGCAATCCGGGCGGGCGGTCATGGCACTGCTTTCGCTGCCCCTCCAGGACTTCTCGCGCGTGGCGGTGATGGACTTCTTCGGGCTCGGACAGACGCCCCGTGAGGTCCCGGGAGGCGACGCCGGCGGCGTGCGCGTGCGCTCCACGCAATGGGATCGCATTTCGCGCGAGGCTGGTGTGACCCACGGCGAAGACCGCTGGAGGCAGGCGTTGCAGGCGATGGCGGGGGATTACCTCGATCGCGCCGGACAACAGGAGAATGACGAGTGGCGGGCACGCATCGAAGAGGACGCCGCGACCGCCGCCGAACTGGCCGGGGTGGTCACCCAGGCGGGGGAGCGGCTGCGGCCATTGCTGCGACCGCAGAACGCACAGCCGTTCATCGCCGTCTTGCGGGAGGTCGTGCGGACCTACGTCCGTGCCGATGCCGAGGGCTTCGAAGAGGTGCTCGACGAGATCGACCAGCTTGGAACCGTCGCGTCCATTGGCGGCGAGTTCGCGCTGGCGGTGTTCAACGACGCGCTGGAGGCGAACCTTCGCACGGCAGCCATCCGTGAGGGGCGATTCGGGCAGGGCGTGCTCGTCACGGACTTTCGCGCAGCGGCGGGGCTCAGTTTTAAGCACGTGATCGTCTGCGGCGCCTGCGAAGGGGCGTTTCCACCCGGCGGAAGCATCCAGCCTGTGGTTGACGACGTGTGGTGGAGCGAGGTGCACGCGCTGATCCCCTACGTCGAGAACGAGGCGGCCCGCATCGCTCGCGAACGGGCGGCTGCGCGGAGGGCGCTGGCCGCGGCGTCCGAATCGCTGACGGTGACGGTGCCGCTGGCCTCGGCCTCCGGTGGGCAGGAACGCTATCCGGCGCCGCTCGTGGCCGAGGTTGTGAGTGAGTTCAGCGGCATGACGGTCACGCCTTCCGACATTCGTCGCGGGGTGGCCGTCGGGAGCTCTGTGGTCGCCCGGCCGGGTTCGCCGCTGGCCGCGGCGGCAAGTGGCCCGGCGCTCGACATTTTCGAACGGGAGCTGCGGCAGGCGGTTGCCTCCGCACGGGCGGGGGAAGGCGCCGGGGGCGGAAGGCTTGCTCGGGCGGTGGAATCGCGCCGGCTGCGCCGGGCCGCCCGGCTGACGGAGTGGGACGGGCTCGTTGACATCGGCCAGCCGCTGCTTCCGCTCGAGCGTCAGCTCTCGGCGACATCGGTCGAGGCCTACAGCGAGTGCGGTTTCCGCTTCTTCCTCAGGCATGTCATCGGCGTTCGAGGGGTGGACGATCCGGAGGAGCTTCAGACCATGGAGCCCGCCCAACGGGGAACCCTGGTGCACCGTGTGCTGAAGCTGTTTTTCGATGAAGCGCAACGAGCCGGGCGCCCGCAGGCGATGGAGCCCTGGAGTGGAGCCGACGAAGCGCGGCTGCTCCAGATCCTCGACGCCGAAATGGAGGCGGCGCAGCGTCGTGGGCTGGCGGGCCTCCCTATCTTCCACGCGCACCAACTGGCGACGCTGCGGGCGGACCTCCAGCGATTCCTCCGCGAGGACACGCAGGAACGTGCCAGCCGCAGCTCGGTTCCCTGGGCGTTCGAATGGCAGTTCGAGGGTGTCGCCATTGGCGGGCGGCAGTTCCGCGGTTCGGCCGACCGCGTGGACCACTCGACGGATGGCCGCTCGGCGTGGGTCGTCGACTATAAGACGGGCAGGGCGGATTCCTACAAAGAGACTCCCGGCGACCCCTTCAATGGCGCGCAGCAGCTTCAGCTCGGGATCTACGCCAGTGCGCTCGCCCAGCGCGAAGGCCTGGAAGTCCGTGGGAGCTACTGGTTCATCACGCAACGGGGCGATTTCGCGCAGCGCAGCTACGAGCACACGCCAGCCAACGCGGCTCTGCTCGATCGCATCGTGCGGGCGATCGACGCGGGCGTGACGCAGGGTTCGTTCCCGGCGGTGCCCGGCGACGAGAACCAGTTCGGCGGCTTCACGAATTGCCACTTCTGCGATTACGACCGCATCTGCGGCCGGAAGCGGGGCGCCGACTTCGCCAGGCGCGCGGACCACGAGACGCTTGCGCCGTGGGCAAACGTCGAGTTCGTGGCGAGGGGCGCCCCATGACGGACTCCTTCGAACGTATTCGCACGTCCCTCAACGAGAACCTGTTCGTGGAGGCCGGCGCGGGCACGGGCAAGACGCAGGCGCTGGTCGATCGGCTCGTGGCGCTGGTTCGCGCCGGCCACCCGATCACGGAAATCGTTGCAGTCACTTTCACCGAGAAGGCTGCTGCCGAACTCAAGGAGCGGACGCGCTCCGGGCTGGAACGGGTGCGAGCCGAGGGCGACCCGGGTGGCCATTTCGCCGCAGCCCTCAACGCGCTCGACGCGGCGCCTATCTCGACCATCCACGCCTTCGCCGCCGGGCTCGTGCGCGCGTTCGCCGCCCATGGGGGAGTCGACCCCGACTGCAAGGTCATCAACGATGTGCCCGCAACGCGACGTTTCCAGCAGCGATGGCGCGACCATCTCGAGCGGGCCGGAGAGGACGCAGACTCACGTGAAGCCGTGGCGCGCTGCCTGCGCCTGGGGATGCTGCCGGCGGATATCGAGACGCTGGCGTTCGAACTGTGGCAGCGGCCCGACCACGCCGCCCTGGCGCTTGAGGTCGAGCCTCCCGGGCGCGTCCGCTGGCCGGACTTTGCCGCGCTGCGGGACGAAATCGTGAACTTCGGCATCGACCAGCGAGCGGATGACGACAGGCTTGCGATTTCGCTGCGCGCGCTGCGCGACCTCCTGGACCTCCTCGGGTCGATCAACGACCCGGAGCGGGAGGCGGTTTTGGCGCCGGTGGCCGGCAAGAGCTGGGGCAAGCTCGGCAACCAGAAAGCCTGGGGCCGCGAAATCGGAACGGTGCGCGCGCGAGGGGCCGAGATCGAATGCCTCCTCGTCGATCTTCAGGCCGACCTGCGCGATGACGCGCTGCGCGGCCTCCTGCCGCTCGTCGCGGGCTTTGTCGTGAAGGACAGGGAGGCCCGTTGCCGGGAGGGAGCACTGACGTTCGACGACCTGATCAGCATCGCCCGCGACCTCGTGACGAAGAACGAGGAGGTGCGCCAGCAGGTGCGGGAGCGTTACCACGCGTTCCTCATCGACGAGTTCCAGGACACCGACCCGTGGCAGTTTGAAATCGCCCGGGCGTTCGCCACCGGGAGCGACGGGATGTTCGAACCCGGGCGCCTTTTCCTCGTCGGCGACCCCAAGCAGTCGATCTACCGCTTTCGCAACGCCGACATGGCGATCTACAGCGCTGGGCGGGAGGCCCTTGCGGGCGCCGCCGGGCATGTAGAGCTCGCTTCTTCGCGGCGTGCGACGCCAGCGATCGTCGCCTGGGTGAACAACGTCTTCGCCCGGATGTTTCCGGCGGGAGGGGACTCCTCCGTGGCGCCCGAGTACGCGGCGCTTACGGCCGTGCGCGAATCGGGAGGGGACGACGCCGGTCCGCACGTCGCCATCATCGGCGAGGTTGTCGACGAGAAAGCGGCCAGGGTGCGGCTCCAGGAGTCGCTCGCCGTCGCGGCTGCCTGCCGTGAAGTGGTGGAGACCGGCTGGAAGGTCTTCGAACGGGACACCGGCCACTCCCGGCCGGCGCGATTCGGCGATATCGCCATCCTCATCCCCGCCCGCACCGTGCTGCCGGATATCGAACGGGCGCTGGAGGGTGCGGCCATACCTTATCGTGTGGAAAGCGGCAGCCTTGTGTTCCAGACGCAGGAGGTCCGCGACCTCATCAACATCCTGGGTGCTATCGACGACCCCGGCGACGCGGTCGCAATTGTGGGTGCTCTGCGCAGCGCCGCGTTCGCGTGTTCCGATGCGGACCTGGCTCGTCATAAGCTCGCCCGCGGGACGTTCAACTACGAGGCTCGTTCGCACCCGCCGGGGCCCGTCGCCGATGCGCTCGGCCGCCTGCGACGCTTCCACGAGACCCGGCACGAAACTTCGCTGGCAACGCTCGTGCAGTCGGTGCTGGCGGAGACCGGCATCGTTGCTTCCGCAATCCTCGACAACGCCGGCCGCGACGCGTTTCGGCGGGCGCGCTTCGTCGTCGAGCAGGCGCGCGCGTTCGTGGCGGACCAGCCGCAGCCGCTGCGGGCGTTCGTGGACTGGCTCGAAGAGCGGGGCTCGCGGCCGCTGGTGGATCACGAAGGCTCAATGCTCGATTCGGACGAAGACGCGGTCCGCATCCTCACCGTGCACGGCGCCAAGGGCCTGGAGTTCCCCGTCGTTCTGATGGCGGGCTTCGGGTCCAACCCGCGAAACGTGGCGTCCCCGACCTACGCCATCGACTCCCAGGATCGCACGCTCGCCGTCTGCGTTGGTCCAGTCGCCCGGCAGTTTCGCACCGGCGGCGTGGAAGGCGTCATCGAACGGGAGAGAAGGCACGCCGAAGCGGAATCCGTCCGCCTGCTCTACGTCGCCGCGACGCGTGCGCGCGACCACCTGGTGGTGTCGCTGTTTCGCAGCGCGAAGGGCAACCGATCCTCTGCCCAGCGGCTGGAAGAGGCCGGCGCGCGCGAACGTGCCGTGACCCTGGTCCCCCGGCCGGGGACCGCGGAAACGTCCCGACCACAGTTCGAAGGACTGACTGTTGACCTGCCGGGCGAAACAGGTGGGGTGACGCCGGAGGAAGCGCGTGCGGGGCTCGTCGCTGCGGCCAGGCGGCAGCGCGTCACCAGCGCCACAGCCCTCGCAGCCAAAGAAGGCCGCGAGGACGACACCGAACCCTGGGCCCGCGGCCGGGGCAGCACTCGCCTGGGACGGGCGGTTCACGCGGTGGTCCAGTCGGTGCCGCTGAATGCGACGGATGCGGATATCGCCGCGTTTGCCCGTGCACAGGCGGTGGCGGAGGCCATCCCCGGCCGCGAGGCGGAGGTGGCGCGCCTGGCTGCACGTGCGTTGGCATCCTCGGCGATGTCCCGCGCCAGGGCGGCGCGGCGCACGCTGCGGGAGGCGCCGTTCGCGGTGGACTTCGACGGGACGCTGGTCGAAGGCTTCGTGGACCTGCTGGTGGATACGGGTGACGGGCTGGAAATCATCGACTGGAAGACGGACGGGATCGCCGCGCACGAGGTGGACGGGCGCCTCGAACACTACCGGCTGCAGGCCGGGCTCTACGTCCTCGGCCTCGAACGGGCCACCGGCCTGAAGGTGCGGCGGGTGACGTATGTGTTCCTCTCGCCGGGTGTGGAACGCGAACCCGGCGATCCCGAGGCGCTGGCGCGGGAGGCCTACACCCGGCTCACAGCCGGCTCTCAAGTGTGACATGATTCGCCTCATGGCGACGGTGATGCGGCGAGTGGCGATGTACCGGGGAGCGGGTGAGGTGGTGGAGGGGCCGATCTCGGTCGCGCGCGTGTTCTACCAACTGGAACACCGCCAGGAGTTCGACGTGGCCGGCGAGGGCGAGCCTTCGAGGCCCGACCAACCTGGAGCGCAATCGCTGATTGGCACGATCACCTTCGTCGACGGTGTCATCCCGGCGCTGCCGGAGCTACTGACGCTGCTCATGGAGGACGGCCGCGAACTCGATTTCCACGTGCTCGACCACTACAGCGCCCAGATGAAGTCCTACCGTGTCCGCGGCGCGGGAGCGATCCGGTGATTCTGACAGGACAATCCGGTGGGCGAGGCGCACGAGAGCTGGCCGCCACTCTCGGCAAAACATGCGGGACTTCCCCGACTTTCGTTGAAGAGCACAGGTGTTCCACTGGTCGTGCGGGGTGTATAGTTCTTGCTTCCGGCTCCGAGGCGGGGAGCTTCCTCCGATTGAGGGGGTAGGCGCCGGAATTCGCGTTTCCCCGTGCCTATCTGAGAGTAAAAGGACGGTCCCGCTTGACCGAACCACTCCAGGTTGGCCAGTTCGCGATAGTCGATCACGAACCGGTTGACCGGGGTCCCAACGCCGGGGTTTTCCACGGCCGGGGGCCCGTCGACGACCGAGCAGAGCTCTACATCGTGGCCGAAGGCACGACGCCGGCCGGCGAGGCATTCGCGGGCCACGTGGTTTCCGCGGTCGGGCAGGCATGGGCCTCCTTCGATATCAGCCTCACCGGTTCGCTGCGCCGCACCTTCGCCGAAGCAGAACGCAACCTGCTCGATTGGAACGCACGCAGTATCGCCCAGCACCGGGTGAGCCTTGGCATCAGCGCCTTTGCGCGTCGCGGCACGCAGGCGGTCATCGCGCAGGCCGGGCCCTCGATTGCGTTCCACCTTTCGGGCGGCGAAATCCAGAGCTATTCGGCCGAAGGTGACCACGCCGACGCGATCGGCGCGAAGCGCGGTGTCGAACCGCAGCTTTCGCGGATCCAGTTTCTGCCGGGAGATCGCGTCCTCCTCGTGAGCACGGCGGCAGCGGCCGCGCTGGATGACGAACTCATCAGCGGCATCCTCGCCCTGCCAGCGGGAAGCATCCTGCCGGAGCTCTATGCCAGGCTGCAGCAGCTTCGCAACCTGACCGTGCTGCTCGTCACGGGCCAGGCGGCGGCCCGCCCGGCCAGCAAGCCCGCTCCCGCGATCGCATCGGACGACAGCCAGTACGTCATCGGGGCCGACGAATCGGAGTACGAAGACAACGAGCCCCCGGCCCAGCAGGAAGACTCCATCTATCAGCCGAGCCTGTTCATCGATGATGAGGACGCCGAAGTGGCGGTCGAATATGCGCGGCGGCAGATCGAGGCCGTCGCCCCTCGCGAACCGATCCACGTCGCCGTCCCGGTCCTGGCCCAGGACTTCGTTGAGCCGCTCCGCAGGGCCTCCGGCGACGATTCAATCTTGCGGCTGGCGGCCGAACGGCGTGCGAGCGCGAACGCGGCGCGCGCGCTCAACGAATCGAACTTCGTGGTCAGCATGCCGGCGGCGACGGTCCATACGGCGCGGCCAACCTGGCGGACGCCGCCCCCGCCCGCGCAGGACCTGACACCCGAGCCCAGGCGCAAGCACATCCGCCGCGAAAGCTTTTCGCGCGGCCTGAATGGTGGGGAAGCGGCGCCGGCCCTGCCGGCCATCGAATACGAGGATGCTCCCCTCGTGCACGTGATGGCGGCCGAAGAGCGCAGCCGTTCGCAGAACGCCTACGGGAGCCCGGTGAGCGAGACAATCGCCGGCGAAAACGCGGCCACGATCGCGGCTGGTGGGTCGCTCGTGCGCGTGCGTTCGAACATGGGCGGGCGCTGGAAAGCCAACAACGGCGGCGCCCGTCGCACGACCACCGGCGGCCAGAACCCCCCGACGTGGGTGGTTGTGTTGGCGGGCATCAGCATCCTCCTCGCCGTGGTGGGCTACCTGGTCATCCCGCGGCTGCTGGAACAGGACACGAACGCGCGCTATGCCTCGCTCATCCAGGGTGCGCAAAAGGAACTGACGACAGCGCGCGTCCAGCAGGATCCAGCACAACGCCGGGCAGCCTATACCGAAGCGCACGCATTGCTCCTCGAAGCGCGCGACCTGCCGCAGGCAGGCCCCGAAGCAGACCAGCTGGTCGCCGAAGTGGCGGCGGCGCTCGAAGCCATGGACGCAGTGCACACGCCGGCATCGGTGCAGACGGTGGCGCGGCTCGAACAGTTCGGTGAACGCCCCGTGGCAGCGGCCCAGATTGCCGTCAACAGCACGCACGCGTTCATCCTCGATTCGGCTTCGCCACAGGTCATCGGCGTGTCGCTGACGACGGGCGAAGCGAAGGCGCTGTTCACGGAGAACAAGGAAGGGCGCCGCGGCCGTCCCATCGCGATTGCCTACACCGAGGTCAACGAAGCCGGTGGGCCCGCGCTGATCATCGCCGACAGCAATCGCACGCTCTTCGAATACCTGCCGGATGGGACACTGAAGACCGTCGCGTTCGCGGCGCCCCCGAACCTGAACATTACG
>CAYYSD010000102.1:0-11422 GCA_964474285.1 uncultured Anaerolineaceae bacterium | reverse complement strand
GCGGGCGTTATCGCCTTCTGCCTCGATGATGTCGCGGCCGGCGCGGGTGATGGGCTCGTAGGGGTCCTCGGGGATTTCGCAGCCGTGGAGCACCGGCGTCTCATCGTCCAGGAGCGAAATGAGGGAACGGATGATGCGCGACTTTGCCTGCCCGCGTTCGCCCAGGAAGATGATGTCCTGGCCGGCGAGGATGGCGTTCACGATATGCGGGATGACGGTTTCTTCGTACCCGAAGACCCCGGGGAAGAGGTCTTCCCCTGTGCGGATCTTGGCGATGAGGTTCTTCCGCATCTCCTCGCGGACGGGGAGCACGCGATACCCGGATGCTCGAAGTTCACCCAGGGTTCGCGGTCGTTCAGCAGTTGTCACGCGGTGGTTCTCCTTTGAGGGGCCGCAAGGAATGGAGGCGGCAATCGTTCTTGATCTGGAAATGCTGGCTGTCCCAATGATCCGTGCGCCTGGGGCGCACGCCGGGCTCGCATGTGCCGATCATGATCAGCCACAACAAGGCTGTCAACCGCGGTCGCCTCTCGCCTGTACGCGCCCTGCACGGCTGCGCGATTCCGCCACGCGCACGGCGGAGTCATGCGCTGCGCCCTCGGCTTCGCCCGGGAGTGGCGCGAGTTCGACAGGGCGGCCATAGCGGCGTTCCAGGGCCTGGCGGATGAGCTCGTCGGCCAGCCGCGGGTTCTTCGGGAGCAGGCTTCCGTGGAGATAGGTGCCGATGGCGTTCACATGGCGCGCGCCTTCGCGCCCGTCCTCCGCGTTGTTGCCGAAACCGCGGCGGACCGTCCCGAACGCATCCTGTCCCGGCGCGAGATAGGTGCGCCCGCCGTGGTTCTCGAAACCGACGATGTCGCCGAACTCCGTTTCGAGGACAACATCGCCGATGCAACGGTCCGCGCGGGGCCCCGGGTGGCGCGTCTCCAGGTCGAACACGCCGATACCGGGGATGATGCCGCCCTGGTGGTCGACGTACCGGTGGCCGAACATCTGGAAGCCGCCACACACGGCCAGCGCGGGCAGCCCGTCGTCGATGGCCGTGCGCAACGCGGGGCCTTTGCTCGCCAGGTCATCCGCGATGCGCCGCTGCTCCCGGTCCTGGCCGCCGCCGATGAGCACGAGGTCCACCGACGCAGGGTCGAAGGGATCTCCGGTGTTGACCTCCACAAGTTCGAAGCCGATGCCGCGCGCTTCGCAGCGGTAGCGCAGTGCGATGACGTTGCCGCGATCGCCATAGATGTTCATCACGTCCGGGTAGAGGTGGGCCACGCGCAGGGTCATCTCAGGCATGGGCGTCTCCTTCGTCGCCGACACCGCGACCGAGGGTCGAACGCAGGTCGAGCATAGATGTGTAGGTCGCGATCACGGCCACTTCGCCGCCATCCGGTGTGTCGCGGGCGATGGCGCTGAGGAGCGGCGCCGGCTGGCCTTGGACGGCGGCCGGCGCGGGCCACCCGGCATACCGCAGCCGCAGGGCCATGTCCTCAGCCCGCAGGCCGCCCGCCCAGCACTTCGCGACGAGCGGCCCGAGCGGTTCGTAATCGACGTCCCAGATCCAGCTCACATCCTGGCCGTCGGCGAAGCGGTCGCTGAGCAGCACAGCGACCGAGAGCGGCGCCTCCGGCCGGGCAGTCGCCGACAACAGGCGGATGACCTCATTCGCGCCGGCCGGGTTCTTGCAGAGGAACAGGCGAAGGCGGCGGCCCCGGTGCGTTATCACTTCCTGTCGCCCGAAGGCGGCACGGACGCCGCTCAATCCGCGCGCGATGGCTTCCCCGGGCAGCCCCAGGACACGTGCCAGCCCGGCCGCAGCGAGCGCGTTGTAGACGTTGTAGAGCCCGCTCAGCGGCATCTGGATGCGGCCCGCCTCGTTGAGGTCGAAGCTGGCCCGGTCGAATTCAAGCTCGACGCTGGCCGCGAACGTGTCGGGCTCGGGCCGGCGCCGTTCGCACCCGGAGCATCTCCAGGTGCCCACGTGGGCGAAGTAGCGCTCGGCGTAGGCATAGGTGCCGCCGCACGCGCGGCACCAGCGCGCATCGAAGGCCCCTTTTTCGGTCGTGGCGAAGGCCGGGTCGTCGAGCCCGAACCAGTGGACGGAGCCCGGCCAATCCGTTGCCAGCTCGGCGACCGAGGGGTCATCAGCGTTCAGGACGAGGGTGGCTGTCTGCGGCGCGGCGGCCAGCGCCTCCCGCCAGAGCGCGGCAACGGTGTCCACCTCGCCGTAGCGGTCGAGCTGGTCGCGGAAGAGGTTCGTGAAGGCCATCGCGCGCGGTGCAAATGCGGCTGCGGCGGCGGGCATTGTCGCCTCGTCCGCTTCGAAGAGGCCGAGCGTCCCGGGCGCGGCGGAGAGGCGACCGGCCGTGTGCGAATGCTCCAGCAGCGTGCTCGCGAAGCCGCGCACGAGGTTCGAGCCTTCGCGGTTGTGCAGATGCGGTTCGCCCGCGGCGTCGAGGATCGAGGCGAGCATCCGGCTCGTGGTCGTCTTGCCGTTCGTGCCGGTGACGAGGACTGATCCCGCCGAGAGCTGGCGACCGAGCTTCGACACGAGCCGCGGGTCGATGCGCAGCGCCACCAGCCCAGGGAGGGCCGTGCCCCCGCCACGCTTGAGATGCCGGCTGGCGAGACCCGCGCCTTTTCCGGCGGCGATTGCGGCTGCGAGGCGTATGTCCACCCCGGCGAGTGTACCAGCGCATCCTTTGTGGGGGCGCACGCTTAGCAGATCGGGGCCAGTCTCCGGACATAACGAAGAGTCCGCAGTCGAACGCCTCCGTAGTCGTCGTCGCCGGTGGCGCCGTCGTGCAGCCAGCCTTCGCGTTCATAGAACCGCCGCGCTCGGGCGTTCCCTTCGAGCACCCAGAGGCGTGCTTCGCGAAAGGATTGCCGCGCCAGGTGCTCGCGCCCGCGTCGAGGAGGGCAACGCCGGAGCCGTCGCCCCATTCCGCCTCGAGCACGTAGAGCATGAAGACGAGCCCCCGGGCGGGGTCCTCAATGTCAGGCCCGACCGTGCAATAGCCGGTGAGCCCGGCGGGTTCGTCGAGCGAAACGAACGTCTCGCGGCCGCGCAGGGCATCCCGTCGCAACCCGCGTTCGAAGCGCGCCGCCTCGGCTGGTTCCGAAAGCCCCTGCAGGAAATGCGCCGGCATCAAGTCTCGGTACGCCGCCCGCCAGCTGGCGATGTGCACGGCCGCGAGTGCCGTCGCGTCGTCCGGGGTGGCCGTGCGGATACGTGTGCTCGCCTGGCTCAGGAAGGCGTCCCCAGGCCCCACTCGATGGAGTTCGAGAGCAACTGTCTGAACGCGGGCGTCTCCCAGGTCGTCCGCAGGACCGGCGGAGTCTTGCCGTCCGGGCTGACGCTCTGGTCGACGTAGGGCTGGCTGTTCGTGTCCGGCGTGTGCGCGTGCCCGAGGGCCACGTAGGTGACACCGCCCTCGCCGTGGTCGCGCGTGTAGGCGATGACGCGCGTCTTGCCATCGGCCATGAGCGCCGTGTCCTTTTCGTAGATGAAGCCGAAGTTGTCCGGCGACGGGTCGGGCCCGAGCTCGGCCGTGAGGAGGATGCGGGACTTCTCGGGCTCCAACACTTCGATCATGTAGGGCTCGTCGATCGTCTCGAACTGCTGCGGCAGGCCGGCTGTGAGCGGATGGCTGCTGTCCGCCAGGTCCACGTTGAAGCGCCGTACCGGCGGGTGGTTGATGAAGAAGCCGCCGAGCGCAGCGTGATGCTGCGTCTTGACCATCACCCGGCGCCGTGTCCCCTCGACCCGTGCTGCCTTGCCGCCGCTGGTGCCGTGGAGACCGAGCCAGCGGCCGCCAGCCTCCATCCACTCCTGGACGTAGGCGGCCTGGCGGTCGTCCATGAATGGCCCGGCGACGTAGGTGATGAGCAGGCGGCTGATCGGCAGCCAGCGTTCCATATCCACGAAGTCGTTCGCGACGCTGCAGCGAAGCCCGCGCTGTTCGAACATTTCGAGGATGCGAATACGGGCGTAGTCGTGGTCGTGGCCCGCGGGCTTGCCGGGCGGGAAGCCGCCGGTGATGAGATGGGCGCGGACGGGCAGGTCGGTCACGGTCGGGCCTCCAGCAGACGATGCGAATGGCCGCAGCTTAGCCCGAACCCGAGAGCGCGTGAAGCGGTCAGGGGTGCGCGGCGAAGAAGGCCTTGACTTCCCGGACGAGCGCATCTTTCTGGTCGTGGTGGATCCAGTGGCCGGCGCCGGGGATTTCGACCGTGCGCGAATTTCGGAAGTGCTGCGCCGCGTCCGGGTGCTGGCGGCGGCGCGAGGGGGATTCGCCCCCGACCACGTGCAACACGGGGCAGGTGATCGCCTCCCAGAACGCCGGGAGTTCGCTGCGGCGGATCTCCATTGATGTGCGCGCGTCCATCCAGTGGTCGTACTTCCAGACGAACCCGCCATCCACGGGCTTCGTGGCGTAGGTGGCCAGGCCGGGGAAGACGTCATCCGGCAGGCGTGGGTTCGCTTCCCGCATGCGTGCGATGGCGGTCTCGATGTCGGGGTACACGCGCGGTTCGTCGGTTTCGAAACCCCGGACACGGTCGCCCCAGCGCCGGATCCAGCCGGGCCCGACACGCTCTTCGTCCCACGGGTTGAGGGAGTGGGTCCCTTCGAGCACGGCCATCGAATGAAAGAGCTCCGGGTAGGTGCCGGCAGCGACCATGCTCACTGCGCCGCCATAGGAGTGCGCGATGACCCTCGCGGGAGCTCCGGCCGTCTCAATCACGCGGACGACGTCGATGGCGTTGTCGGGCAACCCGTAGTGGCCGCCGGGGGTGTGCCCCGAGTCGCCGTGTCCGCGCAGGTCCGGGGCGACCACGTGGTAGTCGTGCCGGAACTCTTCCCCGATGCGGTCCCAGGAGCGGGCATGGTCTTTGCCGCCGTGCACCAACACCAGCGCCGGGGCTGATTCGTTCCCCCACTCCCAGACGGAGATGCGGATGCGTTGGGATTTGACGAAGCGCTGCGTTGGCTCTGCCATGCCTTCCTCCACAGTGTTCAGGCAGGCACGCCTGCCACTGCGAGAGGATGCACGGTGACAGGAGAAGGGTCGAGAGGGAATTGCGAGGCGCGCCACCGCGATGCTTCGCCGGATTTCGATCTCGACGACGGAGCAAGAGGAGGTCTATCGTGCGGCGGTAAAGGTGGTGTGGCATGGCCACGTTGTCTTTTCGCCGTTCGGGGACCTGCTGGTTGGTCGTTCAGGGCGTGGCCTTCGCGCTGCTGGCGCTCGTGGCTTTGCTGCCGGCGCTCCCGGCGAATGCGGCAGAAACGTTCGTCGTCAACACCACCTCCGATGCCACCGGCGACGGCGATTGCGGCGACAGCACGTGCACGCTCCGCGAGGCGATCATGCTCGCGAACGCGAACAACAATCAGCCGAACATCGACACCATCACGTTCAACTTCAGCGGCACCGCGGTCCGGACGTTCAATATCGCCAGTGCCCTGCCGACCATCACCGAGCCGCTCATCATCGACGGCCGCTCGCACGACCTGGGCGACGGCACGCCTCTCATCAAGTTCGACGGCGGGCAGGGCGACTACGACGGCATCCGCGCGAATGCCGGCGGCTCGGCCGAGGGGACGGGTGTCTGGCTCCTTTCGCTCATCATCGTCCGGTTTGGTCAGAACGGTGTGGAGTTCAGCGCAACCGGCGGCAACGTTGTCTCCAACTGCTTCATTGGCGTCGACACTGCCGGCACCGACCTGGGCAACCTGGAGAATGGCATCCGCATCAATGGCTCGAACAATAACCTGATCGGGCCGTCCTTCGGGGGTGGCCGCAACGTCATCTCGGCGAATCGCGGGTCCGGAGTCTTGATCGAACGGGTCGTGCCGTTCCCGCCAATCCAGCTGCAGCAGAGCACCGGGAATGTCATCAGTGCCAATCGCATCGGTACCAACCCGGGGGGCACCAGTGAGCGTCCGAACTGGGGGAGTGGCGTGTCGATCAGTCGTGCAGGGAACCAGGTGGGCGGGACCTCTGCGGCGTCGACCAACATCATCGCGGGGAACCTCGGGAACGGCGTCACCATTTCCGGCGCCGCCGCCACGGGGAATGTTGTGTCGGGAAACTACATCGGCACGAACGGCGTCATCGCCATCCCGAACAGCAATGGCGTGCTCATCACCGGGGGTCCTTCGGGAAACGTGGTCGGGGGAACGGCGCCGGGCGGGTATTGCAGCGGCCCCTGCAATCTCATTTCCGGGAACACCGGGGTGGGCGTCTACGTCAATGAATCGGCCAGTAATTCGGTCCGGGGCAACGTTATCGGGCTCAATTCGGCCGTGGGAGCACGATTGCCCAACGGAGGCGAAGGTGTGCGCGTCTCCGGCAATTCGCCGGGCGACACCGTCGGCGGTACGGCCTTCGGCGATGGCAACGTGATCGCCGGCAACGGCGGCACCGGACTGCTCGTTACCGCGCCCGGCGTCACGGTCCAGGGCAACTACATCGGCACCAACCATCTCGGGGCGGCGGGCCTGTTCAACGCCGGTGGTGGAATCCAGGTGCAGGGCTCGAACTGCACGATCGGCGGCAGTTCGACTGCGGCGCGGAACATCATCTCCGGGAACACCGGGATCGGGCTCGACCTGTTGGGTGGAACGGGCTGCCAGGTTCTCAAGAACTACGTTGGCCTGGCGCCCAACGGCGCGACTGCGCTGCCGAACACCAGTCACGGGATTCGGATCGCCACCCTGTTCGGATCCACCTCGACCATCGGCGGCGCCGGCACCGGCAACGTGGTTTCGGGCAACGGCGGCCAGGGGATCTCCATCGACGCGACCGGGGTCACGGTGCGCGGCAACATCGTTGGTCTCAATGCCACAGGTGCCGCTGCGGTTCCAAACGTCCAGAACGGCATTCTGATCACCACATTCGGCAGCCCCATCACCATCGGCGGGCCTGGCGCCGGCGAAGGCAACACGATTTCGGGCAACGGGCTGAACGGCATCGCCTCGACAGCGGGCGGAGCGGCGATCGCCGGCAACATCATCGGCCTTGATGCCGGGGGCGCGAGTGTCGCGCGACCCAATGGCGGAAGCGGAATCCTGCTGAACCCCTCCCTCGGCGGCGCGTCGGGTTCGACGATTCGTGCCAATACCATTTCCGGGAACCTGCAGAGCGGGATCGACATTCGGGCGAATAGTGGCGGCAACCTGATCGCCGGCAACCGCATCGGAACCAACGGCCTCGGGACCGCCGCAGCGGGCAACGTGCTCCACGGCATCGTCACTGAAGGGCCTGGAACCGTGATCGGCGGCTCAGCCGAAGCCGACCGCAACATCATCTCGGGCAACGGGGAGCACGGAGTTTTCCTGGCGGCCACAGCGACAGGGAGCACGATCACCGGCAACTACATCGGCGTGAACGCGTCAGCAGCGGCGGCCCTGCCGAATGGCAACGGCGCGGACGCGGGCGTCTGGGTCGATGCGGCGGCCAACACCACGATCGGCGGACTCGCGCCGGGTGAAGGCAACGTCATCTCTGGCAATGCCGGTTACGGCGTGTACCTGGCCGACGCGGCCCCCGCGGCCCTCCTCGGCAACAAGATCGGGACCGATAGCGCCGGGAACCTGGCAGTTCCGAACACCTATGAAGGCGTCGTCGTGGACGGTTCCTTGAGCCGCGTGCAAATCGGCGCCCCCGGGGCGGGCAACGTCATCTCCGGGAATGCCTACTCCGGCGTCTACCTCGCCAGCGGCACCAGTCAGAGCATCATTGAGGCGAACGTCATCGGCGCCAATGCTTCCGGGACAGCAGCTCTTCCGAACGGGTTCGAAGGGGTCTACATCGACGGATCCGCGACCAACAGCGTTGGCGGAGTGACACCGGGCGCGGGAAACCTGATCTCAGGGAACACTGGCCGGGGGGTGCGGATCGAAGGTGCCGGCGCGACGGGCAATGTCGTCGCGGGCAACTACATCGGCACCAACGCGACCGGCACCGCTGCGCTGGCGAACGGCAGCCACGGCGTGCACCTGTTCGATGGCGCCAGCAACAACCTTATCGGTGGCGTAAGCGCGGGCGCGCGCAACATCATCTCCAGCAACACCGGGCGCGGGGTCTACCTCTTTGGCATGACGACCTCCGGAAACGCGATTCGGGGCAACTACATCGGAACAGACGTCACGGGGTCGGTTGACCTTGGCAACGGGGACGGCGGCATCGTCGCGGAAGACGCCCCCCAGACGATCGTGGGCGGGGGCAACCCGATCTTCACGGTGACGAGAACGCTGTTTTCCGAGTCCGGGAACCTCATCTCCGGGAACGTCGCCAACGGTGTGGAGTTCAACGGGATGGCGGCGAACGGTGTGGTCCGGGGCAACTTCATCGGCACCGACGTCACTGGCACGTTCGCCATCCCGAACGATCTCGACGGTGTTCGCACCGACGCCAACAACACGGCCATTGGCGGCAGCGGGAACGGCGAAGGCAACCTCATCTCGGGCAACAAGGCGAACGGCGTGCGCATCCAGGGCGCATCGAGCGGTGTCACCATTGCGGGGAACGGCATCGGCGTGCAGGCCGATGGGGTTTCACCGCTCGGCAACGGCAGCAGCGGCGAACCGAACAACCACGGCATCCGCATCTTCATGAATGCCACGGACAGCATGGCCGGCGGAACGCAGGAAGGCGAAGGCAACGTCATCGCCTTCAACTTCGGCGACGGCGTGCGAGTGGAGGGTCTGAACGCGGTCAGGCACACGGTTCGCCGGAACAGCATCCATAGCAACGGGGGCAAGGGCATCGAGACGCTCGACGGTGGGAATACCGAACTCGCGCCGCCGGCCATCACCGCCACCGGTCCGATCGCCGGGACCGCCTGCGCGAACTGTGTCATCGAAATCTTCTCCGACAGCGTCGACGAAGGCCGCGTCTACCATGCCTCGGTCCAGGCCGACGGCTCCGGCGCCTGGGCCTATGCGGGAGCGGTAACAGGCCCGTTCGTGACTGCCACGGCTACCGACGCCGCCGGGAACACGTCCGAGTTCTCCACCGCCGTCGCAGTCGTCAGCGACACGCAATTCGACCTGGTTGCCGGCGCCACCGGGCACCTCTGGACCGGCGACCCTGTCCCGCTCGCGAGCCTCGACACATTCCCCGGCTTGATCGCGCCCGGGCGGGCGTTCACCGCGGTGACGGCCCTCTTTGGGTGGAATAACGCCGACCAGCGTTTCGACTTCTGGTTCCGCGGCTTCCCGCTCGGGTTCCAGACCCTCACCGACGGGCTCGAAACCGGCGGTTTCTACTTCTTCCAGTCGCCGGGCGGCACAATCGTCACCGTGCCAAACGGGACCCTGTACAGCGTTCCCGGCCCGGGCGGTTCGTTCCCCACCAGCGTCGGGGCGACCGGGCGGATCTGGTCCGGGAGTGCGGTTTCGCTCGCGCAAATGGACGACCCGGCGCCGCCCGGGCTTCCTGCGGCGGTTAGCGCCGTCTTCCGCTGGGAGAACTCGATCCAGCTGTTCCAGTTCTGGTTCCGAGGCTTCCCCGACAACTTCCAGACGCTGGCGAACGGCCTCGTTCACGGCGAGCACTACTTCTTCCAGTCGAACCAGGTGGTGCAGGTTCCGATGGACTGACTCGGGCGGCCGCCCGGGCCTCCCTGTGCGATGATGCGGCGTGCCGCGCCGCTGCGCGTTTCAGGACGGATTCGCGTGGAAACCAACGAGATTGCCTGGCGCCTGGGCATCGCCCTCGGCATCGGCCTCCTCATCGGACTGGAGCGCGAACGGCGAAAGGGCTGGGGGCCCGGTCGCGGGTCTGCCGGCGTGCGCACCTTCGCCCTGGCCGGACTCCTCGGCGGCCTTGTGATGGTCTCGGACAACACCGCGCTCGTCGTGGCCGGCGCCATCTTTGTCGCCGCGTTGACCGTCGTCTCCTACGCGATGTCGGCCCGCACCGACCCGGGTCTCACGTCCGAAGTCGCGCTCATGACGACCTTCGTCCTCGGTGCGCTTGCCCAGCACGAACCGGCGCTCGCGGCCGGTTTCGGCGTGGTCGTCGCGATTCTGCTCGCGGCGCGCGAGAGCCTTCATCGCCTCGTGCGCGACCTCATGTCCGAACAAGAATTATCGGACCTCTTGCTCTTCACCGCGGCGGTTCTCGTGGTCTTCCCGTTGCTCCCGAACGACTCGCTGGGGCCGTGGGGAGGGCTGAACCCCCACAAGGTCTGGCGGCTCGTCGTGCTGGTCATGGCCGTCGGCGGCAGCGGGTACCTCGCCCTGCGGCTGCTTGGCCCGCGCTTTGGCCTTCCCGTGACCGGCCTCGCGGGCGGGTTTGTCTCCAGTTCGGCCACTATCGCTTCGATGGGGGCGCTCAGCAAACGGCAACCCGAGCTGCGTTCGGCTGCCGTTGCAGGAGCGGTGCTCTCCAACATGGCGACGATCATTCAGCTCGGCATCGTCCTCGCCGCCACCAGCCCTGCCCTGCTCCGCGAGAGCGCCCCGGCCCTCGCCATCGCCGGCGGGGTGGCCGCGCTGTTCGGCGCCGTGTCCATGTGGAGGCTGCGAGGACGCATTGATGGCTCCGAACCGCTCCCACCCCGGCGCGCCTTCGATCTCCGGGGCGCCTTGATCTTCGCGGCCCTGATTTCGCTCGTGGCGTTCGCCGCATCCGGGATCGAGGAGTGGCTCGGCGCCCGCGCGACGCTCGCGACCGCCGGTGTGGCCGGGTTCGCCGATGCACACGCGGCTGCCGCTGCGGCCGGTTCGCTCGCCGGGTCTGGCAAACTCGAACTCGATGACGGCGTGCTTGCGGTCCTCCTCGGTCTGACGACGAACACAGGGACGAAGCTCGTGGCAGCCTTCTCCACCGGTGGCCGCAGGTTCGCGCTGCCGCTGCTGGCGGGCCTCGCCGCCATTCTCGTCGGGGCATGGGCAGGCGGCATCGCGGTGCTGTCCGGAGCCCTGTGAGCGTCACTCGCCGCGCTGGCGATACTGGATAGCCTCGGCGATGTGGGGCGAGTCGATGACGTCCGAATGCCCGAGGTCTGCGACTGTCCGTGCCACCTTCAAGATTCGGTGGAACGCGCGGGCAGACAGGTTGAGCTGCTTCACCGCGACTTGAAGCAGGCGTGACGCGGGTTCGGTCAGCACAGCCTGTGCGTGGCCGCGCACTTCGGAAGGCCCCATGTCCGAGTTCAGTAGCATCGATGGACCCATGCCCGCAAAGCGCGCCGCCTGCACCGTTCGCGCCTCTGCCACCCGCCCCGCGACAGCCGCGGACGGCTCCGACTTGTCGAGATTCGCCAGCTTCTCATAGGGGACGCGCGGCACGTCCACGAACAGGTCGATGCGGTCGAGCAGCGGCCCCGAGATGCGGTGCTGATAGCGCGAAACCATCTGCGGCGAACATGTGCAATCCCGCTCTGGATCGCCGAAATAGCCACACTGGCA
>CAYYSD010000101.1:0-11647 GCA_964474285.1 uncultured Anaerolineaceae bacterium | reverse complement strand
GCGACACCCGTGGCGCCGCCAATCCCCTCACCGTAGACACCGTTCCAGGTCGAGCTCTGCCCGTGGACCCCGGCATACCCGACGGTGTTCGACTGGCCGAAGACGCCGTTGCCTGCCGAATTGCGGCCATCGACGCCCGCGCCGGTCGCGCTGGCCGACCGGCCAATCACGCCGAACGGCCCGCTTCCGTAGACACCCGAACCGTTGGGGTTTTCACCATACGTGGCGGCATATCCCGAGGCAGTCGAACGTCCAACGACCCCGTTCCCGAACGCACCGCCATCGCCAGAGACGCCAACCGCGTTTGCAGCGAGGGCCTCACCAAGGATGCCCACCTGAAATCCCTGGCCAAGTACTCCAACGCCGGCATCTCCGTATCCGCCGCCGAAGACGCCTATCGGGCAGCTCTCCGAGACATCCGCCGCGGTGCAGCCGTCGGCGATGCTCACGCTGTAGGTTCCAGCGCCGAAACGGCCGCGGCCTTCCGTGACCGCTTCCACGCCGTTGCCGGTCGTTGACCGGCCGTAGACACCGGAGCCGCTGCTTGATACGCCGAACACCCCCGCCGGTGGATAACCCCAACCGCCGGGGTTTCCCTGAATGCCTACCAGGCCGGTCTGTTGCCCGCTTGTCTGGAGGCCGTATGTACTCGGCCCAACCCAGCTTTCGCCGGCGTGGTCGTGGGGGCCCACCGTCAGGGCGTGGAGGGCGTAGGGAGCGGCTGTGAGCGGGTGGCGCGGCGCAAGAGGAGCGTAGGGATCGGCGCCCTGTTTCACGGAGACCTCGATCCACCGCGCCTGCCCCGTCTCGAACGGCGAAATGCCGAAGTCCAGCAGCACCGAGAAGAGGCCGCCCGTAACCGTCGTGCCGGGTTTTTCGACCGAGGCAAGGGCGACGCCGCCCGCGTCCGCCTCGAACAGGGCGAACCTCAGGTCATACGTCCCGTTCGCCGGCGCACCTGCGGAGTCGAGCCGTCCCTGGTACGTGAACGCCGTGCCCAGGGCAGCACGTTGGGCGGGTGGCGCACCGGGCTGGCCGCCCCGGGCCAGTGCTACCGACAGGGGCACGGCGATCACGACACTGGCCACCATCACGACGAGGGCAAGCACCAGCGCGGCTCTCAGATCGATCGTTCTCGTTGCGGACATGCAGACTCAACTCCGGGAGAATTGGGAGCGAGTCTACGGGATTCGGCACGGCCGCGGCGGAGCGTCGGACGGCCGCAGCGGCTACTGGCGGCCGCGCTGCATCCGGGCCATGTAGCCTTCGGGGAGAGGCTGGCCGGCGTCGGCGAACGCCTTCGCCACGGCTGCAGGGTTCTGACCGAACACCACTTCGCGGTTTGCACGCACCCAGTCGCGGTTGTCGACGGTCGTCTGGAGCTGGTTCTGGAAGTGCGGCGCGACGTAGCGGCCCCACAGTTCGTAGCTGTGCTTCGTCTTTTCCCAGGTGGTGAATTCGTGATGCTGGAAGAGCACGCCGCCGATGCCGCCCGTCAGTTCGATGACGCGTTCGATGGCTTCGATGGCGTCGTCCGGGGTACCGCAGATCATGGACCCCGACGAAACGAGCGAGTCGAAGTTGGCGATGGGCGCCAGGCCGTTGCCGATGGTTCCGCCGAAGTAGTCGCTGTAGAAGAAGTCACAGCGTTCGCGGATGTCGTATTCGGCCTGCTGTTTGGTGTCGGAGAGGTGCATGGAGAGCATGACCCGCCAGTTGGAGCGGTCGATGCGGGCGCCGGACTTTTCGGCGCTGGCCGAGGCGATGTCCCAGTTACCCGCCGCGCTGGTCATGCCGCCCGCCTGAGACGACGCAAGGGAGATGAGGCCCAGGCCGTACTTTCCGCTCACCGTCGGCCCGGCCGGCGAAAACATGTTGGAGACGAAGACCGGCAGGTGGGGATGGGAGAAGGACGGCAGCTGGAGCCGCGCGTTGTTGAGCGTGAACCAATCGGTCTTCATTGTGACAGCTTCGCCCTGGAGGAGGGGGAGGATGGCGCTCAGCGCCTCGTCCATCCGGGCACGGAGCGTGAGCGGATCGATGCCGAGCATGGTCGCGTCGGAAGCGAGTGCCCCGGGGCCAACGCCGAACATGGCGCGCCCGCGGGTCATGTGGTCGAGCTGGACCATGCGATCCGCCAGGATGAGAGGGTGGTGGTAGGGGAGGCTGCTGACGCCGGTGCCCAGGTGGATGGTCCGCGTGCTGCGGGCGAGGGCCGCGATCATGAGTTCGGGTGAGGCAATGGTTTCCCACCCGGCGCTGTGGTGTTCGCCGATCCACGCTTCGTCGAAGTTCATGCGGTCGAGGTGTTCCACGAGTTCGAGATCGCGCTCGAGCGCAAGCGTGGGGTTCTCGCCGATGCGATGGAAGGGGGCGAGGAAGATGCCGAACCTCATGCGGGCGGGACGGAACGCGGTCATGGGTCCTCCAACGGTACGGGGTGAGCCTTCGATGATACGCAAGGCCGGGAACGAATGCAGAGGGTTGCCACCGCCTTCCCGCCCTTCGTGTACGCTTGCGCCTCACCAGGGAGGTGAACAGATGACCAACATGGCGGCAGGATACCCGGTCACGTTCGATGTCGAACCGCAGCTCACGGGGCGAAACCGGCTCACGGTGGGGTTCCGAATCATCCTTGCGATCCCGCATCTTCTGCTCGTGGGTGGGCCGGCGATCGCGATCGGCGGCTCCTTCGGTTTCGATGACGGCCTGGGCGGGTGGTCCGGCGGGCTCGGTGGCGGTGTCATCGGGGCTGTCGCCGGGGTCTGCGCCATCATCGCCTGGTTCGCAATCCTGTTTGCCAACCGGCATCCGCGGGGCCTGTGGGATCTTGCGCACTTCTACATGCGCTGGCGCGTGAAATCGATGGCCTATGCCGCGATGCTTCGTGACGAATACCCACCCTTTGGTGACGGTGATTACCCGGTCAGCTTCGCGGTGGCCTTTCCCGACATCCCTCGCGACAAACTCTCGGTGGCCCTTCGTATCTTCTACCTGATCCCGCACTTCATCGTGCTGTTCTTCCTGGGGATCGCATGGTCTGTCGTGTCGATCATCGCCTGGTTCGCCATCCTGTTTACAGGCTCCTATCCGGAGGGCATGTACAACTTCTCTGCCGGCGTGATGCGCTGGAACGTGCGGGTCGAGACGTATGCCCTGCTGATGCGCGACGAGTACCCGCCGTTCTCGATGCAGCCGTAGATTCCCGTCGCGCCCCAAACAACGCTCCGGCGGACGCGCGAAGGCCGCAGAGAAGGGGTTCGGATTCTCTGCGGCCTTGCGTTCGAAAAGGGGCGGCGGCGCTTTAGCTGCGGTTGAGCCACCGGAAGGGAGCGGTTTCCGTGCCGCCGCCATAGCCGATGGCGACGAACCTCGAGCCGTTCTTGAGCCACGGCTGGTAGGCAGCCCATGAGTAGCCGGCGCCAACCTGGCTCGGGATGTAGTACATCTTCTGCGCGTTGTAGCGCTGGATGTCGAAGATGAGCTCCTTCCGCTTCTCCACGTTCAGTTCCTTCTGCTGGGCTGCATGGAGCCGGATCAATTCGGGGTCGTTGATCTTCCCGTGGTTGATCGGGTTATCGGTGAAGAGGCGCGTGGGGTAGCCACCGATGTCCGTGAAGGATGACTCGAGGGCGAAGACGATGCCCTTGAAGTTGGTGCCGCGGAAGGCGTTGAGGACGTACTTCGAGGCGTAGTCCTGCACCTCTGTGGTTGTCTTGATGCCGAGTTCGTTGAGGAAATTGATGTGCGCTTCGGCGGCATCGCCAAAGCCCTTGCCGTAGATGGTGCCCGGGTACTGGTAGGTGGCGCTGAAGCCGCTGGCGAAGCCCGCCGCCGACATGAGCTTCTTTGCCTCGGCGATATCGTGCTTGAAGAACTTCGCGGAGTCGCCCTGGGCGGGGCTCTGCGGATCGAGCCACCAGCGGGAGGCACCGGCCGGGATGACGTTGTTCCACTTCACAGCCAGGTCGAGCCCGCCGGCCTTCAGCTTCGCGATGTTGTAAACGAGCTCGGTGACATCGTTGCGCGGAATCGACATCGAGATCGCTTGCCGCACGCGCTCATCGCGCCACGGCGATGCTGCATCGGAATCGAAGAAGATGTAGTTGGCCTGTTGCGGGATGTAGCCGTAGAGGTCCACATCCTTGACCTGCTTCTTGAGATCGAGCAGATCCTGCGAATTCGGAGCCTCAGTGTCGGTGCTCCCCGCCTGGAACTGCGCCAGGCGCTGGGCATATTCGGCAATGATCGCGATCTCGACCCCATCCATGAACGGGAAGTCCTGCGGACCCTTGTCGAACCAGTCCGGGTTACGCTTGTACCTCACGGTCGTCGACGGCGTGTAGTGGTCGAAGATCCAGGGACCGCTCCCGATCATCGTTTTCGTCGGGTCGAAACCGCCCTCAGACTCGGTCGGCATGATCACCAGGTTGGTGGTGTCCGTCAGCAGTTCCGTAAAGCCCGCGTTCGGCGCCTTGAGCGTGAACACCACCGTCGACTGATCGGGATAAGTCACCTTGTCGATGAAGTCGAAGTTGCCGCGGTTGCCGTTACGGACGTCCGTCATGCGGCCCCACGAGAACTTCACGTCGTCGGACGTGACAGGACGGCCGTTGACGGGGGCGATGTTGTGAAACTTCGCCGGTTTCAGTTTGAGCGTCCAGTTGACCTGGTCGGGAGCCAGTTCGGCGGACTGCACGAGATCGCCCTGTGGAACCACATCCGTCGCGCCTATGCCCGGTCCCGTCTTATAGCGGAACAAACGGCTGTAGGCGTACATGCCGAAGGTGCGCGTTTGAAAGCTTGTGTTGCCCATCGGGTCGATGGTCGGCGGATCGCCCGCAGCCGTGACCTTGTAGGTCCCGCCGTGCTTTGCGCCGGCAAATGGGTCGATGACCGCCGCCGTCGGAGCGCCCCCCGGCGTCGGGGTGCCGAGCGTAGCGGCAAGCTGGCCGTCGTCGTCATCGCCACCGCAGCCAACGATTGCCAGGGAGGCAGCGCCGACGCCGGCGACTCCCGCGGTCTTGAGCGTCGACCGCCGGCTGAGCCGCCGGCTCCAGTAATTCGATCGTTCCATGTGTAACTCTCCACCTCACCACGAATGGCCGGCAGCCACAGCAACGCGGGCAGCCGGCATCTTTAACGACTGTCACCATCACACCGGCGGCGGGGAGGAAAAAGCGTCGAACGGTCCTGATTCGGGTGGACCGGTCGCCCCCTACTTCAGGACGATAACCATGGTTTCGGCGCCATGAATGCCGCGGACGATCTGCTTTTCGATGTCGGCGGTGCGGCTGGCGCCGGTGAGAATGAGTCCGTCGTCATTGCCGAGATGGGACGCGAGGTCTGAAGGGTAGTGGACAATGTCCTTGCGGTTCAGACGCACCACGACGCGGCTCGCGCCCAGGAGTGGCCTGCGTGCGGCGCGGTCCGCGGTGAGCAGGACGCTTCCGGTGCTGGCAATGGCGCCCGAGGCGTTCACCACGCGATCACTGCGATCGGTCTTGATGGAATCGACGACCTGGATGCCCAGGTCCGTGGCACGCATCGTGAAGAGCGCGGCGAGGTCGCCGGGTTCCGCTGGGCGGACGGGTGCGGGCTGGGGCGGAGCGGTTTGTTCGTGGAGCGGGATGAGCATGCCGGGGTCACGCGAAGGGTGCATGCCCGCGAGTGGCACACGCCCGCGGAGGGCCTTCGGCGCGATGGTGATGCCCGCCTGTGCGGCGCGGCCCAGGGCGGTCGCGGCCTTCGCGGCCAGCGGATTGGCGTAGGTTGCCGCCCAGCCCTTCCATGCCGCGCGCTCGGCCAATCCACCGGCGTCACCCGCTTCCACGGCATCGGCACGGAGGTCGAGGAGCATGCGGTGGAGTGGAATGCCGACCGGGCACGCCTCCGTGCAGCGGCCGCAGAGGCTCGAGGCCGCGGGCAGATCGGCATAGCGGCCATCGGGCCAGAGCAGCGGCGAAATGACGGCGCCAATCGGCCCCATGTACGGCGAACCGTAGGAGAGCCCACCCGCCACGCGATACACGGGGCAACCGTTCATGCAGGCGCCACAGCGGATGCACTTCAGCACCTCCCGGTAGCGTTTGTCGGCGAGAATCTCTGAGCGGCCGTTGTCGACGAAAACAACGTGGCGCTGCTGGCCCTTCATGGGCCCGGCGAGGAAGTGGCTGAACGAGGTGAGCGGCTGTGCCGTGGCGTTCGGCGCGAGCACCTCGAGGATGGCGAGCGCGCCTGCTTCGTCCGCGACGATCTTTTCCATGCCGGTGATCGCGATGTGGAGTTCGGGGTGGCTCACGCCGAGGGAGACATTGCCTTCGTTCTCGACGAGCATCAGGCGGCCGCTTGAAGCGATGGCCGTGTTGGTCCCGGTGATGCCCGCATCACACTCCTGGAAGAACGAGCCGACGATGTCCCGGATGTAGCGCGAGAGCACCGTCGGATCGTCGGTATCGAGCTTCGCCCCGGCGCGTTCAAGCATCTCACGGATGCGGACCCGGTTGAGGTGCACGGCAGGAGCGGTGATGTGGCTTGGGCCGCGCCCTTCGATGTCGACGATGTATTCGCCGATATCGGTCTCGAGGACATCCATTCCGGCATCGCGGAGGGCGTGGGTCAGGCCGACCTCTTCGCCGACCATCGTCTTCGATTTCGCCACGCGCTTCGCGCTGCCAAGCAAGCGGCGCACGATGGCGACGGCCTCATCGGCCGTCTTCGCGCGGTGATAGCCGATGCCGCGGCGGGTGGCGTTCTTCCGGAATTCGTTGTGGAGATCGTCCAGGTGGTCGATGGCGAAGAGGCGCGCCGCGGCGGCACGGTCCCGTGCATCTTCGGGCGATCGCGTCATCATCGCGGCCGAGTCGTTGACGAGCTTCCGCATGATCGGACCGCTCGATTCGGCCGGATGGAGGCGCTCGATTTCGCTGACGGCGCGCTGGCGGTAGGTGCCACCCTTCATGCCGGGTCCTCCGTGGGGGCGCTGGAAACCGCAGCGGCTTGGGCCGGGAGGGCCTTCGCGAGCAGCTCGGCCACAGTCCATGTCTCTAAGGGCTGCCCGGCGGCGCGGGCGCCCGCTTCCAGGTGCCCGAGGCAGGAGAGATCAGTGGACACCAGGACGCGGGCACCGGTGTTCGCGATGTCGGTGAGCTTCCCCGACCGCATTTCCGCGGAGACTTCCGGGAGTTTCACGCTGAAGGTGCCACCGAAGCCGCAACACTCCGCCTCGAACTGCAGGCGGCGGACTTCGAGGCCCTGGATGCGGCCCAGGAGCGCGGCCACATCAGCGGAGATGCCCAGTTCGCGGCGCGCGTGGCACGAATCGTGGTAGGCGACGACGCCATCGAGGTGCAACTCGAGCTTTGCCAGCTTCCGGTGCCCGGCGACATAGGAGGCGAATTCGTGGAATCGGCCGCCGATACGTCTCGCGCCGGCCGCCTGCGTGCCTTCGAACATCATGGGGACGTAGTGTTGGACCATGCTGACGCAGGAACTGGACGGCATGATGACGGCCTCGTAGGGCTGACCCACGCGCAGGAGGTTCGTGCCCACCCGGCGTGCCTCGTCGCGGAATCCGCTGGTGAAGGCGGGCTGGCCGCAGCAGCGACCTTCGATGACATCAACCTGTTCGCCAAGGGCGCGCAAAACGGTGGCAGCGAATCGCCCGTCGCGCGGACGGGTGGCGGAGACATAGCAGGGGACAACGAGGGCGATGCGGGCCATTGGGCAACGCTATCGGGCGGCGGCCCCACCGGCAAGCGCACGGGTCAACGCCGAACGGTAGACTGGATACCGCTGCTGGCGAAGGAGTGCCTCATGGTCGACATCAGGATTCGCGACAACGGCCCCTACCTGATCCGCGGGACGTTCACCGTCATCGATGCGCACGGCAACGAATACGAGCAGTCCGACGATATCGCCCTCTGCCGCTGTGGGCATTCCAACCGAAAGCCGTTTTGCGACTCCACCCATCGGAGCATCGGGTTCAAGAGCGCGCCGCGCGCTGGCGGTGGTCCCACGGACTGACGGCCCCGAAACCAGGGACCAGCCGTCGTGCCCATCAGCCTCGCGCGTGAGCTATCCTGCGACCTGGATGAAGATCCCGGCGGCAGTTCGCGCCCTGCTCACGGGGCCCAATTCGCGGCGCAGGATGGCCTGGGCCTTGCTCGTCGCGCTGGCGCCGACGCTGATGTACGCCGGTCACTGGAACGTGCACGTTGAACTCCCCGGGGGCTACTACCTTGGCATCCCCGGGGGCCGCCAAGAGACCGCGGGCGACGATGAGGCGCACCACCGGCACTGTCACGGCGATTCCGCCTCATGCTCCGAGGCTCCGCTCACCGGGGGGGCATCCGTGGGGCATCTCGCGGAGGCAACGCCGGTTCTCACCGGCGCCGCACCTGTCGCAGTCCTGGCCGCGGCCGGTTGGCGTCCGACGAGCAGCCTGAGCCCGGCCCCGGAATTGCTGCCACCCCGCGGCGCCGTCTTCGCCTGAACCACTCCGGGGTGAGGCTCGCGCGCATCGCGCGTGTCACCGATTAGAACGCAACCGAAAGGAATCTACGACCGATGGCTACCGACAGACTTCGGCGCGTCGTCGCGCCCGCCGTGATACTCGCGATCGCGGCCTTCTCCCTTGCGATGGCAGGCTGCGGCGACAGCAAAGATCCGAACGCCAGCGATGCTGCCGTGGTTTCGGCGATCAGCATCCTCGACAACGCCGGTCTCCACGACATGGAAGAGTCGATCAACAAGCAGTCGACCATCCCGGCCGGCGCCCGGACGACGGTCCTGCACATGCAGGCCGTGGTCTTGCTCACTGAGTGGCCCGACGACCTGGAGGATCAATCGAAGGCGCTGGCAACCCTTCTCGGGGATTTCGCGAAGGCGATGGGCGGCGACAAGCCGGACCTCAAGGTGGCTGGCGAGGCCGGATTGAAGGCCCACGCCGGCTGGCACGACTTCTCCCACGACGTCTGGGATCACCTGCAGAAGGAAGCCGGCGTGAGCGGGGGCGGGGACGGACACAATTAGACCGCGTTCCGGCCGGCGGTGCCGGCGGAAGTCCTGCCAGGAGGGCGCCGTTTCGACGGCGCCCTCCCGTCTTCATCCGGGCGCGATCGCGTGCCACTTTTCGTAGGTGGGCGGCCAATCGCCGCGGAAGCGATAGGCTGCGTACATGGCGTGTTCGAGGTCGAGTTCGAAGAGCTGGTCGTGGCCGCCATGTTTGACCCCCGTGGCGGCCGAAGTCGCGGTCACCTTTTCGCGGAGGGCCTTGCCGTCATTCCGAATCGCACGCCCGGTTACATAGAATTCGTCGTCGAGCTCTTCCGCAGAGAACGTGTGGAGCGCAAACCGGCCGTCCCGTTCGAGGTCACGGAACTTGGGCGATTGGGGCAGCACAAGCACCCAGAGCCTGCCCTCGGCCAGGATGGGGCAAACGGGGTGCATGCGCGGACCGCCATCCTTCCTCACTGTCGCGAGATACCCCAGCCCTGGCCCGTGGATGTAGAGCAGCGCACGACCTTTCCCGGCCAGGTCCGGCGCTGCGTCGGCGAACGTCTGCCAGGTTGCCATTGGGCCATCCCTCACGTTTCGAAGCGAAGTTAGGCCTGATTGTGGGCAAAATTCGCGACGCCCCCTGTCGCTACGGGATGCCGTCGTTGGCGAGCAGGGGCACGGTCCGGCGGTTCGCCAACGCGATATCGAGGCCCAGGTCTACACGCGTCTCACCGGGGTCGAAGATGACCGCTTGCGAAGCGACCAGCCCGCTGACGGGCAAGTAGAGCACCACGTTCGAACCCGGCAGCCCGCACGCGGGCCGTTGCGCCGGGCCTGTCCCCGCAGCGAGGACGGTAACCGTGTAAACGGTCCTGCCGGCATCGTTGGGCGGCACGCCATCGCCGGCCGCCACGAGCAGCGTGCTCCCGGCACCGCAAACGGTACTGCCCACGAACGCGATGACTGGCTGGACTGCAGGCGCGACGTTGGCCCCGCCCACAAGCGCATGACCGTAAACAAGGAGGTGGTCCGGAAGGGGCGGCGTATCGGCTGAGGCAGCCATCGCCGTTCCGGCCGCCACGCAGAGAGCCCCCATCAAGGCGAAGGCGGCTCGAAGACTTTCGAACGCTCGGGTGCGCACTGGCCCAAGCTTACGCGGCCGGGTCGCGTGTTCCTAGTTCACGCCATCCCTGGCGGCCTGTGGTACGACGCTGCGCGGCGTGAGCGGGCTGCCGAGGGTGATATCGAACTTGCGGGGACCGGCATCCTGCCATGTCGCATTGTTCGAAGAGAGCCGGCCACCACTGCCGGGGGAAGGCGGGAAGTAGAAGGTCACCTGCCGGCCTGCGAGCCCGCAACCAGGGATCTGCGAATCGGCCGCGACATCGACGACGTAGACGAGGCCCGCCGACGCGTCGTTCGTGACGACGCCTTCGCCACAGGCGACGGTGTTCGTCCCGCTTGACACGAAGGCGATGACCTTTTGGCCGTTCGTGGCGCCGCCGGCGGAGCCGTAGTACGTGGTTGGGGGCGAAGGCGGGAAGTCGGCCGCCGAGGCGATCATCGGAAGGCCTGCCAGGGCGACGCCCGCTATGCCCAGCCCGAAGGCAGTAATTCGCTTCATGGGTGCCTCACTCAGGGGAGCCCCCGCGCTCCCGGTTTGGTCTAAGGTAGGAGGCGACCGGAGTGCAGGCAACCCGCCCTTCCATCGTGCGGCGGCCTCGGCCAAACTGTTTACGGTCAATTTACAGCCGCCGGCGGAGATCTCTTACGTGGCCTTCATCTCTCGCGTTCGCACGGGGATCACGCCCATCGCCCGGCCGGTGCGTGCCCGGCTCGGCGCTCTCGGCCGGGGACGCCGCAAAGCGCGGTTTCTGCGCGATGGGATCGAGGGCATTGCGATGGAGCTCCGAACCTCCCCAAACCAGCACGCGGCCATCCTTCGCGAATACGGAGCGACCGTCGGCGCCGGCTGCTCCATCTATACGCCGCTCCATATCGTGAACGCGGACGGAGACTTTTCGAACCTCGTGATCGGGGACCGCGTCCATCTCGGCGCCGACACGCTCATCGACCTGGCGGACCGCGTGACCATCGAAACCGAGGCCACGCTTTCGATGCGTTCGACGATCATCACACACATCGACGTTGGACCGGGGCCGCTCAAAGAGCGCCGCCCACGCAAGACAGGCCCGGTGACCATCGGCAGGGGCGCGTACCTGGGGACCGGCGCGACCGTGCTCCACGGCGTCATCGTTGGCGCGGAGGCCACGCTGGGCGCCCACGCCCTCGTTGATCGCGACGTGCCTCCGGGTGGCACGGTGGTCAGCCCGCGGGCAGAGGCGCCTGGCGAGCGCAGGCAGCCCTGACCCATGGCAAAGCGCAAGCCTCGAATCCTCATTCTCGGGCTGCCCTACTTCGGCCGCATGCTCGCGGGGATCCTCCAGGAACGCACGTGGGAGGCGGACTATGCCGCCCACCCGGGACGTGATGCGCGCGGGTGGGCCAGCCTCATCCCCAAAGTCGCGCGCGCCGACATCGTCTACCTCATCGGCAGACTCATCGACCGTCGTTCAACCCAGGAGGTTCTCATGGTGCTGCGGCTCAAGCCAGTCGTCATCCATTGGGTTGGTACGGACGTTCTAAT
>CAYYSD010000100.1:0-11713 GCA_964474285.1 uncultured Anaerolineaceae bacterium | reverse complement strand
TCGACCTTCACGTTCACGAAGAGGTCGTTCATGAGCGCGGCGATGGCCGGGTTCTCGAACGATTCGTGGGCCATGACGTGACACCAGTGGCAGGAGCTGTATCCCACCGACAGGAGCACCGGCTTGTCTTCCGCCCGGGCTTTCGCGAAGGCCTCAGCGCCCCAGGGATACCAGTCGACAGGATTGTCCGCGTGTTGGCGCAGGTATGGGCTGGTCTCGTTCGCGAGTCGGTTCGGCATGCGGCAGGTTCCCCCTCCCCATCAGCCTACCGGAACGCCAGCCACCGGGCAGGCGGTGCGATAGACTGCTGGCGGCCGAGACGGCCATTCCCGATTCCGAGGTTCGCCCATGCCCGCAGATGTCACCTTCCGCAGTGTCACGATCGTTGATGGATCGGGGTCGCCCGGCGTGACCGGCGACGTCTCAGTCGAGGGCGGCCGAATCACACGGGTCGGGACGGGGGTCGCGGCGAACCGGGAAGTCGATGGCACCGGCTTCGTCCTCAGCCCCGGGTTCGTGGACACACACTCGCACGACGACGGGGCGTTCCTTCGCTACCCCGGGATGGAGTTCAAACTCGCCCAGGGCGTGACCACCGACATCAGCGGGAACTGCGGCTTCAGCACCATCCCCAACGAGCCCGGCCGCCGCTATATGCCCGGCGATATCGCCGGCGGCGGAGCCGATTGGACGGACCTCGACGGCTTCTTTGCGTCGTGCATGGCAAAACGCCCGGCGATCAACAACGCCATGCTCGTCGGGCACAACCGCATCCGCGCCCACGTCATTGGGATGGACAAACGTGCTGCCACGCCGGGCGAGATCACCGAGATGCGCTCCCACGTCGCGAAGGCGATGGAACAGGGCGCCGTCGGCTTCTCGACGGGACTGATCTACGAACCGGGGCGCTACAGCGATACACCCGAACTCGTCGCGCTCGCCTCCGAATGCCGCCCTTTCGGCGCGCTCTATGCAACGCACATGCGCAACGAGGGCGCGAAGCTCCTCGAAGCCGTGGAAGAAGCGCGGACAGTCGCCCGTGAGGCAGGCATCGGGCTCCACATCTCGCACCATAAGTCGGCTGGCATGGCCAACTGGGGTCGTGTGCGGGAATCGCTGGCGATGATCGACGCGGCGAACGCGGCGGGCGAAGACATCACGCTCGACATCTATCCCTACACGGCGGGCAGCGGTCCGATGTGGCAATACGTCAACCTGGACAACATCGACACCGCCTGGGCGGCGAACGTGATGATTGCGAGCTGCCCGGACTTCCCCCAGTTCGAAGGCCGCATGATGCCGGACATTGCCACGGAGCTGGAGGTCGAACTGACGCAGGCAGTCCGCGAGGTGCTGACAAGCCCGCGCGGCAAGAACGTCATCTGCATCCATTTCATCATCGACGAGGCCGACATCGAAGCGAATCTCCGGCACCCGCGCGTGATGATCGGCAGCGACGGCATCCCGGAGTTGAAGGGCAACCCCCATCCACGCCTCTTCGGGACAATGCCGCGCGTCCTGGCCCGATACGTTCGCGAGCGCGGCATCCTCACACTGGAGGAGGCCATCCATCGCATGACGCAGCTTTCGGCAGAGCGTTTCGGCCTGGCCGGGCGGGGCCTGGTTCGCGAAGGCTATTGGGCTGACCTCGTCCTCTTCGATGCCGCCACGGTGCGGGACCTCGCGACCTACGAAACGCCGAAGCGCGAACCGGAAGGCATCCGCATGGTCCTGGTCAACGGCCAGGTGGCCATCGAAAACGGCTACCACACAGACGTCGGCGCCGGTCAGATGCTGCGCTACCGCCGGGAGGTTTAGTCAGCACCCCAGTGCGACAGGTATTCCAGTCTGCCTGCCATCTGTTCAGCAGTGACGTCCGTTCGCAACTTCAGAAGTCGTCGGATCCGCTCGCCGACCGAGTAGGTCTGCTGCGCGAGAATGACTATTCCCGAGTGTCTGCGCTCCGCCGCCAGAGAGCTCCAATGCAATCGGGCGAAGTCCTTCTCGTTCGCGGTCACGAGAACGAGGCCAGTCGATAAGCAGTGCGCAAGATGTTCGGGGTCCGATCGACCACGCATCCCCGCTTCGTCGGACGTAACGACGACAACGCCCGCTCCGATCAGACCCCGCACTACACGCGCGCTGGAACTGTCGTCATCGAAGTAGTAGCGAATATCGCTCACTTCGGCGAGCGAAGAGACCCATGCTGAGCAGCAGCTCGATGATACTGTTGATCCTGGGCCTTCACGTCGGCGTCGATGTCCTCGCGGTTTGCCAGGTAGTACGACAATGCAGCGTGGACTTCAGCCATCGTCGCACCGACTTCGTCGGCGATTTCTGCCGCACTCAGGCCCTCGGAGTGGAGAATCCCCACCCTTTGGACCGTCACACGCTTGCCGCGAATGAATGGACGCCCTTCGTAGTAGGACGGGTCGGAGTCAAGCAACGAACCGATATCGAAGGTCAACGTGACTACCATGCGTTGATTCTAGCATCCGCCTGTCGAACACTCGCGCGCCTTCGGCTACCCTAGCCTGCACCCCACCTTCTGGAGCTGCGCCATGACCTTCGACCCGCGTCACAAGAGCCACACCCTCGTCGACGGTCCCGGCCGGGCGCCGGCGCGCTCCTACTTCAAGTCCGTTGGCTTCAACAGTGACGACCTCAAGAAGCCGCTCGTGATGGTGGCCCACGAATGGATCGGCACCATGCCCTGCAACTTCAATCAGCGTGCGCTCGCGCAGCGCGTGATGGCCGGCATCCGCGCGGCCGGCGGGACGCCGATGGAAGTCAACACGATCTCCATCAGCGACGGCATCTCCATGGGCACGGAGGGCATGAAGGCCTCACTCATCAGCCGCGAGATCATCGCGGACTCCATCGAACTTGCCGGCGTGGGCTATTCGTTCGATGCCTGCGTCATCCTCACGGGCTGCGACAAGACCATCCCCGGTGCGGCGATGGCTCTCGCGCGGCTCAACATCCCCGGACTGCTCCTCTATAGCGGCTCCATCGCCCCCGGCAAGTACAAGGGGAAGGACATCACGATCCAGGACGTCTTCGAAGGAGTCGGACAGGAAGCCGCCGGCACGATTTCCGAGGCGGAACTCGAAGACATCGTCGACGCGGCCTGCCCCGGCGCCGGCGCCTGCGGCGCGCAGTACACCGCCAACACCATGGCCACCGTGTTCGACTTCATGGGCCTTTCAGCGATGGGCACGACCACCATCGGGGCGACCGACGCGCGCAAGGACGACGCAGCCTTCCGCGCCGGTGAGCTGGTGATGGACGTCCTCCGGCGCGGTGTGCGCCCCCGGGATCTCATGACGCGAGAGGCGTTCGAGAATGGCATCGCCTGCGCGGCCAGCACCGGCGGCTCGACGAACGTCGTGCTCCACCTCCTGGCCCTTGCTCGCGAGGTTGGCGTTCCGCTGACCATCGACGATTTCGACACCGTGAGCGAACGCACCCCGCTCATCGGCGACCTCCGGCCCGGCGGGCGATATGTGGCCGACGACATGGACGCAGCGGGCGGCACACCCCTGCTCGCGAAGCGTCTACTGTCGGCAGGGAAGCTCCATGGCTCGATGATGACCGTCACCGGTCGCACCCTGGCTGAGGAAGCCGAGCTCGCCGTCGAGAAGCCGGGACAGGACGTGATCGTGTCCCTCGACCACCCGCTCAAGGCTACGGGAGGCCTCGTGATCCTCAAGGGCAACCTCGCCCCCAACGGCTGTGTCATCAAAGTGGCAGGGCACGAACGGCTGACGCACTCGGGGCCGGCGCGCGTATTCGAACGCGAAGAGGATGCCTTCGCCGCGGTGTCCGCAAATCAGATCGTGGCCGGAGACGTCGTCGTCATCCGCAACGAGGGACCGAAGGGCGGCCCGGGGATGCGCGAAATGCTCGGGGTCACCGCGGCCCTGGTCGGCGCCGGCCTGGGAGAGTCCGTGGCCCTGATGACCGATGGGCGTTTCAGCGGCGCCACCCGCGGCCTCATGGCGGGGCACGTCTCGCCCGAAGCTGTCGCCGGCGGGCCCATCGCAGCTCTTCGCGACGGCGACACGATCACGTTCGACATTCCGAACCGCCAGCTCAATGTGAACCTCACGGACGACCAAATCCGGGCGCGCGTCGGGGAATACAAAGCGCCCGCCCCGCACTACACCCGAGGCGTCTTCGCGAAGTACGCGAAGCTCGTCTCCGGGGCGGAAGAAGGCGCCGTCACCGGTTAACGCTCTTTGGCGCTGAGGGTTCTCAGGCTGCGAACCCTCAGCTAGAGTGGGCCAATGACGTCTGCCGAAGCGACGCCCCTCAAGCAGCCCCCGTTCCAACTCCAGGCCGGCGAGCACGTTCTCCGTGTCTGCCGCCGCCACTTCATGTTCCTCTACCCGAAGCTCGCGCTGATGACACTCGTTGCGCTGTTGCCACCAGTGGTCCTCCTCTTCGCCATCGGACGCTGGAGCGACTTCGGCGGCGCCGCCGGCAGGGTCGCATGGGCCGCTTCCGCGTTGTGGCTCGTGTACTGGGGCGTTCGCATTTATTTCACCTGGTACAAGCACGAACACGATATCTGGGTTATCACGAACCAGCGCCTCATCGATCGCCAGCGGCCGCACTGGTTCAAGCAACGCATGGCTTCCGCCGACCTGGTCCACGTCGAGGACATCGCCATCGTGCGCGAAGGGCTCCTGCCGACAGCTTTCAACTTCGGCGACGTGCGTTGTCAGACGGCGGGGGAAACGCCGAACTTCATCCTCGCCGGCATCCCCGAGCCGGATAAGGTCCTCGCCCTCATCGACAGCGCCCGCGACGCCTCCCGGCAGGCACTGGTGCGGCCATTGGGAGCTATCTGATGCCGCCGCGGTTCACCAGGCGCAAAGCGCTTTGGCTCGTCGGCGGCGCCTCTATCCTCCCCGCATCGAGGGCGCTCAGTGCGCACACGCATCGCCACCAGCTCGCCGGCCCCACGCTCCCGAACCAGTTGGTCATCCCCCAGATCGTCTCGGATGGCGAACACCTGCGGGCCACGTCGTCCAAAGGAACGGTCTACCAGGGGGGCACGCTCTTCGTTTCCACCAACACTGTCGGGCCCAGCGGACGTGCGAGGGTGTTCGGCAGGACGACCGAGCTGTTTCCCGCGGCGGGAGGCGGCCTGGGCGCCTTCGTCGGCTTCGGGACGCAGGATCCGCCAGGTGCCGCCACAATCGCAGTCGACGTCGACGGGTTCACGGGCGAACTGGAATCCAGCCTCATTGCAATCGACGTGCTTCGCACTCAGTGGACCGTGGACTACATCACCATTCCGCCGCCCGACCCCAACGACCCGGACCCGCCACCACCTGACCTGCCGGATGAGCAGCCGCGACTCAACGAGATCTACCGCGGCGTCACGGTTCCACGATGGCGGCGAACCTGGCTTGCGCCCGTGCCCGAGCCGCTTGCCGTCTCGGGCTACTTCGGCGAGCAGCGCTCGTTCAACGGTGGCCCGGTGCAGGGTCATCACGGCGGGACCGATTTCGGCTACGTCGCAGGCACACCGGTATCGGCCACTAACGACGGTACGGTCGTCCTCGCCGAGCGGGTACGCGTTCGCGGTTATTGCGTCGTGGTGGACCACGGCGGCGGGGTGTTCTCGCTTTATGGACACATGCAAGAGCTGAACGTTGTCGCGGGGCAGGTCATCGAACAGGGACACGTTGTGGGCTACGTCGGCTCCACGGGCCTTTCGACCGGACCGCACCTCCATTGGGAGATGGCGGTCCGCGAAGTGCTGGTGGACGGGCTTCGCTGGCTCGACGGCACGCAGGGCTTCTGAACCGCGGCACCTCCAAAACCGGCTGGTAAAGCCTCCCGAAGCGGTGGATTGTGCTTGCGCCGTATGGCACCCTGAGGGGGTCGTTTCGAGGGTTTGGGCCGCGGCCGGATTGCGGAGCGCCGCGCGAATGTGTGAGGAAGCCGTTGCAGAACCCTGGCATGAAGATTGCGCAGCGCGTGGCGATGCTCACCGTTGGCCTCACGCTCGTGCTCATCGCTGTTGGAGTCATCGTTCGAGCCACCGGTTCTGGCCTGGGCTGCCCCGACTGGCCGCTCTGCCACGGCGGCGCCGTCCCGCCTGGCCACAAACATGCGCTCATCGAGTTCTCGCACCGCTTTACCGCGATGATCGTCGGCTTCCTAGTGATTGCCGTGGCGGTACTTGCGTGGCGGTTCTACCGGCACTCGGCGCCCACGGTGTGGGTGGCCATCCTGACCGTGCCACTCGTGGGTATCCAGGGGCTCCTCGGGGCAATCACCGTCGTGCGCGAGCTCCCGCCAGAAATTGTCGCGACCCATCTCATCACGGCGATGGTGGTGCTCTCCTGCGAGGTCTTCGTCGCGATATCGATGTACGTGTTGGACCCGGACAGGGCGCCCGCCACGGTGGAACGGCTCACGCCGGCGCTTCGGCAAACCGGCAAATGGGCGTTGCTATCAATCGCGTGGCTGGCCGCCCTGATGTGGATCGGCGCCTATATGGCCGAAAGCGGTGCGAGCACCGCCTGCGAAGGCTGGCCCCTTTGCAGTGGCTCCGTGCTCCCGGCGTCAGATGACCAAGAAGTCACGCACATGATCCACCGGTACCTGGCCGCGGGATTTCTCTTCGTGCTGGCGCCCTGGGTCCTGCGTTGCTGGCGGGCTCGAAACGACGCGTCCGTGTCCGGCATGTTGGCCATCGCGGTGAGCGTCCTCTTCGTGGCACAGGTGACCGTGGGAGCGCTCAACGTCTGGTTTACATTCCCGGACATCCTTACTGTGTCCCACACAGTGATTGCGTCCTTGATCTGGGCTTCGCTCTCCGCTTCCGCGGTCATCGGACTGTATCAGCCCGCGACTGATCCGCGCCGCTTCGCGGTTGGTGCAGGGCTGCCGGCATGACCGCAAATGCCACCGTCGCCGTCGAACGCTTCGCCATTGGGGCTACGCTGCGGAACTACCTGCAGATCACGAAGCCGCGCGTCATCGTCCTCCTCCTGATCACCACTGTGCCCGCGATGGTCGTCGCCCAGCGTGGGTGGCCGGCGACGTGGCTGGTCTTTGCGACGCTCGTGGGCGGCACACTCTCCGCGGCCGGCGCCAACGCCATCAACTGCTGGTACGACCGGGACATCGACTCGCTCATGCGCCGCACGCGGGACCGTCCGACCGTAACAGGAGCGATTGAGCCAGCGCATGCACTGACGTTCGGCATCTTCCTCGGCGCGTCGTCCTTCGCGTTGCTCTGGGCCACCACAACGCCGATGGCAGCGGTCCTTTCGCTGGCGGCGCTCTTGTTCTACGTGTTCGTCTACACCATCTGGCTGAAGCGCCGCACACCACAGAACATCGTCATTGGCGGCGCGGCTGGTGCGTTCCCTCCGATGGTCGGTTGGGCCGCGGTCACGGGCGATGTCTCGCTCGCGTCGGTGATGATGTTCGCGGTCATCTTCTTCTGGACTCCTCCGCACTTCTGGGCGCTTTCCCTGAGACTGAAGGACGACTACTCGGACGCAGGCGTGCCCATGCTCCCGGTCACCGCAGGCGTCGCCGCCACACGCGTGCAGATCCTGCGCTATACCGTCCTGCTGACGATCGTGACGCTGCTCATGCTGCCGGCCGCACAGCTCAGCTGGATCTACCTGGGAGCGGCACTTGCCGGCGGCGGCGCCTTCATCCGGTATTCCTACCGGCTCTGGCGCGTTCCGTCGTCGATGAAGCCAATAACGCTATACAAGCTTTCGATGCTCTACCTGGCCGTTCTGTTCGTGGCCATGGGCATCGACGCCGCGCTCATCGGCTGAACCCGGCTACGCGGGCGAGCCCGACTCACTCTCGATCGGCTGAACCTTGTCTGCGTTCTGCGCATTGCGTTCGCGCTCGAGCGCAATATCGAGTTGACGCGTTCTGCGTTCTTCGTGCTTCACCCACCCAAACGCGAGGTAGACGAGCCAGAGGAGGAAGGCCAGGTCGCCACCGATCCACATGCTCATGCCGGCATATTGCTGGTCCAGCAACGGGGACGGGCCCCACTCGCGCAGGAGTTGCGCGTAATGGTCGTAAAGGACGTTGCCGGAGTTGTAGAACGCAGCCGCCAGGAACGAGTTCTGCGGCATCTGAAGGAAAACGTAGAGCATCTTCACGGGGTGGTTCATGCGCCAGGCGGTTGGGTCCGCGCCGACCGCCTGCCACCAGAAGAGGATCGCGGGGACGATGAAGAGAAAATGCTCCAGGCGGTGCAGCCATTCGTCATCGAGGGCAGCGTTGTACAGCGGCGAAAAATGCGAGAGCCACATGCTCCCGGCGAACACGATCCACGCGACGACTGGAAAGGTGACGGCTTTCACGGCGCGGCTGTGGAGGATGGGGAGCAGCACATCCTTCCGGAGCCTGGGCGGCGCGGCTCGCAGGGCCAACGTGATCGGCGTACCGAGGACCATGAACGGCGCTGCAACCAACGTCAACAGCATGTGCTGCCACATATGCACCATGAACAGATCCCCGTCATACGCGGCGATCGGCGACATCACGGCGATGACGAACACAGCCATGCCGGCGAAGAACCAGCCCGTCCGCCGGCGCGGGAACGGAGCCTTCGGATGGGCCCGGTTCACCGACCGGACCGCGCTGAGGTAAGCCCAGCTCGTGACCAGGACTGCGAACACCACGAACGGGTCGAACTCCCACGCGGTGACAATCGACGACCAGGCCGGTTTCGGGCTTCCTTCGCCGTGGGCGAAGGCGGTGGCGGGGATGAGCGCACCAGCCCCGGCGATTGCCATCGATGCCCACACGCGCCCGCGCCCCGCCGGCCGCTTATTCCGCGCAATGCCTGCCATGCGTACTCCTGCGTTTCTGCGTTCACCAGTGTCTCACATGGTCAGGGGCAGACAACGCGCGCCAGGGTAACGGCGGTCCGGCGGACTTTAGCGTTCCTTGACGCCCATAGGGTCCCGTTCTATAACTTCGGTTGCGAAACAGTTCACAAGCGTGAGCTGCGCCACCCTGTGGCCCGCGCAGCATAGACGTGGAAGTGAGGGAAGACGGGTACATGCGCAAACCAGCAAGGCATTCTCCCGTTCGGAAGACCCTCCTGATCGCGCTCTCGGCGGCTCTGGCCCTTCTCACCGTCAACGTGGCACTGGCCGACTGGGGCCAGCCCAACGGCGTGACCGAAGAAGCAGACAAGCTCCACAACCTCTATCTCATCGTGACGGCCGCCGCAGCGGTCGTGTTTGTCGCGGTCGAAGGCGCTCTCATCTACGCCCTGATCAAATTCCGCAAGCGCAGCAACGAACTGCCCCACCAGATGCACGGCAACAACGTCCTCGAAGTCATCTGGACGGGCATCCCGATCGTGATCGTCCTGACTCTTTTCGTGTTCTCGTTCATCGTCCTCCAGGACATCGAACACGATGGCAAAGACGAAAACCTGACCATCGACACCCAGGGATTCCAATTCCAGTGGAAGTTCACCTACAACAAGAATGACCTTGGACCCGGCTCTGACAAGGCCGCGACGGGCAAGATCGAAAAGATCGGCACAGCCGTCGCGGAGCCAATCGTCCTCATGCCGATGAACGAACCGGTTGAGTTCTACCTGCACTCGACCGACGTCATCCACTCGTTCTATGTCCGCGACTTCCTCTACAAGCTCGACGTCATCCCCGGCCGCGACAACAGGTTCACGGTCACCGCGAAGGAGCCCGGCACGTTCTTCGGCCAGTGCGCTGAACTTTGCGGCCTCAACCACGCGATCATGCGTTTTGAAGTCCGGGTGGTGAGCCGCGAGTCGTTCGATGCCTGCATGGTGAGCCAGGAAGAATTCGACAAGTGCACCGCCGAGGACGACCCTTTCAAGGGCGCGGCCACTCGCCAGCCCTGAACCAGCGAAAGGCGGACTTACACGCGTTCCCGGGTGAACCCAGGCCATCGGGGAACGGTTTCGAAGAATCAGGCGGCTGAACCCGCCGCCCAGAGGGGGAGGAAGTCTATGGCGAGCATCGCGGTCCCAGGCACCACCGGATACCACCGGCCAGCTGTCCTCGATTGGTTGACGACCGTCGACCACAAGAAGCTGGGCATCCTCTACTTCTACTTCACGATGTTTTTCTTCGCCGTGGGCGGCATCCTCGCGCTCCTCGTGCGGACACAGCTGGCAGTGGCGGACAACACCTTTGTCGGCCACGACGCCTACAACCAGATCTTCACGATGCACGCCTCCGCGATGCTCTTCCTCTTCATCATCCCGGTGTGGGCAGCCTTCGGTAACTACATCGTTCCCCTGCAGATTGGCGCCATGGACATGGCGTTCCCACGCATCAACGCACTCTCGTTCTGGCTGCTGCCGCCGGCCGGGCTCCTGATGTTCTCCGGGTTCCTGCTCGAAGACGGGGCCGCGCAGGCAGGGTGGACGGCGTACAGTCCGCTCTCACGCAACCTTGGCACCGGCATGGACCTCTGGATCATCGCCGTCCTCATGCTGGGCGTGTCCTCAACCATCGGCGCAGCAAACTTCCTCGTGACGCTGTTCCGGATGCGTGCCCCGGGCATGACCATGTTCCGGATGCCAATCTTCTGTTGGACCATCCTTGCCACCTCGGTCCTGCAGTTGCTGGCCACGCCGGTCCTGGCCTCGGCACTGGTCATGCTCTACATCGATCGCAACTACGGGGGCGCGTTCTTCGACCCGAACGGTGGCGGCAACGCCGTCCTCTGGCAGAACGTCTTCTGGTTCTATTCCCACCCGGCCGTCTACATCATGATCTTGCCGGGCATGGGCATCGTGTCCGAAATTCTCCCGGTCTTTTCGCGCAAGCCGCTCTTCGGCTACAAGGCCTTCGTCTTCGCAACGATGGGCATCGGCGGTCTTGGCTTCTCCGTCTGGGCGCACCACATGTTCACCACCGGCGCCGTCCTGAAGCCTTTCTTCGGCTTCATGACGTTCATGATCGGCGTTCCTACCGGCGTCAAGATCTTTAACTGGCTCGCGACCCTGTGGAAGGGTTCCATCACCTTCGAAACGCCGATGCTGTTTGCCCTGGGCTTCGTCAGCATGTTCCTGATCGGGGGCATCAATGGGACCTACAGTGCGGCGGTCCCGGTCGACTTTGCCCTGCACGACACGTACTTCGTTGTCGCCCACATTCATTACGTGCTCTTCGGCGGCAGTGTCTTCGCAGTCTTCGGCGGGCTCTACTACTGGTTCCCGAAGATTTGGGGGCGGAGGCTCAATGAAACGCTCGGCAGAATCCAGTTCGGGCTGATGATCGTCGGGTTCAATCTCGCCTTCTTCCCCATGCACCTCCTGGGCCTGGACGGCATGCCCCGGCGCATCGCGACGTACTCAGCCGATCACAACTGGGACACGCTGAATACGCTTTCGACTATCGGCGCCTTCCTCATCGCCGTCTCCATGATCCCGTTCCTCGTCGCCTGCGTGCAGGCGTTCATGCGCCCGAAGGACCAGCCGAACGACCCGTGGGAAGCCAATACGCTCGAGTGGTGGACCACGTCGCCACCGCCGGTCCACAACTTCGACGACACACCGCCGATCCATTCGGAACGGCCGCTCTGGGAACTCCGCCACGGAAAGGGCGCCGGCAACCACCACTAAGGGCTCGCTGGAACCCACAGCGCCCCAGCCCAACGCAAACAGGAGAGAAGCATGGCGGCACACGGAGCAGTACATCGCAAG
>CAYYSD010000099.1:8448-11897 GCA_964474285.1 uncultured Anaerolineaceae bacterium | reverse complement strand
TGACAAAGCGGATGCGGTGCTCTGCAAGCGCGGGCGCCAGGTCCGCCGTCCAGCAGCGTTCCATCTCGCGCTGCATCGCGTGGCAGCGTTCGATGACCAGCCCGAGCTGTTCGACGACGGTGCGGTCGTCCACGGTACGCGTTCGTGGGTCCGCCTGGATGCTCCGCTTGAGCCACCCCACACGCTTCGCGTAGAACTCGTCGAGGTTGCTGGCCGTGATGGCGAGGAACTTCACCCGTTCGAGCAGGGGGTTGCGCCGATCATGCGCCTCAGCGAGCACCCGCTGGTTGAATTCGAGCCAGCTCAACTCGCGATTTGAATACATGGTGGGATCGTCGAGATCGACGACCGGCAGCGATTCGACACTTGCGTCGTCCATCTCGGCGTTCATTCCAGCCACACTTCACATTTTCGTTGTTAACGTGTCAATGATCGGGCAGGACAAGCGGCGAGGCGCTACCGGAAGAGCGTGCCCGTGCGGTCACGCCCGAGGATGGCGCCCGTCACTCGCCCGTCGATGATCCGCGCCGGCACCCCGAGCCGCACGGCGTGCATGCAAGCTTCAACCTTCGGGATCATGCCGCCCGAGATGGTCCCATCGCCAATCAGGGCCGCGGTCCCGGCGGCGGTCAGTTCCGCAAACACCTCTGCGGAAGCCGAGCGCACGCCCTCTACGTCGGTAAGGAACACCAGTTCGCGTGCGCCAACCGCCGCGGCGATGTTCCCCGCCACGGTGTCGGCGTTCACGTTAACAAGCTGGTCCGCATCTTCGCCCGGGACATACCCCAACGAACTGATGACGGGGATCATGCCTCTATCGCGCAGCGCATGGATCGCCTGAGGGTGCACGGCCACCGGCTCGCCCACGAACCCGAGCTCCGGCGCGCCCAGGCGGCATTCCAACAGCCGGCCATCGGCGCCTGAAATCCCCACCGCGGTGCCTCCCGCAGCGTTGATCGCGCTCACGATGCGCTTGTTCACGAGCCCGCCGAACACCGCCACCACAACCGGCAGCACGGCCTCGTCCGTCACGCGCAGGCCGTTTTCGAAACGGGAAGGGATGCTCATCCGTTCGAGCCAGCGGCTTGCTTCGGCGCCTCCGCCGTGCACTACGACTGGCACGTCGCCGCTGCGCGCCAGCTCGGCGACATCGCGAAAGGTCGAGTCGGCGCTTCCCAGCGTGCTTCCACCGATCTTGATAACCAGCGGCGCGCTCATGTGTGGTAGTCGGCGTTGATGTGGACGTACTCCGCGGTGAGGTCACAGCCCCAGCCCGTCGCGGAGCCACTGCCCACGCCCAAGTCCACGCCTATGGTCACCGTGTCACCCTTCATGGCTTCCGAAACCACCTCGGGCCTTTCCGTGACAAGCGCCGTCGGCAGCGTGTCTGCGAAGACGCGGTGCCCGCAGAGGTCAACCGTGACCGAGGGCTCCGAAACCTGGACGCCCGAGCGTCCGATGACGGCGACGATCCGCCCCCAGTTCGGGTCTGCTCCGTGGATGGCGCTCTTCAGCAGGTACGACGTGGTCAACAGCCGCACAAGCGCAGCTGCTTCGGCATCCGACGCCGCGCCGGTCACTGTGGCCTCGATGAGCCGCGTGGCCCCCTCGCCATCTCGCGCCAGCTCCTTGGCCAAAAAAACGCAGAGCGCTTCCAGCGCCTCGCTGAACTCTGTGGCGAGCGCATCACCTTCGGCGATCGCACCTGCCCGGGCGATGGGGGAGAACAGCAGGGCCGTGTCGCTTGGACTCGTGTCACCGTCGATCGACACCAGGTTGAACGAACGCTCTACGGCCTGGCTCAGGGATTTCTGGAGAAACCCCGGCTCCACCGGCGCATCCGTCGCCAGGAAAGCCAGCATCGTGGCCATGTTTGGGTGAATCATCCCCGCGCCCTTACAGCAGCCGGCGAGCGTGTACGGCCCGAACTTCACCGAGCCGTGCTTCGGCCGGGTATCCGTGGTCATGATCGCCCGGGCGAGGTCCGGCCCGCCCTGGCCGGAGAGCTGAATGGCGTCGATTCCCGCCTTCATCTTGTCCATCGGCAGGTAGTGGCCGATGACCCCGGTGCTGCAAATCAGCACGTCGTCCGCGGCGATACCAAGCTTCTCCGCCACCCACGCGGTCACCTGCTGGCCGTCGTCGTAGCCACGCTGTCCCGTGCTGGAGTTGGCGATGGCGGCGTTGACCACGACGGCCCGTGCCCGCCCGTCGCGCAGCTTGTCCCGGTTGAGGTCGACCGAAGCTGAGTGCAGGACGTTCTTCGTAAACGTCGCGGCGACGTTGCACTGCGCGGGGGCCGCGAGGATGGCGATGTCGAGTTTGCCTTCGCCATACGTCTTCATGCCCGCATAGACGGCCCCGGCGGTGAAGCCCGGCACCGACGTCACGGTTCCGCTGGTGTCGATGACTGGTGTCACGGGTACACCGCCGGCAGATCCAGGCCCGCCTCTTGCGGTAGCCCCAGCATCAGGTTCATGTTCTCGATCGCCTGCCCAGCCGCACCCTTGACCAGGTTGTCCAGCACTCCGACCGCAACCAGCATTCCGTTTTCGCGGTCCACCTTCGTGTGAACGATGCACATGTTATTGCCCTGGGTGTGCTTGGTGTGGGGTGGCGTGGCCGAAAGCGCCGTGAAGGGGGCATCCCGGTAGAACTCGCGATAGAGGTCGTCGACCTCCGCCTGCGTTATGTCCTTCGTCAACGGCGCATAGCAGGTGGCGTGGATGCCGCGCGTCATCGGGACCAGGTGGGGCACGAACGTGACCGAAGGCGCCTCGCCCAGCGTGATGGCGGCGAGTTCCTGGGCGATTTCCGGCTGGTGGTTATGGTTCGCAATCTTGTAAGCCGAGACGTCCTCGTTCACCTCGCTGTAGCCGTAGCTGCCACCGGTACCGCGCCCGGCGCCGCTGATACCAGACTTGGCATCCACAATGACAGGGCCTTTAACAATGCCGGCTTTGAACGCCGGCGCAGCAGCGAGAATCGACGCGGCCGGATAGCAGCCCGGGTTTGCCACAAGCTTGGATTCGCGGATGGTCTCGCGGTAGAGTTCGGGCAGCCCATAGACGGCCTGGGGCAACAGCTCGGGCGCAGGGTGGGGCTGCCCCATCCAGCGTTCGAACGACTTCGGGTCCTTCAGCCGGAAGTCCGCGGCGATATCGATGACCGGAACGCCAGCCCGGATGAACGGCGCGCAGGCCTCCGCGCTCGCCGCCGTGGGCATCGCCGACATCACGATGTCGACATCGCCTTCGATTTCCCCGGAGATGCGCATATCGCCATAGACGGCGAGGTGGGGAAAGGCTTCACCCAGACGCTGGCCAGCGAGCGAACGCCCCGTGATCGACGCGATACGCGCCTCGGGGTGCTTCCAGAGGAGGCGCGCCGCCTCCATCCCTGCGAAGCCGGTGACGTTGATGATGCCTACGCGGTAAGTCATCCAGGAA
>CAYYSD010000099.1:6045-8438 GCA_964474285.1 uncultured Anaerolineaceae bacterium | reverse complement strand
CACCATCCGCCGCGCCCGCCAGGCTGGCGGCCGCTTAACGACTGGCGCCAAACGAACGCTGCTTACGCCTGGCGCACTCTCTTCGAACGCCGTCTGACGGCGCGCCCCTCTTCCCGAGGAGGTTAGGCTTTGGCGGCGGCCTCCAGTTCGCGGAGGCGGCGGCGCATGTCCCGATCTCGTTCGAAACGCTCGGTGATATCGCGCGCGGTGGCCAGGGCGCCCGTCACCACGCCCGCTTCGTCCTTGAGGATAGCGAAGCCGAGCTCGACGTAGATGGTGGCGCCATCGGCGCGCGAGGCGCGCGTGGGCAGGACCTGCCCGGCGTACTTCGTGACCCCTTCGCCGAGGGCATGGTCGAATCCCTTCCAATGGGCATCACGGAACTGTTCGGGGATGATCAGGTTCAGGTCTTGCCCGAGCGCCTGTTCCGCAGTGTGCCCGAAGACGCGCTCGGCGGCCGCGTTCCAGCAGGTGATGACACCTTCGGTGTTTGCGAAGATGACTGCGTCGGGGTTCTGCTCGACGATTCGGACGGCTTCGATCGGTTCGACAGACATCTATCCCTCCCGGGCCGCCCCGCGGCGGCACGAGTCGTACTCTACCCGTTCGCCCAGGCGACACGCTCGTCAATCCGGCGTTCCATCGTGTATTCGATCGGGCGGAATCCGTTGGCGAGCCAGAACGGGCCGCCACTGGGGTTGGCGCTGGCGAAGTGCAACGTGCACGTGCGGTAGCCATTCTCCGCGGCCCAGGCCATCGAGTGCCGCAAGAGACGGCTGCCGATGCCGCCCCCCCGCGCCGATTCGTGCACCACACCGTCGAAGAGGTAAATGCTTCCCTCGGGATCGACGATTGGCGGCACGAACCCTGGTTTCAGGAAGGTCTGCATCGCCACCGCCTGGCCATTCGCATAGGCCACCCAGTAGGGGGTCGACTGGCTCTCCAGTTCGCGCTGGTTGTATGCACGCGCCGCGGCATCGGTGGAACGAAGGAACGGCCAGAACATGGGGGAACGCGAATGAAAGGCCATGAGGTGGTCCGCCAGCGACTGAACGACCGCGATGTCTTCCGAGCCTGCCCGGTGGATCTCGATCGAAGAATCGCCGGGCGCAGTCACCGGGTCAGCCACAAGCCGCGTGGCCGCAACAGAGTGCCGGCCGAAGCCAAGTGATGCGACCGCCTCGTTCAGATCCGGGTCGCCTGCGGGAATCCCCCACCGATGAACAAAGAACCCGGCGCGCACCCATTCGTACGCGAGTTCTGTGTAGAGCGCGCGGTAGACCTCGCTCTGGTCCTCCCCGTCCGCCACCGCGTGCGATTCGATGCCAATCGATCCCGAATGAGGCGGCAGGAACTGCGAGGCGAAGTCCTCCGGGCTGAGGAGGAGCGCTTCGCCGATGAGAAAGCCAGCCGGCTTCCCTCCGCGATGTGCGATAAAACCGATGCTGCGGGTATCGTTGGCAACCGGGATGACCGCCTCAGCGCAGGCGACCGGATCGGTGGAACCTCCCGCCACGACAAGCCGGGACCGATCGCGGGCGTGGCGCCGGGCCAGGAGCGCTCCAGCCTCCGAGAGATCATCCGCCGTGAACCTTCGAACTTCGAGCCTGGTCATGCGCCCTCCGGGCCAACCAGCATAGCCGCCGCCAAATTCGCTACTGGCCGCCGTTGCGTGTGTTCTGTTACGATCATGTTAAATCACTGTCGCCTGGAGAATTCTCATGTCAGCCGCCGCCGATGCCAACAGTCGCGTCAAGCAAGCGAGCGCACACCTCTACGAGGCGCTTTCCCACCATATCGGAAACCTCGACCTCTCAGCCAACGACCCGCTCGTGCGGGCGATTTCCGAATTCGGACAGCGCAACCGGGAAGGCAACGACGAGGCAGTCAAGGCGGCCAGCGAGCACGTCTACGAAGCTCTCACGCACCACAAAGGCAACCGTGACCTGGATGCCCACGACCCGGTCGTCGTCGCCCTCGCTGAATTCGGCAATGCCTGCCGCGCTGAAGGCCTCAAGCGGTAGGTGGCTTCAGCCAGGGGCCTTTTCCGGCGCTTCCTCGCTCGTTGGGTCAGGCCGGCGGCGACGCGACCATGCCGATGAGGAACACCGGCGAAAAGCCGCACGAGATCGCAGTGCGGTGTGAGCGGATGTTCGTCGCCCCGCACGAATAGAAGGGCGTCTGCCCGGCATCCAGGATCGTGTGCGTCGCCGCAATGACCGTCAGGCGGGCCAGTCCCCGGCCACGGTGCTCGCGGCGCACATCCACGCCGATTTCCTGGTTGCCGTTGCCGTCGTCCCACCAGCCGCTTATCGCAAGGACCTCGCCGCCGCCATCGACGACCGCCAACGCCCCGGTCATCCGCCCGGCGCGGTGAGTTTCTCCGGGAGAAC
>CAYYSD010000099.1:0-6035 GCA_964474285.1 uncultured Anaerolineaceae bacterium | reverse complement strand
GAACACTCCCGAGGCGCGTTCACGGTCCATCCGCTCCCGGTCGATAGGAACGAGCTTGAACCCCGGAGGGGTGGGCGGGACCGGGCGCCGTTCCGCGAGCGCGAAGCCCACCGAATAGCCGTGAGCTCGCGGCCGTGGCGCCAGCTTTCGAGCAGCAGCCTCCGCCGCCAGGTCCGCGAGGAAGAACGGCTGCAGCGCACGGAAGTGCTTGCCCTCGGGCGAGTTCGCCCGCGCCCACTCCATCAGGTCGCGCGGCACCGAGATGACGGTGCCCGGCCCCGAACAGACCGCGAGCGCCAGCACCCCCGGCGCGCGCGAATCGGCCGGTCCTTCGACCACAACCAGCGCTTCACCGTGCAGGTCCTCCACCTTGCAGCAGAGTTCGTGGGCAATGCCGGCGAGGATCCGGGCCGACTGCGCCTGGAAGAGTTCGCTCACATCAGTCGCGCGGCAGGCCGAGGCCGCGCGTCGCGATGATGTTGCGCTGGATCTCGCTCGAGCCGCTGTAGATCGTCGGCGAAACGTTCGCCAGGTGGCCCTGTCCGATCACGCCGTCGAACACCGCCGACGGTGAACCCGGGGCCAACGCCCCCGCTGGCCCGATGATGTTCACGCCCGCATTGGTGATGCGCTGGCCCAGCTCCGTCGCGTACACCTTGATCACCGACGCCTCGTAGTTCGGAACCTGCCCGGCCTCCTGCATCCAGGCGATGCGATAGCTCAGAAGGCGACCCGTCTCGTTTGCGATCCACATGTCCGCCATCCGGTGCCGAAGCACATCACGATACGGCGCCGCTGACCCGGCCAGGCGCAGGCGGCCGGCGAGCATCTCCAGTGAGCGCTGGTTCGCCGCGATCGAGGCGACGTTCGAGCGCTCAAAGTCGAGGAGCGTCATCGCGACGTACCAGCCGTTGTTCTCCTCACCCACGCGGTTGGCTACCGGGATCCGGACGTCCTCGAAGTAGACCTCGTTGAACTCGTGCTCGTCTGCCATGTTGATGATCGGTCGCACGGTGATGCCCGGCGTCCTCATGTCGGTCAGCAGGAACGAGATGCCCTTGTGCTTCGGTGCGGCGGGGTCCGTGCGCACCAGGAGGAAACACCAGTCGGCGTGGTGGGCGCCGGTCGTCCAGATCTTCTGCCCGGTGACCACATAGTCGTCACCATCGCGCACTGCCCTGGTTTGAAGGCTGGCGAGGTCGCTGCCGGCGCCCGGTTCGCTATAGCCCTGGCACCAGACCACATCGGCGTTCGTGATGCGCGAAAGGTGTTCCTTCTTCTGCGCCTCGCTCCCATGGACGATGAGCGTCGGGCCGATCATGCCAACATTGAAGACACGCCCCGCATCGGGCGCGCCCGCATACGACAGCTCCTCGCTGAAGATCATCTGCTTGATGTGCGGCCAGCCGAGCCCGCCGTACTCCCTGGGCCACGCCGGCGCGACCCAGTTGCGGGCCGCCAGCTTCTTACTGAATTCGATCTGCGCCGGCCAGTTCGCCTGGCTGGTTGGCCGCGACGGGCCATGGCGGGTGTCGATACTCTCGCGAAGGAACGTGCGCACCTCGGTCCTCAGCGCGTCGTGTTCCTCGGTGAATTTGAAGTCCATCAGAGCCCTCCCGTCCCGGCAAGTCTATCGACTGGCAGGCGGCGTGTCGCGACGCCAATCGGAAATGTCGCTGACCTTCACGGCGCTATGCGGACCGATATACTGCCGCCGGCGCGGATTCTCGTACTCGCTCCCCAGCGACAGCGGACCCGCCCTGGAGTACGTCAATGAAGGCCTTGCTTGTCGTCGCAGCCGCGCTCGCGCTGCTCACCACACCTGCCCTCGCGTTGTTCACCGCCGGTGAAGCCGTCGCGATCTTCGTGGTCGTCGCAGTGCTTGTCGTCGCGATCCTGGCCTTCACAGTCGCTCGCCGCTTCCTGGTGCTCATCACCGTGGCGATCGCGGCTGTGGTGGTGGCAACCATCGCCTACGCCGGCTACAGCGGATACCAGCTCTATTCCGCCCTCTCCGATAACGACGGCCCGGTGGATCCACCTGACCCTGCCGCCCTGGCCTCCGCCAATGCGAAGCTCGATGAGGCCGACGCGCAGGCCGGCTTCCGCGTCGAGATGACCGTGGCGGAGATCACCGCGGTCCTCCAGGATGCGCTTGCAAACAACGACGACAACCCCCTCCGCCGCGTCGACCTCACCATAGTTGATGGCTCGAATGGCGAGTCCGGGCGGTTGGAGTTCAAAGGGCACTTCAAGAACGGCGATATCACAGCAAGTGGCGTGGTCCGGGCGAACATCGAAGCGGGAGCCATCAAATTCGATGTCTCCAATGTGGACCTCGGCAATTTCAAGATCCCGGGCCTCGCCAAAGGCGCCGTACGCGACCTGATCGAGGCCGTGACCGACCTCAACGAGACGCTCGAGGAGCACAATGCCGATGTCCAGAGCGTGTTCATCGGGGAAAACAAGGTCGTTGTCACGGGCGTGCAGGGCGATGGCGAACTGGTGACGCTCGGCTCACTCCTCGGCCGCCTCCGCGAAAACGTGAACGCGCTGGGAGCGAAAGCCACACCCCCCGCGGAGACGCTCGGACCGGGCGATGTCAACGCGATCAGTCGCGACGGGTCGAAGTACTACGTGGCTATCGGCGATTCGCTTGCGGCCAACGTGGGCGTCGGCTCCCCACGCGAAGGCTACGTCTCACGCTTCCTCAAGCAGATCGATGCCAAAGAAGGCACGCGGCACGGCCTGCGCAACTTCGGGGTCTCCGGGGAGACATCCAGCGGCCTCATCCGCGGCGGCCAGCTCGATAGTGCGCTCGACTTCATCGACGATGAAGACACGGCCTACGTGACCATCGACATCGGCGCGAATGACTTCCTTGGCCATCTCTATTCGCCCGACTGCAGCGAAACACTGCAGACGCCTGCCTGCAAGGAGCGGCTGGAACAGGCAATCGCCGTCTACGAGAAGAACCTGGACACGATCCTGTCGCGCCTCGAGAAGGACGCAAAGGACGCCACCATCGTCTTCCTCGGCATGTACAACCCGTTCAGCATCGGATTCGGTTCGGCCGTTGGGCTCGAAGGCGAAACCGACGCAATCGTGCAGCGCGTCAACAAGGTCGCCTCCGAAGCGGCAACCCGGCATAGGGTCACTTTCGCCGACGGGGAGCCGGCGATCCGCGGACGCGCGGGTGCGGTCACGCACATGCTTGACGCACAGCCCGACATCCACCCTAAGGCGATTGGCTATGACTTGCTTGCGGCGGTCCTGTTCGATGCCGTGAAGTAGCCCGCTTACCGGTAGTTGCCGAACTTCAGCTCGATGCCGTAGTCCTCGCCTTTGAGCGCGGCGATGACCTGTTGGAGTTCGTCCCGGCTGGGGCTCGAAACGCGCACCGCGTCGCCCTGGATCGAGGCCTGGACCTTCTTGTACTTCTGGTCCTTGATGAACTTCACGATCTTGCGCGCTACTTCCTGCTCGATCGACTGCGTGAGCGTCAGATCCTGGCGGACCGTGCTGTTCGCCGCCTTTTCGATCTCGCCGCGCTTCACGTTCTTGAGCGGCACATTCCGCCGGATGAGCTTTTCGCTCAACACCTGCCAGATGGCGTCCAGTTTGTATTCGTCCGTTGTGTGGACCTCGAGCATGCCCTTCGTGCGGTCGTAGCCGATGTCGGCCAGCACATTCTTGAAGTCGAAGCGCGTCTGGATCTCTTTGCGCGCCTGGTTGACCGCGTTGTCGACCTCCTGGAGGTCGACGCCGGTGGTGATGTCGAACGTTTCGTCTTTCGCCATGTCCAAGAGCGTAGCGCAGAACGCAAACCGGCGGAACAATGCCCGCAATGACGTCGTCTACGGCGGAAGAGCGGCGGACCTTGAGGCAGCGTCTCTCGGGCGGGCTGTTCTCATCCCTGCGTCACCGAGCGTTCACGCTGGTGTGGGCCGGCCAGTTCGCTTCGCGCATCGGCGACAACGTCTATCGCGTCGCTCTCGCCTGGTGGGTGCTGGATAAGACCGGCTCACCGGCGGCCATGGGCACGGTCCTCATCTCCTCCTTCACGCCGATGCTGCTGTTCGTCCTGCTCGGCGGCGTCGTGGTGGACCGCATCTCCCGCCTGCGCGTGATGTTCTGGGCCGATGTCGTTCGCGGCGTCGTCACCCTTGCCGTGGCAGCTGCCGCGTTCTCCGGTACCCTCGAGATCTGGCACGTCTACCTCGCGAGCATCGTGTTCGGCTTCGCCGCGGCGTTCTTCCAGCCCGCCTTTGTTGCAGTCGTGCCGGAGGTGACGCCGCGCGAGCACCTCCCCAGCGCCAACTCCATCACGGCCCTGAGCCAGCAGGTCGCGACCGTCGGGGGGCCGGCCATCGGCGCCGGCTGCATCGCACTCGGCGGTTCCGCCCTTGGCTTCGCGCTCAATGGCTTCTCGTTCCTCATCGCCGCCGGTTGCCTGATGGGGCTCTCCTGGCGTTCGTTCGGCGGCCGCCCGGAATCCGTCCGGCCCAGCATCTTCGGCGACATCCGCGAAGGCCTCGTCACGGTGCGCGATTCCACGTGGTTGTGGGCCACAATCGCCCTCGCTGCGCTCGGCAACCTGGCCCTCACAGGTCCGATGCAGATCGCGCTTCCCTTCCTGCTCAAAGAGGAGCGCGGCGAATCCGCTACCGCCTTCGGGCTCTTCCTTTCGTTCGCGTCGGTCGGCTCCGTCGCCGTGGCCATCATCCTGGGGCGAGCCACACGCATTCGGAAACGCGGGCTGCTCGCCTACGCCGGGCTCATCGGCAACGGCATAATGCTCGTGGCCCTAGGCCAGGACGTGCCGGTGGCGTGGCTGTGGGTTGCCGGCCTCTTCGGTGGCGCCGCCCTCATGCTCTTCGACCTCATCTGGATCAACACCATCCAGGAACTGGTCCCCCCGCAGCTGCTCGGGCGGGTGTTCAGCGTCGACCAGCTGGGTTCGTTCGCGCTAATGCCGTTGGGCTTCGCCTTCACGGGCTGGGCCACGGACCGCTTCGGCGCCGCCGAAGTACTCGTGGCGAGCGGCGGCGTGCTCGTTCTCCTCCCCCTGGTCGGGCTCCTTTCCCCCGCCGTCCGCCGCCTGGACTGACCGGCGCGGGCACCGCCATCCTGGCCCGCGTAGACTGGGAGACAACACCGGCGGGAGGGGCCCTCAATTGGATAGCGCACAGGACGCGCGGCGCCTGCGAGCCGCATACGACCGGGAGACCGCACGCGACGGCCGCGAGTTGCCCGGGCCGTTCATTACCACGTCGAGTCGTCCGATCGAGCGCATTTACGACCCCACAGATACCGAAGCCATCGACTACGAGCGGGACGTCAATCTCCCCGGCGAGTTCCCGTATACCCGCGGCATCCATCGCACAGGCTACCGTGGCAAGCCGTGGACCATTCGCATGTTCTCCGGCTTCGGTTCGGTCGAAGAGACCAACCAGCGTTACAAGGACCTCCTCGCAAGCGGGAACAACGGCCTCTCCGTGGCCTTCGACATGCCCACCCTCATGGGCTACGACCACGACGAGCCGTGGGCCGAAGGCGAATTCGGCAGCTGTGGCGTCGCTGTCGATTCGCTCGCCGACATGGACATCCTGCTCAGCGACCTCCCCCTCGACCGCATCACCACCTCAATGACGATCAACAGCCCGGCCCCGGTAGTCTGGGCGCTCTTCATCGCCGCCGCCGAACGCCGGGGCATCCCCCGCGCAAGGCTTGCGGGCACGCTCCAAAACGACATCCTGAAGGAATACATCGCCCAGAACGAGTACATCTACTCGCCCGCTGATTCGATGCGCCTGGTGACGGACACGGTTGAGTTCGCGACGAACGAGATGCCGCTCTGGAACCCCATCAGCGTCAGCGGCTACCACATCCGCGAAGCCGGTTCGACGGCTGCCCAGGAGCTGGCTTTCACGCTTGCCGACGGCATCGAGTACGTGAAGTGGGCGCTCGCCCGCGGCCTCGACATCGACGCCTTCGCGCCCCGCATCAGCTTCTTCTTCAACAGCCATAACGAC
>CAYYSD010000098.1:0-11952 GCA_964474285.1 uncultured Anaerolineaceae bacterium | reverse complement strand
CCTGGTTGTATGTGGCCTGGCTCACCGACAGCGGGACGACGCCGGGGCCGGGGAGCTGCGCACCTCGAACAGTGGCGACCGCCTTCGCCGAGATTTCGGGTGCGCCGAAGCCGAGTGACCCGACGAACACCGTGGCTGCGTTCTTGCGCACGGTGGCGCGCACCGAGAGGCCGTTGTTGATGACCTCCGCGTTGTTGTGGGTGAGGCCCGTGACGTTCTTCGTTGCCCAGGCCTGGGCGTCCGCAGTCGCCGCTGCGGGCTCGCTCGGGAGCCGTTGGGCGCCCGCAAGAGCGGCAGCGTCCGCTGCATTCTGCAGATTTCGCCTCTGGATATAGACAAAGCCCGCCTCGACGACGAGCGCGAGGAAGGCAATGAGGAAAAGCATCATGATCGACCAGAGGACGATCGTCTGACCGGACTCGTCGTGGCGAATGTGCTTGTTCATGTCAGCACGTCCCCTTCGTGTAGGGCGGAGTCGTTTCCATGCGCATCGTGGCCGTCTTCGAATAGCTCGTGTCGGCAAGATTCACACCGGGGATCAGGCCGACGGGAGTGATCCAGTCGTAGGTATAGTCCGCGGTCACTGAAACGTCGGAGCCGATGGTGGCTCCCCGGCTGGGAGCTGAGACACTGATCGTCTGGGTAAGACCGCCGGCCGTGTTCTCGACTCGTGCGATGACCGCAGCATCCGTCCCGCCGACCGCGGCACATCGCGCTCCTTCACGCACTGCGTTGGTGACGCTGATGTAGGAATACCCGAAAAATCCCATGTCCACGATGATGAAGAAGAACGTCATGATGAACGGGATGAGCAGCGCGAACTCGATGATCGCCTGGCCGGTTTCCCGCTTAGGTCGCTCTGAACGTGTGAATACTCGCTTCCAGGTCATGACACCATTCCTGCCAACACATCTGCAGCAGCGGAAACCACATCCAGGCCGATGCCTGTGAGAGCCACGAGCGCACCGACCGAAATGAGCGCGACAACCAGCGCGTATTCCATCACGGTTTGGCCCGATTCCTGGCAGGGCAGCTCTGACCGAACGCGGTTTGAGGGCATGGTGAAAGGTATCCTTCAAGAGTGGGTGCGAGTCCGAGGATCCGACGCGCGAACCCTCGGACTCGCTTGTATCGACTAGAGCTGGGCGCTGACGACGTCGACTGCCGCTGATACAACATCGGTGCCGAAGGCGCCGGCAGCGATGATGAGCGCGACCGAGATGACGGCGGCGACGAGGGCGTACTCGATGACCGTCTGGCCTTCTTCGCGCGCCTGGCGGGCCTGGGCCCAACTGACCGACCTGACGATGAGATTCCGCATTGACTATGTTCTCCTTACTAAATTGTTGTTTCTGCGGAGCCGTGTCCACCACTAACCGTTGCCGGCAGCGCGCGGGCGGACGTGACGCGTTGTCGGAGTTAACAGGCCTCCCGGGGGATCCAGAGGGGCGGGAGGTAAGGCAGGCGGTAGAGCGCCACCTTGCGAACGAGACTTTCGTTCGAGGCCCGGAACACGCGCCGCCAGGTCTTGCGGCGCACCGCCTCCGGCGCCGGCCGCGTCACCCTGGCAAGCGCTGCCACGCGTTGGGCCACGGTCATGAGGCCGGAGACCTCGCGTCGCATGGTGGCGTCGTCGGGAAGCAGGTCGGACCACTGCTCATTGATGAGCAGCCTGTCGATGCACTCGTCCAGGATCCGTTCCTTGCGCGCACTTTCAACCGGCATGACTTGCCTCCATCAGGCCCCTGAGGCGATTGAGCGCGCGGAACTGGAGAGCGCGAACTGCGTTCGCGTTTCGTCCGAGGCGCTCGGCAACGGCTTCGTGGGGGAGTCCTTCGAAAAAGCGCAGGAACAGCACCTGCTGTTGCTCCGGCGTCAGATGAACCATTGCCGACTGCAGCTCGTCGGAGTCCGCTGCCAGTTCTACCGCCGCTTCGGGCGTGGGATCTGTGTCGTGGCGGAGGTCGAGCACCCCGGCATCGGCCGTCGGTTGCCTCGACGCGGCCCGGAGAGCGCTGAGCGCCTCATTGTGCGTGATCGATAGCAGCCAGCTTGTGACACTGCCCTGTCCTCTGAACGACTGCCTGCTCCTCCATGCTTTCAGGAACACATCGGCGGCGATGTCTTCGGCCTGGCTCTCGTCGCGCACCAGGGTCAGGGCATAGCGGTAGACGGAATCGAAGTTTTGTTCATAGACTCCCGCGAACCACTTCTTGTCGCGGGTCTCTGAGGCCTCTGGGCGGGCCAGGAACGGGCGAAGCAATGTCGTTACGGCCGTATTGGCCATGAGATTCTCCCCGCCTTGGACGGTGCGCGAGGGCTCGACCCCTGCTGCGCACCGCTTCGTTATGCATGGTAGACGCGGTATACACCGATTTGTTACGGGATATCCACTAGGTGTTTCCCCGATCGGCGTTGTCCATACGAATTTCTAACACTTTGGAATGGTGACATTTGTAAACGGGATGTAACGCGCATGTAGGCTGGCGTTTGTGCGAAATGATCACGCGCACATTCAGATTGCCTGGATGTTCCCGGGCTCAGCCTCGCGCGATGTACCGCAGCGTGGTCCGGCCGAGCTTCACCAGCTGACCGTTGGCCAGCCGGACCGTCCGCAGGGCCTCTCCGTTGACTTCCACCCGCAGGTGAGGGAGCGAAGCGACGAGCTCGCCCTCGGGCGAGAGCACGAAGTGCGCTTCTGCGGCAGCCTTGTCCGGCAAGCGCACGGAACAGAACTTCCCACGGCCGACCAGCTCCCGCTCCGCGCGGAGTTCGAACTGTGTTCCCTTGCCGGGCCCGTCCACAACCTGGAGGACGCCCCAGACTCCCGGGACGGAAGCGGCGGATTCCGGCGCCGCCTCTTCAACGGGCGCACGTTCTTCGGGGACCGGAAGGCGCTCTGCCACTCGCGCCGCAAATTCATCCGGGTTCATGGTGCGTTCGCGATTCCTGTAGCGCACCAGTCCGAGCTGTGCGCCATAGGCGGCTGCGGCCATCACCGCCAGCGCCGAAAGCGAGACAATCATCCATCCCGCGATGGGCGAACGGCTGGAGTTCTCGACCTTGAATGGGAACTCGTGGGTCGAAGTAGCGCCGCCTGGCCCTTCAATCACGGCGGCGACAAGGTGAGGGCCGGCGTTGAACTCGTCGCGCGGGGGAAGCTGGAACTCGTAGGGCGGCGAAGCGTCGCGCGATACTTCCCGGCCGTCGACCAGGAACCGTACGGCAAGCGGACCGGGTTGTGACTCGACGGCGACGCTGAAGCGGCCGCCCGGGCTCGGCACAAGCGAGGTGCTGCTCGCCGCCAGGCGTGGAGGGAGCGCCTCAACCCTGAACCGCCGATCGACCCGCTGAGCACCCGAAGCGGTTGTCCACTCGGCGGCAAGCGTGTGCTCCACCTGAGGATCGAGCAGAAACGGATCGATGGTGACCGCCCGCTCGCCTGGCTGGGACGCGACCCGTGTTCCGTCGAGGGTAACCGAGACCGCGAGCCCGGGCGGGACGTTCACAACCCGGAAGTCCGATGATTCGCGAATCGTTCCCGAGGGCCCCTCGATTGCGGCCGCTGGCGCTGAGACAGCGGCGACATAGGAGAATTCGAATTGCGCGGTAGCTGTACCGGCGGTCAGGACGCCGCGCCGGGTGCCGCTGGGCAGTCCCGCGGGCAACCGTAGACCCACGGTGTATTGACGACGGAGCCTCTCGGACACCGATGCGTAGAGCGAACCCAACTGTGTGGAGGTGGCGGAAGTAAGGAAGCTGCCTCCGCCCGTGGCGCTGATCGTCTCCAGGAAGGTCGTGTTGAGTTCGCTCCCCAACCCAACCACGAAGTGGGGTACACCGGAACTCTGCGCCGCGGCCACGGCCTGCGCCTGCGAAACGCCGGAGACGTTGCCGAAATCCTCGCCGTCGGAGAGCAACACGATGGCCTTGCGTGGCTCAGGAGCCGAGGCCACCACTTTCGCCGCCTCCACGACGCCGGCGTACAAGGAGGTGTTGCCGCCGGCCACGAGTGCATTCAGGCCGGCAAGCAACGCGGCCTTGTCGCCCGTGAGCGGGACCGGCATAGACACGGTTTGCGAAAACTCCACGATCGCCGCTCGATCACCAGCCTGCAGCGACTCGATGAGGGGTCGAATCGCCAGTTTCGCCGCCGCGAGGGGCGCCCCGGCCATACTTCCGCTGGTGTCGATCACCAGCACCAGCGCCAACGGAAGCGCGACGTCGACGCCCTCCGTGACCGACGCCACAGTCGCCGGCCGGCCCTCTATCGTTGCGGTTATCAGGCCGCCGGGCGGGGCGGAAGCAGGATTGCCCGCCCGATCCAACAATTGGAGCGCGAGGGTGACTTCTTCGCCATCGATACGTGCCGCCGTCACGTTTGCGGAAGCGATGTCGCTCGGTTGCTGGCCCATGGCAGGTTCGCGAACCACCAGGGCCAAGGCGATCGAAACGGCGAGCAGGACTGCGCGAGAGTGTGCTACGAGTCGTCGCGTCTGCCTCATCCTGTTTCCAGTGTCCGGTGTCAGGATTCGGGCGACAAGGTGATGGGAATGGGTCAAGCCGCCCGCGGCAGCGGAGGCGTCTCAACGGGCGCCCCCGCCGTTCGCCTGGTTCCGAAATGTTGGAGGCGAAGCAACGAAGCGTCACGTTGCAGCGCTCGCCGGTGCCCCGAATACGCCCTCGCGGCAAGACGCACCTGGAGCAGGGTAAACGCGCTCATCGCCGGCAGCAGAAGTGGGAGTCCGAAGGCCATGCCTGCCAGCGCGTTCATCACCGCGGCGAATTCAGCGCCAACGACGATCGCTCCGATGAGCACCCAATCCAGGAACGTTGCACTCCCGGCGGGGTCGCGCCGCCCCAGTCCGACGTTGAGCCAGGTCTGTGCGCCGGACGCGCACGTCCGAGTGGCGAAGAGCAACAGCATCACCCAGCCCGGGACGCCGAGCGGAATGGTCAGCAGCCAGGCGCTGACCAGCGACGCCAGGCGGCAATGGGCCGAGAGCCTCCAGTTCCACCAGTTCGGCACCGATCCGTACACGAGATCATCGTGATTCGTGGAATGCACTGGGGAGAGCGGGGACTCGCCGCACAGGCAGCGGAGAAATCCCCGAGCCCGGTGACAACTCGCCCTCACGAATGCTCGGGCCATCGAACCCGCGCAAAGCTGGCGCGAAGCTCGATCCTTCCATATGCAGATCGGGCAGAAATGCAAGAAGGGCTCCCTGGCGGGAGCCCTGGTCTTGCGGCGGTGTGCTGCGGGCGTCAGGCTGCCGGCTGCAACTCAACGCCTGGCTCTGCGGCGTTCTCGCTAACCTCAGCCTGTGCAACGTCCCGCGAGCGGCCCGGAATGAACAGGACTGCGGCAAGCATGGGCAGTGCGAGCAGCGCGCCGCTGATCAGGAAGCCAGTACTCATAGCGTCCACAAATGCGGTTGTGACTGACTGCATGAACGGAGAAGCGAACTCCGGCGGGAGCGACCGGGCGAGGGTTGATGCGACACCGAGCCCTTCGCCTGCGGCATGTGCGAGTTCCGGGGACACGCTGCTCCCGAGGGCTTGCTCTGTGTCCGCACGGTAGAGCCCATTCACCACGCTGCCGATTGCTGCGATACCAAGCGCTGCCCCGAGTTCGCGGCTTACGTCGTTGACGGCCGAGGCGATCCCGGCTTCGGCGACCGGAACCGAACTCATGACGGTATTCGTCAGGGGGACGAGGCCCATTCCGCCGCCAAGACCGAACAGGCAGACAGTGGCGACGATCTGGAGAGTGCTCGTGTCGGCGGTCACCGTCGCGAGGAGACCCAACCCGAGGGCAACGGAACTCAGGGAAGCGAACACCATGAACTTCGCCCCGATTCGCTTGATCAGCATGCTCGAGATCGGCGCTCCGGCCCCCATCGCAATGGCACAAGGGATGCCGAGGGCCCCGGCTTCGAAGGCCGTCCGCCCCTGGACGAACTGGTAGTACTGGGTGAGGAAGAAGAACGTCACTGCGACGCTGAAGAACACGAGTCCGATGATGGTGACGGCGGCAGTGAATTCACGCTGCTTGAAAAAGTGCAGCGGGAGCATCGGGTGCTCGGCGCGGGACTCCACGGCGACAAAGATGCTGGCCGCGAAGGCTGAGAACGTCAGCGCCACGAATACGATCTGCGAGGTCCATCCGGATTCGCCACCTTCGATGATGGCAAAGACCAGCGACGCGAGCGTTGCGGTCCCCAGCAGCGCACCAGGGATGTCGAGGCTGCGAGTCCGCCCCTCACGGGACTCGGGGATGATCACGCATCCGGCGAGAATCAAGGCCACGGCAGGAACGTGGAGCCAGAAGACGCTCTGCCAATCGATGGTATCGACGATGTAGCCGCCCATGGCCGGGCCGAAGCCCATGGCAAGACCCGTAACGCCGGTCCAGATGCCAATGGCCTTCGGGCGCTCAGAAGGCCCGAAGACGTTCGTGATGATGGAAAGGGTAGCCGGCATGATGAGGGCGCCGCCCAGTCCTTGCAGCGAACGGCCGGCGATGAGGACGCTCGCGTCGTTGGAGAGGGCGCAAAGAACGGCACCACCTCCGAAGATCACGGCGCCGATTCCGAGCCACTGTCGGCGACCGAAGAGGTCTCCGATGGTGCCGCCGACCAGCAGCAGGCCAGCCAGCATCAAGACGTAGCTGTCGACGATCCACTGGAGCTGGGAGGTCGAGGCGTCCAGGTCGCGGGCGATGGAGGGAAGTGCGGTGTTGACGATGGTGTTATCGGCGAACAGCACGAACGCGGCGAAGGAAACGACGCCGAGTACCCACCAGCGTCGAGGATGTCCTTCTTCCTCTGATGGTCGAGCTTTGAGAGTCACTGTTGCGGTAGCCATGGTTGGGACCTCCGGTTGGGATGTCCGAATAGTGCGGCCCGCCGAATGAGCTCGAATCGCCAGCATGGGTGAAGGGCGGGGTGAATCTGAAGAGCTCGATGGGTGACCGAATCCACCGGGCCGGGTGACCGACGTGGACCCTTCCGGGTGACGTCCTGGCTTCAGCGGGCTCTTCTCCAGGTGAGGACCGCTCACGGGGGAGCGCCCTTCACAAACGCAAGCTCTTCGGAAATGCACGAACCTTGCGTGGCGAGCGACCACCAGCCAGGGGGACTGGCGCCGGCTACACGAGCCCGCGTTCCCGGGCCTTCGCTATGGCCTGGGTCCGGCTGTGCACATCGAGCTTGCCATAGACGTTTCGCAGGTGGGTCTTGACCGTGTCGGGAGAGACCACCAGTTCGTCCGCGATGTCTCGATTGGAAGCGCCGAGCACAAGCAGCCGAAGCACATCGAGCTCTCGCCCACTGAGATCGTCGGGGCCTGCCGGCTTCGCACCTTGCAGAGTGGGCACGGCCTGGCCGACAAGCAAGAGGAGGCGCGTCGCATAGCCCGCGTGGCGTCCGCCAGCTGCCGCCCGGCGCAACAACCCGAGGGCTGGCTGTCCTTGATCCAGGATGGTTCGGACATACTCTTCGCGCTCGGCCGTCGCCAGGATTTCGTCGAAGCGGGCGGACGCCGTTCGCTCTTCCCCGGTGCGCCAGAGGACGCAGGCCTCGATCAGGGCGGCTTCGAAGACGCGGCCGTGCCGCCCGGAAGCTGTAGCGGTCGCTCGAGCACTCGCAAGGTGCTCCAGCGACTCCTTCGGACTTTGGGAGGCGAGAACTCGCGCCCGCACGAGTTGCCGGTATTCGTCCAGCAGAGGCGGCGTCTCCCCAACAGTGGCGGCCGAACCGAGTGCCCAATCCATTGCCGCTTCGTTGTCACCCAGGAGCAGACGAAGGTGCGCCCCCAGGGCGGGGAAGAACGCGCGGCCCTGCACGGTTTCCACGGTGCGAGCGCGCTCCTCCAGCGTGCGGAGGGACTCTCTGGCCTCGTCGAGTCTGCCGGCGCCGATCTGAATCCTCGCGAGCGTTACCTCAGGTGGCACGAAAAGGCCCGGAGCTGCGCCCGGCGCGCCGAACGCAACGCAGCGTCTCGCCTCGTCTTCGGCGTCGTCCAGTTCGTTGCGTTCGTACAGGATCTCCGCGAGAGCGCCGTGGAGCATCCCCAACGCAGGCTGGGCACGACGCTCCTCGGCATCGTGGAGTGAGTCTTTGATATGAACAGCTGCGCGGCGCAGCTCTCCTGCCGCCACGAGCCGGTAGAATTCGACGACGAGCAGCGCGGTCGCGCCGCTGAGATGCCCGGCCTGGTAGCATCGCTTCGCTCCGTTGAGAAGCTCCGACGACGACGGAATGGTGGTCGGACTCCAGGATTCGAACAGAACGAGCTGCCGGGTCATTTCCAACCAGGCCCGGGTCAACTCGTCGCCCGTCCGGACGATCTCTGCTTCGGCGATGCGGAGCGCTTCAGCGGGTTTGCCGCGATACCGCGTGAGGTATGCGCGGGCAAGCGCAAGGCCACCGCGGTGATTCTCAAGCTCGGCCGCCGACATCGGCAAACGAGAGGGCGTCCGGCCCTCAACGACATCGGCCGCGTAGCCTATCAGCTCGGTGGCTTCACTCGTGCGGCCGGCCAGGGCACGCGAGAAGGCGAGCGGTATGGCCAGCCGCGGCCGACGCTCAATCTCGTGCCGGGGTACCGCCTCCGCCCAGCGGTCGAAGCGCGGCACGAGCAGGTCGCCTCGAAGGGTTGCGTCCGGCATCGCCTGCTCCACCAGGTCCAACGTCCATTCAGCGTCGCCCGCCGAGATGGCGTGGGGGAGCGCCTCCTCCAGAGATCCCTCACGAGCGAACCAGTGTGATGCGCGGCGATGCAGCTCGTGCCGTTCGCCAGGGAGTCTTTGCTCGAAAAGGTGGCGGAGGAAATCCCTGAAAAGATGGTGATACCGATACCAGGTGGAATTGTCGTCGAGGGCGACGGTGAGCATATTGGCCCGGCTAAGCTGTGAGAGGCGCATGGCCCCGCCGGCGATACCGGTCACGGCGTCACAGAGCGAGCCGGACAGCCGTTCCAGGATTGATGTCTTCAGCAAGAATTCCTGCGTGGCCTCATCCTGGGCATTGAAGACTTCCTCAGCCAGGAAATCGAACACGAACTGCTGCGAACCGCTGAAGTCGCGGATGAAGCGCGCCGGATCTTTGTTTCCCCGCACGGACAAAGCGGCAAGCTGGAGTGCCGCCGCCCAGCCTTCTGTGCGCGCTTCGAGTGTGTCGATCTGCTCGGGTGAGAGTCGCAGGCCTTCCTCTTCGTTGAGCCATGCCGCCGATTCGTCGTTGCTGAAGCGAAGCTCGTCGGCTCTCACCTCCAGGAGGCGGCCTCGGGCGCGAAGACGGGCGACCGGGATACCGGGGTCCCGCCGGGTGCCCATCACCACGTGCAGGTTCGAAGGTCCTCGTTCGACCAGGAAGGTCACCGCGTCGTTGATGCGCGGAGAGTTGATGAGGTGGTAGTCATCCAGGAAGAGGACGAGGTCGCCATCGATCGTCGTTGCCCGATTGGCCAGTTCGATGGCAAGCGTTTCGAGGCTGATCTCATCGGCGCCCGCCGGGAGCTCGAAGTTGCGCATGGCGGCCGCCGAGAGGTATCGGGTGAACTGTTGTGGGTCGCTGTCGGACTCATCAAGGGAGAGCCAGCCCACGCGCGCTGCGTTGCTGATTTCTTCATACCAGTCGAGGAGCATTGTCGTCTTGCCAAACCCGGCGGGTGCTGAGATGAGTGCGAGGGGAGAGTGGAGCACCTGACGAGCACGCTGAGACAGCCGGTCCCTGCGCAGCCGGGAGCCGCCGAGGCGGGGCGGGTGGAGCTTCGTTTCGAGCAGGAGGACGGGTTCGGCGGTTGGCAAAGGACAGACCTCCTGCGTGAGCGTTCCATGGCAATGACAGGGCCAGTTTAAGGCGAGGCTTCTCCGCGCGCTCCGGGTTATCACCCTCCCGGGTCACCCGTAGGGGTGATCCGGCGCGCCCGAGAGTTGCGGATGCTGCTCCCATCGAATCGATCGGAGGAACGGAATGGTACTCGCGACCTGGTGGTACGAAGACGGGCAGGCGCAACTGCAACCTGGTGAGGGCCTGGCCATCGACGCTCCGGCCCAGGTCGACGAGCTGTGTCGCATCTCCGGGATTTCCATTGAGGAATACTGGCGGCGGTCAGAGTCGGACAACCGTCCGTACATGGCGCGCCTGGATGGCCAGGCGGTCGCCTATGGCTGGGTGGCAGCGCGAAGAGCTTCCATTGGCGAATTGAACCTGGAGTTTGAGCTGCCGGCAGGGAACCGCTATCTCTGGGACTTCGGCACGGTGCCAGGATTCCGTGGCCGAGGTCTGTATCCCCGGCTCCTGGCCGAGATCACCCGCCGGGAATGTCCTCCGGCCACGCGGTTATGGATCATCCACGCGCCAGAGAACATGCCATCGGGACTGGGCATGGCCCGCGCCGGGTTCCTCCCCGCTGCCGAACTCTCTCTCGATCGGCAGGGACAGGTCGTGCTCGCCCCACTCGGAAATCAACCAAAGGTTGATGCAGCCTGCGAACTCCTCGGGCTTCCGCTTGTGGGTGGGGAACTGGACCCGTGCTGGCGCTGTGGTGGGTGTTCGTGTGCGCACACCCATCACGCGACGGGCACATGCTGCTGCACCATCCTCCCCACGAAGTCCGCTTAGGGTGGAACGCACAGTGTCCTGGCACCTGTTGCCGGGCGGTGGGACGTGCCGACGGGGGTTGTGAGCCTGGACCTGCCGCGGCCAGCACGGCTCGTTGGTCTCTCGACCGGCTGAAGATGATCGGTGAAGCGTGTCTGGTAAGCTGACGGGGTGCGAGGGGTGGTCCCGGTCGTGAGAGTCGGCGCAGGTGTGGACGCGCTGAAGCGACCCGGGCAGCCCCAAGGCGAAGCCCCGGGACGCGGGGGCACACCGCCCGCACGACACGGCCCCACAAGGGGGCTTACGGGGGCCCGTAGCTCAGCTGGAAGAGCAGTGGACTTTTAATCCATTGGTCCAGGGTTCGAATCCCTGCGGGCCTACCAAGAACTTGAATCTGTACTCGACGATAAGTTTGCGACGCATGGTAGCGAATGGGCTCGTCAGATCCATATCTTGATCCATAGCGATGGCCGACGCTACAAGGGGCGCCCTTTCTCTCGGTTGCGACGTGTCTTGCAGCCGTGTCGGTAGAACCAACGGTCGTTAACCCCACGGAGGGGTGAACTAATTTGCGGATCGCGAGATGGCGACACATGCATCGTGCAGCATGTCGGCGAAGTTACGCAGCCTTTGGAGGGCGTCGGGCCCGATCGACTCGCGAAAATGCAGCAGCGCGTTACGTTCCTTTCGGATTTCGTCGAGGCCCTTGCAGAAGTCGGAGCGGTCGAACTTCAAACCGGTCTGCGTCCACAGTTCCGGGTCCTCGAACAGCCGCTGGAGTTCGCCCATCGTTAGCTCGGACGAGTCCGCCACCTGTTGCCAGGTGGAACCCGGACCTGCGGTGGCCGCCTCGTAAAGCCCGGGCACCCGATCGACGAGCCATCGCAGGTCTTTTTCAATCTCGGCGATCACCATGAACGGTCCGGCGATGTTCTTGAACTCGTTGGCAATGTCAGCGGGCGTCACAATCCCACTCAGCTTTCTATCGTCCGCGAGAATGAGTACGCAATCGTGCGAGAACATCAAGCCGATGACGTCGATGAGCGGTGTGTCCAGACCGACCTGGGGAGCACCGGCGTCGAGGCAGTCAGCAACCACCTTTGGGTGACCATGGAGCTGGGCACGCGCGATCGACCGGTACGACACGATGCCTTTGATACTGCGTTCCCCGGCCATGACCGGGAGCTGCGAGAATTTCTCGCGATCCATTCGAGTCAGAGCTTCCTGGACGGACGTTCCGAGATTGACTGTGACGACCGGCTTGGAGGCGCTATCGATGTTGCGGACGGCAAATGAGCTCCCGGCCGGGCGGCTGTCGTCGCGAGTGGGAGGCTCGGGGGGTTCT
>CAYYSD010000097.1:0-12139 GCA_964474285.1 uncultured Anaerolineaceae bacterium | reverse complement strand
GAGATGCAGATCTACAAGTACTGCCACTGCCTGCTGTTCGTGAATGAAGAGGGCCTCCCCATTACCGAGCACCTGCCCGAAGACCACGAAGGCCGCGAAATCTACGGCCTCGTGCCCGACCCAACCCCGGACAAGGGTCGTGCGCTGGCGAAGGCGCTCGAACGGCAACACAAGCCAGAGTAGCGCCTCCCTACCCAGAGAACGGCGTTCCGAAGCGCTCTGCGTGGGCAACTTCGGCGAGCGCCTTTCGGCGCTTCTTGCCGCGCCCGATGCGGTCGACCGGGTAGCCGAACGAGAGAATCGCCATCAGGTTGTATTGCTCCGGAATGCCCAGCAGCCGCGCCGGTGCTTCGAGGTTGCCGAAGCCAACCCAGTTCGAGCCGACGCCTTCCGACCAGGCCGTCAGCATCATCGACTGGACCGCGCGGCTGGCGTCGGAGACGCCGTAGGCGCTTTCGACCTCATTGGCCACGGCGATAGCGAGCGGCGCCTGAGCGATGTAGGGACCGCTCCGGGCCATCGCTCCCAGTTCCTTGAGTGTCCCGGGGTCACGAACGACGACGAAGAGCCACGGTTGCAGGTTCTTCGAACTGCCGGTGAGCCGCCCCGCCTCCACGATGCGGGCGACGAGGTCCGGCGGGACCGGGCGATCGTCATATTTGCGGACCGCGAGCATGGTCCGAATCGCATCAAACGTCTCCATCAGGAGCCTCCGAGGGTTGCTGGTCCACGGGACTTTAGCAGACGGCAAGACGGTTGCGTCCACAGCGCGGTCGTGCGGGTGTAGAGTCCTGCCGGCGGGCGATGCCCCGATCACAGGCGGAGACGACGGATGTTCATCACTGATGCGCAGGTCCACATCTGGGGCGCGGATACGCCCGAACGGCCGTGGCCGACCGGTCGCGGCCAGGCCCAAAAACCCTACCCGGTGACTCACGCGATGGTGCTGGAGGCGATGAACGAGGCCGGCGTCGACCGCGTCGTGCTCGTGCCCCCGTCTTGGGAGGGCGACCGCAACGACCTCGCGCTGGAGGCGGCCCGGCAACACCCCGACCGGTTCGCCGTGATGGGCAGGTTGGCGCTGGAGACGCCCGACCCCGAGCAGTTGCACCACTGGCGACGCGAACCCGGCATGCTGGGGCTGCGCTTCACGTTCCACGCTCGCAGCCACCGGGAGCTGCTGGAGAGCGGTGGGGCCGACTGGCTCTGGGCGGCGGCGCAGGATGCGGGACTGCCGGTCATGGTCTTCGTCCCGGGCGCCGTGCCGCTGATCGATTCCGTTGCCGAACGGTTCCCGGGGCTGAAGCTGGTCATCGATCACCTTGCCATCCGGGACGGCAAGGATGCCGAGGCGTTCAAGCACCTCGATGAGGTGCTCAGGCTTGCCCGATTCCCGAACGTGGCGGTGAAGGCTTCGGCCCTGCCCTGCTTCAGTTCGGAGGCCTATCCCTTCCCCGGTTTGCATGGCTACATTCGCCGCGTGTTCGACACGTTCGGACCGAGGCGAACGTTCTGGGGGACCGACTGGACGCGTCTGCCGTGCTCCTGGAAGGAAGCGGTCACGCTGTTCACGGAGGAGCTCCCCTGGCTTTCCGGCGCCGACCTGGAGCAGGTCATGGGCCTCGGTGTTTGCGATTGGCTGGGCTGGCCGGCACCCTCCGTGTAGGCCCGCCGGGGGCACGAATTCCGGCCACGGTGGGCCTGTCATGGAAGTTTCCACATAACCGCCGGGCCGCGTGAAAGATGCGTGCACTTCCGCGAATTCCTACATAAGACGGTTGAACAGCCCCGCCGCCGTGCTACTGTACGGCAACAGCGCTGCGGTGGACCGCCCCGGCGGACCTGAACCCGGCAGCGTGGGAACACCCTAAAACCGCCTCAAGTTGTCTTCGAAATTTCGCCACTTCGGACCGTGGAGGAAGGAGTTTGTCCGCGTATGCCCGCAGATCCTTGTGACCCGCTCGCCCTTGGGCGTGCATGGCGGGCAGTGCTCGGCCGGCTCGAATTCGACGCCAGCGAACGCGACCGGCTCGCCCTCCGCGGGGGACGCATCGTACGCATCGAAGGCGGCGTGGCGATCATCGAAGGCCGTTCCGCGGCCTCAGCCGAGTGGATGGCGGAGTCGCTCGCGGTTCCCATCCGCGATGTGCTCCGCGACGTTTTTTCCTGCGAACTCGAAGTCCGTTTTGTGCAGCCCACACACTGCGAGCCGGTGGAGGCGCTTCAGGGCGCGTCGCGTGTGACCGAGCATGCGACGCCCAGGGGTCGCGTCGTCGCGGGCCAGCTGAACCGCGCCTACACGCTCGAACGCTACATCCTCGCCGCGGGCAACCGTGTCGCGTACGAGTGCTGCACGGCGCTCCTGGAGAGCGGCGCCATGCGGATGAACCCCGTGGTGCTCTGGAGCGCCCCGGGCATGGGTAAGACACACCTGATGCATGCGCTGGCGGCCCTTGCCGTCCAGGATGGCCGCACCGTCGCCTGCGTGAGCGCCGAGCAGTTCATGAACGGCTTCATGAAATCAATTCGGTCACGGGAGGTGGAACAGTTCCAGGAACCCATGCGCGGCGTGGATCTCCTCCTCATCGACGACCTGCAGTATGTCCAGGGCAAGTCGGGGATCGTCGACCAGATCGTGCACACCATCGACGCCGTGAAGAACAGCGGCGGCGACGTGGTCATCGCGAGCGAATGCCATCCCAGCGACCTGGATGTCTCCGAACGCCTCATCTCGCGGCTTTCGGAAGGCATCGTTACGCCGGTGGAGGCGTTCGCGGCGGAAGAGCGCCGGGCCTATGTGAACCGCCTCGAAGCGGAGTGTGGGTATCGTCTCCCGAGCCTTGCGCTGGAACGGATTGTGAACGTGCATTGCCCATCGGTCCGCGGTCTCCAGGGCGCCGCTCACATCGCCTTCGCGATGCTGCGCGCGACGGGCACGGTGGACCTTGCCCGCCTGGATGCCGAGCTCGCGCGCTTCGCTCTTCCCGAACTCACCAGCGCGGACGCCGACCGCCTGCTGCTCCGGACGGTGGCGAAACACTTCGACGTCTCCGTGGATGACCTTTCGAGCCACTCCCGAAAGGAGCCCGTGAAGAACGCCAGGGCGGCCGCCACGCTCCTCCTCAAGGAGCGGGGCCGCAGCCTTTCGGAGATCGGCGCGATAGTGGGCCGCGACAAGAGCACCGTCCACGACATGGTGCGCAAAGGCATGGACCTGTTCGCCGAGGACCCGGGTTTGCGGCGCCTGCTGGCGGGCTGACCCTTTCCGATCCCTTTGTTTGCTTTCCTTCCGCACACCGGTGCCCGAACGTACACTCCAAAGCGAATCACTCCCCTGGAGCCCCCAAATGCTCTCGCGGCTGTCGCTGGTCCTTGCCCTGTGCCTCTGCTTTGCAGCGGCGGCCGTCGCTTGTGGCGGCGATGACGATGACGTTGGTGCGAGCGGGAATGGCACGCCGCGTCCGAGTTCCGATTCCCCGAAGCTGGATGCGCCCGCGAGCCGCTTCGCGCTCAGCCAGGAGGACCTTGGCCCGGGCTTCCTCACCGAGCGCGACTACACCTTCGTGCTCAACACCGACAACTACTCGAAGACCGCAACCTTCGATTCTGCCTCGCAGGGCCAGGACCTGCTGACGAAGTGGGGCTACGACGGAGGCTATGAAACGTCGTACGAACCCGAGACGCGCATGTCCGGGGTACTTAATGGCGCGTATTACATCGCTGTCGAAGTCCACCTGTTCAAGACGCAGGACGGAGCCCACTCGGCCTATGAGCACTTTTCCGCCCGCATCGCCGGGAAGTCGGACCGGATTTCCGACTCGATGATCGGCAACGAGTCGTCATCGTGGAAGCGCATCGACGGCAAGGTGAGCGGCTCCAGCGTGGATGGCACCTTCCACCGCATCATCTTCCGGCGCGGGAACCTCGTCGGGGTTGTGAGCACGTGGGGTTCAGACACGCTGATGACGATCAACCCGGTGCACGAACTCGCATCGATCATGGACGAAAAGGCGCTGGGGCTGAAGGCGGCGGTCGTTCCCACACCGATCACCGCTCCGGCCGCCATCCCCACGGTGAGCAAGTGAACGGAAGGCGTCTGTTCCCAATCGCGATGGGGCTGGCCGGCCTGGCGGTGCTTGCTGTATCGGCATGTGGCGGCGACGACGATGGCGGGAATGCCACGCCGCTGCCGGGCACGACGCAGGCCACCGGCAGCGTCACCCCACGAGCCACCTCTTCGGTGCCCACGCCCGTGCGAACGCCCAGCACTGGCGGGTCGGCGGACACGTCTCAGCCCCTGCTCCAGGGGCCGGCCAGCCGCTGGGCGCCGGGTGAACTGGACCTGGGCAACACGCACAGGGCGTCTGTGCCCGATACTTACCCGATCAACGTGGAGATCTTCCAGGTGGGAGGCCCGTTTCTCAGCCCGGGCGAAGCGCAGGAGATGACGAAGCTCTGGGGCTTCGTGGAAGGCGCCACCGTCACGCTCGAACCGGCGGGCCTGCTTTCGAGCGTGCCCCGTGGAGGATACTACATAACGATAGACTCGATCCTCTTCTCGACGCCTGAGGGAGCGGAGAAGGCGTTCCTGGGCTATCAGAAGTTCTACCAAAACGGTCGCGGTTCGGAACCGCAGACGGCGAAGCCGCTTGGCAATCAATCCGCGGCCTTCAAGATTCAGCAGGGCAAAGTCGGCAGCACGGGGCTGGACGCTGTCTATCACAGCTTCCTTTTCCGCCGGGGGAACCTCGTCGGCATCGTCCGGACCTATGGCGCTGTGGCGTTCATGACGGTGGACGCCGCGCGCGAGGTTGCCGTTATCATGGATTCACGCGCGACCGGCGAGCGTCAAGCGCCCATCCCGACCCCGGGTGGTGCTCTGCCCAACACGCCAGTTGGAGGCGTTCGGCCCTGACGGGAGGGTGCGGTTGGACTTTCGTTCGGTGTTGCTTGCGCTGATGACTGCGGTGTGCCTGTTCGCGGCCGATCAGTCATGGCCCGCGATCACACCCGCCGCCGCCCAGGCCCCGTTCGCCGATGACTACGTCATCGTCCAGTACGACCGCGGGGTGTCCGCCGCTGAGCGTTCGAACGACAAGACGCCGAAAGCGCTGGCTGAACTCGGCTACAAGGCAGTGCCTGTCCCTCCCGGGAGGAACCGCTCCGATTTCATCGCGGAGCTGCGTCGCACCGGAGGATTCGCATCGGTGGAACTCGATGTGCCCGTGTTCGCCGCGGCCGTGCCAAACGACCCTTACTACGGTCCGAACCAGGCGCCCTACATGGCCCCGATTGGCGTGCCTGCGGCATGGGATCTCGCGACCGGGCGCGACACGATTGTCGTCGCCGTCCTCGATTCGGGGCTTGATTTCGGACACCCGGACCTGCAGGGGAGGTTCTGGGAGAACACTCGCGACATGACCGCCGACGGGATCGACGACGACGGCAACGGTTGCATCGATGACCGTTTCGGCTGCCGGTTCATCCGTCTCTCACCGGAGCGGGCTCAGTATTGCGGCTATACCACGGACGTGCCCACGGGCGCCGTCGCGGACGACCACGGTAAGCCGGGAACCCCGGCACACTCGCACGGCACCCTGGTCGCGGGCATCATCGGCGCCCGCGGCGATAACAACGTTGGCGTCAGCGGTATCGCGTGGAACGTGCGCCTGATGACGGTGAAAGTGCTTGACTGCGGACTGCCGTCCCGGCAGTTCATCGCCAGCGGCGACATGGCACGCGTGGCGGAGGGGATCGACTACGCCCGGCGCATGGGCGCGAACATCATCAACATCAGTCTGACGGGCAAGGACTCGACGGCAGACCTCTCCATCCTGCGCGACGCCATCGCTGCCGCCCAGGCGCAGGGCATCATCATCGTTGCGGCTACGGGCAACATCGCTCCCGGCGACCCGAACCACAGCCCGGGATTTCCCGCCGCGTATACGCAGTTTTCGAACGTCGTGGCGGTCGGGTCGGCGGATAATCTCAATGGCAATGCCTGGGCAACGTATAGCAACTACGGGCCTGCGGTGGACTTTGCCGCCCCGGGCACCGATGTGGTCAGCACCGTCCGGAGCGACCTTGGCGGCAACCCCTATGGCGCCGACAGTGGGACGAGCTTCTCCACTCCTCTTGTCTCGGGCATGTTCGCGCTGATGTGGTCGCGGAACTCGAGGCTGACGGCGCCTGAGCTCCTCCAGGTGGCGCGTGCGGCAGCGATGCCGCCTGCGCCCGCGCCCCACGGTGAGGCCTGGGCGGGAGCGGGCGTCGTCAACATCGGTGATGCCGTGAGGCGCGTGCCGTTCACCCTCACCGGGGCCGCGCTTCACGACTGGCGCGATGTGCCACCGAACTCGGACGTGCGAGCGTTCGTCGACGGGACGTTTTGCGGCGCCGCGGCCACAGCGCTCGGCGTTGTGGCGCGGTTCGCCCTCCTGGTGAAGTCCGAAGCCGAACAATCTGGCTGCGGCGCTCCCGGCAAGCAGGTGCAGATCTACATCAACGGCAACGGCCCGGCGGTGCCCGCCTTCACCTGGGGCGGGCGCAATGCGGATATCGGCCAGGAGAATCGCGACGTGAGCACGGTTTCGCCGCCGCCGGGCCCCCTCGTTATCCAGCAGCTGGGCTCGGGTTGGAGCAATCTGGCGCACCTGGAGGACACTGGAAACCCGAAGGCGATGCTCGCCTACGTCCCGGTGCCGTGGACGGCGGCTTTTCACTGGGAGCCGGGGCTGCCGGCCTTCGACGGCACGACGGGGCGCTACGCGCGGTTCGTGCCGGACGCGCCCGATTACGTCAGCGATTGGGGCGTCGTGCAAACCTACGACGCTTTCTGGGTGAACGGCCCTCCCACGAACATCGCCACCGTGAACCCCGAGCCCGAACTGCCGAGAACGGTTTCGTTGAATTCCGGTTGGAATAACCTGGTGTACGTGGGCCAGAACCGTTCAATGGCCGACGCCCTCGGCGAGCTCGACAAGAAGTACACGATGGTCCTGCAGTTCGACAACCGGACGCAGCGCTGGCTGCGGCACATCCCGGCGCAGCCGCGCTACCTCAACGACTTTGGCGGTATGTTCCAGCTCAATGTTTACTGGATCTACCTGACCGAGCCCGCCACGCTCACCATGCGGTAACGCAACCGTTCATCGTGCGGGCCGGCCTTCCTGTACACTCGAGGGATGTTCGATTCCATCGACGAAGTGGAGGCACGTCTCGCAGGGCAGCGTTATTTCGCTGATCGCGAGATCGCGACGACTGTGTTCCTTGCTGCGCGCCTGGGCAAACCGCTGTTCCTCGAAGGTGAGGCAGGCGTCGGCAAGACGGAGATCGCGAAGGCTCTCGCACGAGCCACCGGCGCGAGGCTGATCCGCCTCCAGTGCTACGAAGGGCTGGATGCGAACCACGCCCTCTACGAATGGAACTACGCTCGCCAGCTGCTGCGCATCAAGCTTGCCGAGAATGGCCACGAAGCGCCGGGAGATGTCGAGCGCGAGATCTTCAGCGAGCAATACCTCATCAAGCGGCCACTGCTCGAAGCGCTCACGGCCGACGACGACGTCCCGCCGGTGCTGTTGATCGACGAAGTGGACCGCGCCGACGAAGAATTCGAAGCGTTCCTCCTGGAAATCCTTTCGGACTTCCAGATCACCATCCCGGAGTTGGGAACGATCCGCGCGAAGCGGACGCCCCTCGTCATCCTCACGAGCAATCGCACGCGGGAAGTTCATGACGCGCTCAAGCGACGGTGCCTCTACCTCTGGATCGGCTATCCGTCGTTCGAACGAGAGTACGAGATCGTGACGGCACGTGTCCCCGGCATCAACCGCGCCCTGGCCGGTCAGCTCTGCAACTTCATGGAGCGCATCCGCAAGGAAGACTTTTACAAGCGACCCGGTGTGGCGGAGACCATCGATTGGGGCATGGCGCTGGTCGCGCTCCACCGGACAGAGCTCGACCCGGACGTGGTGGACCAGACGCTCGGCTGCATCTTCAAATACACCGACGACATTGAGCAGTTCCGCAAGAAGCGCTACTTCGAACTGCTGCGTCCAGGCCTCGATCGAGTGGGGTGAGAGTAATCAGTCCTGAGTGATGGGTGCTGAGTGATGAGTGCTCAGCACTCAGCACTCAATTCTGCTGAAGGTCGCCGAGGCGGAAGGTGTCCTCGTCGTCGTCCTCGTCTTCGTCGTCGCTATAGACGCCGCCGGGAGAGCCTTTCCAGACCGTCACGACGAAGTCTTCGCGGTAGGGGTCGGCGGTCATGACGAGCCGCTCGTCGATCGCGTCGATGAGCTCCTGGATGCGCTCTTCGTTGGCATCCGCGGTGGTGCAGAGCGTCGCGTAGACGTTCGCGCCCTGGAAGTGGAGGTCCACGCGACCGATGAGGCCGTCGTCTTCCCAGAGTGCGTAGGATTCGGAATGGGGCGTGCGCGATTCCCTCTCGAAGCTGATCACAGGGGACGTACCTGGCCTTTCCCGAAAATGGTCCATTTGTAGCTGGTGAGTTCACGCAGACCCATCGGCCCGCGCGCGTGCATCTTCTGGGTCGAGATGCCGACCTCGGCCCCGAGTCCGAACTGGGCGCCATCGGTGAATTGGGTGCTCGCGTTCACGTAGACGGCCGCCGAGTCGACTTCGTCGAAGAAGCGCATGGCGTGGCTGTAGTTCTCCGTCACGATGGCGTCGCTGTGGTGGCTGCCGAAGGTGTCGATGTGTTCGAGCGCGTCGTCCATCGAATCGACGATGCGGATGCCGACGCGGAGCGCCAGGTGTTCCGTGCGCCAGGTCTGTTCGTTCGCGGACTCGATGGTGACGCCGCCTTCGGCCGTGGCGGCGAGGAGGGTGCGGGCGCGGCCATCAGCGATGTAGGCCACCTTCGTGCCCCAGTGACGGGCCAGGCGCGAGAGGAACTCGGGGGCGATGCGCTGGTGGACCAGGAGGGTGTCGACGGCGTTGCAGATGCTGTAGCGCCGGGTCTTCGCGTTGTCGACCAGGCTGATGGCCATATCGAGGTCCGCCTCGGCATCGATATACACCTGGACGACGGCCTCGCCGTGCGCGACGACGGGCATGGTCGCGTTCATCCGCACGTAGTCGATGAGCTGGCTGCCGCCCCTCGGGACGATGATGTCGATCAGGTCGTGTGCCTTGAGCAGGTCGTCGACGAGTGCGCGGTCGGGGTCGGCGATGACCTGGACGGCGTCGCCGGCGATGCCTGCGTCTTCGAGGGCGCGGGCCACGAGGACACCGAGGGCGGCATTGCTATGGCGCGCTTCTTTGCCGCCGCGAAGGATCGCCGCGTTGCCGCTTTTCAGCGCAAGGGCCGCGATATCAACGGTGACGTTGGGCCGCGATTCATAAATACACGCCACGACGCCGAGCGGCACCCGCCGCCGCCCGATGAGCATGCCGTTGGGGAGCGTGCGCGTGTCGAACATCTCGCCCACGGGGTCCGGGAGCTGAGCCACGGTTCGCGTGTCGTTTGCGATGCCGCGGAGGCGGGCCGGGTTGAGCGTGAGACGCTCCACGAAGTAGTCATCGAGGCCGTTGTCCCGCGCCGCGGCGAGGTCGAGTTCGTTGGCGCGGAGCACTGCTTCCTGTTCTGTCTCGAGAAGCTCGGCGATGCGCAGGAGGGCTCGGTCTTTGACGGCGGTGGAGACTGTCGCGAGCTTGCGTGACGCCGCCTTCGCAGCGGCCGCGCGTTCACGGATGAGCGAGGGTGTGGCTGTCGTCATCGGCAAAGTGTAACAGAGCGAATGGGCCGCGATCTGGGCTCCACATGACCGTTCGCCGCCAGGCAGGCGGGTGGAAACATGCGGCTGTATCATTCGCGCGCCGGGGGAGTGTCGATGCGCAGGCGAGGGATGGTTGTGGGGCCGCTGCCGGCGGCCGCGGTCGGCCCTGTGTTGTTGGCCCTGGCGAGCCAGCCGCAGCAGCGGGCGGGCGACGCGCCCGCGGAGGCGACGCTGTTCGCGCCCCGCGGCCAGGTGTTTCATGCGCCAGGTATCGCACTGAAGCGCCCCGTGTTCGCGTCGACGGACGGGGAGGTCACTGCCCAGAAAGTGATCGGCAGCGACGAGCGCGAGCGGATCACCGCAACCTCTTCCTATCCCTTCCGCGTTATCTCGTTCCTGGAGCTATACGACGCCACCGGAGAGTATGTGGGCAGCTGCACCGGCACGTTCATTGGGCCGGATGTTCTCCTGACTGCGGGCCATTGCCTGTGGAGCGCCGACTCAGGATGGACCCAGGGCATCGTGGTCGTGCCGGGCAAGAACAGCCAGCATGAGCCGTTCGGCCGTCAAGAGGGCACGGATTGGTGGGTTCCCGACCAGTACATCGAGACGGAGGGTGACCCGCTCTGGGACTGGGGCATCATCAAGATGAACTCGGGCACGCTGGGCAACCTGGTCGGCTGGCTCTCGATCGGGCTGCTTTCGACGGAGAGCCTCGAGGACTTCGACTTCTGGCCCGCCATCATCGGATACCCCGGCGACAAGCCCGAAGGCACCATGTGGGGCCACTACAGCAACTCCTTCCTCCAGGTGACGGAGACGGACCTGACCTACGACATCGACACGGCCGGCGGCGAGAGCGGGTCCGCCATCCTCTCCATCAACCCGGACGCGCACTACTACGGGTATATCGTTGGCGTGCACACGCTGGGTGGGGCCAATTCGAACAGCGGCACGCGCATCGACCGGATTTTCGTTGACGACATCCTCAACGGCTGCCAACAGATGGGATGCTCGTTCGACTACTTCGAAGAGGTGGTTTCCGCGGCGACGCCGACGCCGACCAACACTCCGCGACCGACCGCGACCACCGGTCCGCGCGCGACGGCGACGCCCATTCCGACATCCGGTCAGCGTCCCTTCAGGCAGAACATCCCGATGATCGCGAAGAACTGAGCGCAGGCTGCGCCACGTAGTGGTCCGGTCACCGGCGAAGCCGAGAGGCTCTCAAGACAAGTGGTGTGAGCGTCAGGTGTCGCGGCCCGCCTGGGGGCGTTCGGCCGTCACGGCCGCGCGGAGCACGCCGAGCAGCTCGCCCACTTCGTGATGGCGCTCGATGGGGTGGCGAAACGGCCGCTCGTCGTGGATGTCGTATTCGTTGCGGCGTCCCACTTTGCGGCGCGTCAGGTATCCCGCCTCCACGAGATCGGCGACTGCCCGTTGGGCGGCGCGTTCGGTGATGCCGACCCGGTCCGCGACATCGCGCAGCCGGATACCCGGGTCGCTTGCGATGCAAAGGAGCACATGGGCGTGATTCGTGAGAAACGTCCAGGACATCGGCCGCATATTGGGGGCAAGCGAAACGTATGCACAATCGGCCGGGCCATGCGATCATCGCACGCACGATCTCGAGTTCGTCCTTTGGAGGCATGGAGGCGCTATGTCCGATTCAGCCAGCGGCCCGCTCGTCGGCATTCTCATGGGTTCCCGTTCCGACTGGGAGACTATGTCCAACGTCGCCACGACGCTCGACCAACTCGGGATCGGCTATGAGGTGCGCGTCCTGTCCGCCCACCGGACGCCGGATGCGGCCTTCGAATACGCAGCGACCGCCGAAGCGCGCGGTCTCCAGGTAATCATCGCGGGGGCAGGCGGCGCTGCTCACCTCGCAGGGGTGATGGCGGCGAAGACAGTGCTTCCCGTCCTGGGCGTGCCCATGGAATCCGCCTCGCTCAAAGGGATGGATTCGCTCCTTTCGATCGTCCAGATGCCCGCCGGCATCCCCGTAGGCACCCTCGCCATCGGCAAGCCGGGGGCGACGAATGCGGCCCTCCTGGCAGCCGCGTTCCTTGGTGCGAAGGACCCCGCGATCCGCGAAGCCGTCCGCGCCTATCGCGATGCCCAGACGGCGAAAATCCTGGCGAGCCCCGATCCGCGCGACCCTGCCTGAGGCTCGAACGTTTCGACGACATTTGTGACACATTTCACACGGATTTCACAGCCGTTGGCTCAACGGCGGAACCGCGGCGCGTATACTCGCAAAAAGGGTCAGGGGACCGCGGACATGCGCACCGTCTTCCTCGTCACTCGCCACCCCGACGTCGCCCGGCTGGGATCGGCGCTCGAGCGTGCGGGTCTCGCCGCCCCCGCGATGGCGCCGGACAGGCTGGCCGCCGAAG
>CAYYSD010000096.1:3881-12305 GCA_964474285.1 uncultured Anaerolineaceae bacterium | reverse complement strand
CGCGTTCGGCCTCGAACGCCGCTGCACACGCGTAGTCGTGCGGCACTATGCGGTTATTGGGTTGTGTTACGTTCATCACTGCGTCCCACCAGGCGGCCGTTCGCTCGATGCCAAAGGGCCGGGGCTCGGGTTAGCTCAGTCGCGAGACTCCTCTTCCTTAGGGGCACTGCCCTCAACGGCATCCTCGACGCTGGCTGCGAGGTCTTCGACGGCGGCACCCGCCTGAGCGCCAAGGTCTTCGACGTCGTCCGCAACGGTTGAGGCGGCGTCCCCAGGGTTCTCGACGCCGCCTGCGACAGCCGGAGCGATGTCGTCGGAGACCGGTTCGACGTCGATGCGCATGGAGCAACTCGTGGCGAGGGCGACGATGACTCCGATGACGAGCAGCCACGGCGCGAGGAGCCCCGCAACGATGACGATGGTGAGGGGCAGGTTGACGTACGACTTGCCGTCCTTGTCGACGATGACATGCCGGCGGTTGGCTTCCCTGAGAAGCCCGAGAGCGCGGTCCTTGAACGATGATGCAGCCATGGGAGCGCCTCCTGGGTGTTGTTCCCCTCGCCACCATCATGCCTGATCCGGGAGGGCGGCGACACACCGTCGTTGGCGGGTCGCGCCGGGCGTTCGCGACACCATCGGGCAGCCGGTCCATCTTCTCCCACTTGACGTCCTACCTACTTCGTATGTATACCATGTATGTACGAGATCAGGAGGGTGTGTTCGATGCGCGAGGCGCTGCTTGCTCTCCTCGCTGTTGGGCCTGCACACGGGTATGAGTTGAAACACGCGTACGACCGCGCGTTTGCGGGGTCCTCGCAGCCGCTCAACGTGGGCCAGGTCTATACGACGCTGCAGCGGCTTGAGCGCGACGCCCTCGTGAGCAGCCGGCAGGTGGAACAGTCGGACCGTCCGAATAAGACGGTCTATGAGCTGACCGATGCGGGACGGGAAGAAGTCCGCAAGTGGTTCGAATCGGATATCGTGACGCCGCGACTTCGGAGCGAGTTCGTGACGCGTTTTGTGATCGCGATGGTCACGGGCGTGACAGATGCCTCGGCGCTGGTGGATCGCCAGCGGGAGGCGCACCTTCGGACGCTGCGGGACCTGGACCGGGCGACGCGTGAGGGCGGCGCAGACGCCGTCACGCGGTTGCTCATCGAAGGCGCCGCGCTCCACATCCAGGCGGACCTGCAATGGCTGGACCGCTGCGAAGAAATCCTGCCCCGGAGGCACGAATGACCGCGATCCTCGAAGCACGCAACCTGAAGAAGTCGTTCCCCGCGGAAGGCGAGCAGCGGCTTGCCGTTGCAGGGGTCGACCTCACCATCGCAGCAGGCGAATTTGTGGCGATCATGGGCCCGAGCGGCTGCGGCAAGTCGACGCTGCTGCACATGGCCGGAGGGCTTGACCGGCCAACAGAGGGCGAAGTCTGGCTTGCCGGCAAGCGCGTGGACCAGCTTTCGGAGGCCGCATGGGCACGATTGCGACGCCGCAGCATTGGATATGTGTTCCAGTTCTTCAACCTGATTGGGAACCTTTCGGCGGCCGAGAACATCGAGATGCCGGCGCTGGTGGCGGGGCTCTCCGCAGGGGAGGCGCGCACCCGCCGCCGTGAATTGATGGCAGCGCTGGGGATAGAGTCGCGCGCGGGGCTGGTGCCGGCGCGGCTCTCCGGCGGCGAACGCCAGCGGGTGGCGCTGGCCCGGGCGCTGATCAACCGGCCCGCCGTGCTGCTGGCGGACGAACCGACGGGCAGCCTGGACAGCACCGCGACGCAGGAGGTGTTGGGGCTGCTGCGGCAGTATCACGAAGCGGGCCAGACCATCCTGCTGGTGACGCACGACCCGCGAGTGGCCGCCGCGACCGAGCGGGTGGTGCGGATGCGGGATGGCAGGGTCGTCTCCGAAACGCGCATGGACGACAACACCCCGATCCGGGCGCTGACGGATCTCATCGCGATAGGGGAGTAACCATGCTTCGCGCACAGCTTCGCGTGATCCGGGCGGACCTGCGGCGGCGGCCGCTGCAATCGGCGCTCGTGTTCATCGTTGTCGCGGCGGCGACGGCGCTGCCGACACTCGCCGTCTCGGTGGAGGACAGCGCAGGGCGTCCGTTTGAACGCGTGATGGAAACGGCTGACGGAGGGCACGTATGGCTCTTCGCCCCGGCGGCGGCGTTAGGGCGCGTGAAGACGATGGACGGCATCGAGGCGACTGCCGGGCCATTCAGGCGCTCGAGCGCTTCGCTCGTGGCCAGTTCCACGGGGCGGCATCCCATCCTGGCGTGGGGGATGGCCGGGAAGCCCGAGGTGGGCGTGACCAACATCGTCGAAGGGCGCTGGCTGGACCCGGGCACACCCAACGAGATCGTGATCGACAAGGGGCTGGCGCATGAAGCCGACCTGGAGGTCGGCGACGTGGCCCGGGTGGCGACGGCCCGCGGCCCGATGGAGCTACGGGTCGTGGGAATCGGCGTCCACCTGACGCGGGCGCCTTATCCAAACTGGGACCCGGCGGACGTCTTCGTGTCGGAGGCGACAAGAGCGGCGTTCGGCACGGAAAGCGACCAGCCGCCGGTGGTGGGGGTGCGACTGCACGATCGAGGGACGGTCGAAGCGTTCACCCAGCGGGCCATCGGTGTCACGGGAGGGCCGGCCGGGGCGATCACCTGGACCTCGATCCGCGACTCGTTCGCGGAAGAGAACGAGCCAACGATCATCGTGCTCCGGGTCTTCGCTGCGTTCGGCCTCCTGGCGGTGGGCTTCATCCTGGCCAACGCCGTGAGCGGACTTCTCCTGGTGCAGATTCGCGACATCGGCCTGCTGAAAGCCGCGGGCCTGACGCCGGGGCAGGTGACGAGGGTCTTCCTTGGGGAGCAGCTCGTTATCGCCGGCCTGGGGGCGGTTGCGGGGCTGGTCATCGGCCTGGGCTTCACACCGTTGATTCTGCGCAGGACGGCCAGCTCGCTGGGGACGACGGCCACGCCGGTGCTGGAGCCGGTCCGCCTTGGGGCGATCCTCGTGGTTGTCCTCGGCGCAGTGACCGTCTTCACGGTATTCCCGGCATGGCGAGGCGCGCGCACGAACACCGTCCAGGCGATCACGGTCGGAGGTTCTCGCCGGGACGTCCGTCCCTCACGCCTCGGGCGGCTCGCCACGCGACTGGGGCTTCCGGGACCGGTCGTCCTCGGGGCCAAGGATGCCTTCACGCGGCCGGCCCGCGCCTGGTTCACGATCGCGGCCCTCACGTTCGCCGTCGCGACGCTGGTGTGCACATTCACCGTCGACACGACGATCGGACACCTCTTCGACGAGCCGGGACTGATCGGCGGCGAGCCGTACCAGGTTGAGATTCAGCGCATTCCGTACGTCTCGCCCGCCCAGTACAGGGGAGACCCACCCGGGGCGATGTCCGAGGCCGAGGCCGAGGCACTGATCCGCGAGAGTTCGGGCGCAGTGGGCGTGATCACGCGACGCTTCACGTTTGCCCGGCTCGGCGGCGACGACTCAAGGCCACCCTTCCGCTTCGATGCCTGGGCGATTGCTGGCGACATCCAGGAGGCGGGCTTCCGGGTCGTCGACGGCCGCATGTTCAAAGGGCCGGGGGAGGCCGTCATCGGCCTCGGGCTTGCGCGCGAAACGGGCCTCGGTGTCGGCGACCGGGTCACGTTCCGGATTGAAGGCAACACGGCGTTCGACGTCATCGTGACCGGGACGTATGCCGAAGAGCGCAACGACGGCATTGGCCTCATGTACCACCTGGACCAGCTTCGCTCCGCCCTGCCCGCGATCGATTCGGGCGCGTTCGGGGTGGTGCTTCCGAAGGGTGCGGACTCCGCTGTCGCCGCGGCGGCGATCGCGGATGCCGCCGGAAGCCGGCTGGTGGTGGACGACGTGGCGACGGCGTTCCACGAGGACCTCGCAGAGCAGCGGAACAACATCAGGACCGTGATGACGCCGATGTCCGTCGCCCTGCTGTTCATCGCGGGGCTCAACCTCTTCACGACATTGCTCTTCGCGGTGCGCGAACGGGTGCGCGACTTCGCCATCCTGAAGACCATAGGATTCACCCCGCTTCAGGTGGTGTCTGGCGTCGGCGTTAGCGCGACGGTGTACGCGGTCATCGCGACAGCGATCGGAGCGCCGCTGGGCTACTACGTGAGCGCCTGGCTGTTCGACCATTTCGGCAAGCAGGACGGATGGGCACCGGGCGTGGCACAGGTTCCATCGGCGCCGTGGCTGGCGTTGGTGCTTCCCATTGCGGTCGCCCTGGCGGTTGCGGGTAGCGCCATCCCGGCGCGACTCGCGGCCCGAGTGGGCATCACGGAAGCGCTGGCGTTTGAGTAGGGTTTTCGCTGATAAGTCCGGACTGATGCGCTGGTACGATCACTTGTGCAGGTGGCTGAGGGCGTACTGTGAGACGTTGATGCGCGGGCACGGTTCGCCCGCCTGAAGAACAATCGTTGCTGCCCGGCCGCGTTACAGGCGTGCTTCGTAGTAGGCGTTGAACGGGTGAGGGATTTCGAGCCTGCGGAAATGGCCGAAGCCTGCACCTCGGACGATCGACTCGAGCCGACGTTCTGGAAGCCCGAGAATCCCATGTCCCTCATCGTCCGGGGACACCATGGAAGAGGGGAGGCACATTCGCAGAGACCCTCCCAGCAGCATCGGCGCGACGGGACCAAGACGCTCCAGGTTGTCCCGAAGCGTCTCCTTTGCATCCATCTCGGTGATGAACCAGCTCCCATCCAGCTTCAGCGAGGCACGAATGGCTCCGGCCATCTCCGAAGGATTCGCCATGTCGTGAAGGCAGTCATTCGTCATTACCAGGTCAAACCTACCATCGGGTGGAAGCGGGTCGACCGACGCATCATGGAAGCGGGCATTCGGCAAGTTCGCACGCTCTCGCGCCTGGAGCGAAAACGCCAACATCTCGGCTGAGATCTCGTACCCGTGCGCTTCGCTGGCGGGAAATCGCTTCGCGATTTCGAGCACGGCAGCCCCCGAGCCCGAGCCAACATCGGCGACTTGTGCCCCCGCTTCAAGCCGCTCGATGACGCCGTCCAGCTTCGGAAGCGCGACCGGGATGAGCATCTCGCGGTGCCAGCGACCGAGGTTGAGGTCGTTTTGCCGAGCTCGATCTGTCCCGCCCTCATCGAATGAATATCCGATACCACTTCGAAAGCACTCCTCAGTGCGCAGTGCAAGCTGAACGTGCATCGGAAAGAAGGAGTACATCGCAGCGAACAGAGGAGAGCGCTGGTCGAGCAGCACCGTGGCGGCCTCGGGGCTTAGCTCGAACGTGTGGTCAGACTCGTCGGCCAATTCAACAACGTGGGCCGCGGTCTGTTGCCAGAGCCACTCCCGCACCCAGCGCTCGTGCAATCCAGTCATTTTGGCCAGTGCGACACTGGTCAAGGGTCCGGCACCATCCATCGCCTGGTAGAGGCCGAGGTTGAGGCCGACATGCACCATGGCGGCAGTCATGGCGGCTGCGAAATCACCGCTGATGCGCTGCGCGGCCTGCTGAAGGCGGACAGGGTCGATTGGTCGGTCAGGCACCGTTACTACGCCTCCCATCGCGGCGTGTCGCTGGCGAACTCCGCCGCAATCAATGCCGCGACGTGTGGATATCGGTCCGGGAGAATAGCATTCTGAAGTGTGATTCTCAACGATCCGTTCGTCGTCTTTGGATCGAATCTCGGGTAGGGCAGAGATCAACGTCGAATGTCCTCCCGTCTAAGGGAGTTCGCTGATAGGACGGGCCCGATGCTTTGGTACGATCAGTTTCGCAGATGGGTGAAGGCGATGTGGAAGATGTTGATGCGCGGGTGGAACTCGCCCGCCTGAAAAAAGAGTTCGCCGACTTCCTGGAGTTCCTCCCGGACGCCCTCTTCGAGATCGACCTGGCTTCGGTCCGTATCACCCGGCTCAACCGGATGGCGACCATCCTCACGGGATGGACGATGGAACATGTGGAGCGCGGCCTGGAGGTCGTCGAGATCGTGACCGCACAGGACTTCGAGCGGATGGTGGAGCTGACGCACTCGCTGATCAATCCCTGCGAGACCGCAGGCAAGCCCTATCAGCGCACCGGGCGACAGGATCTCGTCGAAGTCACCATGATCCGGGCGGACGGATCGCGATTCATCGCCGAACTACAGGGCTCGTTCGTCCTTGACGGGCGGGGCCGTCCCTATGCGCTCCGGGGCACTGCGCGCGACATCACGAGCAGGCGCGAATCGGAACATGCCCGGCAACGGATGATCGGCGACCTGCAGGCGGCGTTGCTGGAGGTGCGCACTCTCAGCGGCCTGCTGCCCATTTGCGCATGGTGCCGCCGCATCCGCGACGACCAGGGATATTGGAAGCAGCTCGAAGACTTCATCCGGCAGAACAGCGACGCAGACTTCACCCACGGTGTCTGCCCGGAATGCGCCGACAAGATAACGGCCGGCCGCAGCTAACCCCCTTTTCAGCCCCGCTTCTGGCACACTCAAGCGACCACCACGCCTGTGAGGTCCCGCATGGCCCGAGCCATCGTCCAATCGCTTCCCGACTACTCCCTCGCGCACCTGTTGACCGTCGACGGTCACGCGCTCGTGTCCGACGAGCCAGACACGGAGGGCGGCAATGGACTCGGACCTTCGCCCTACGACCTGCTCCTCTGGGCGCTCGGGGCGTGCACCGCGATGACGCTGCAGATCTACGCCCGCCGAAAGGGCTACCCGCTGCTCGAGGTCGCGGTCGAAGTCGAACACGATCGTGTTCACATCGAGGATTGCAGCGACTGTGACAACACCGAAGACACGGGGCTGATCGAGGTGATGCGCAGGAAGATCGTGTTGCGCGGCGAACTCTCCGAAGCTCAGCGCGCAGACCTGTTGCGCGTCGCTGCGAAGTGCCCGGTCCACAAGACCATCCGGGCGATGCCGCAGGTGCTGGATACGCTCGAGGTGGTGGACTAACCGGTTATCGCGCGCCTCCGCCCGACGGCGCCGCGGGGCGACTCCCAAGTTCGCGGTCGAGGAACATGAGGCCAGTGTTATCGTCGCCCACGAGACGCATACGTTCGACGATGCGGCCAACGGAGTCTTCTTCTTCGACCTGTTCATTCACGAACCACTGCAGAATGGGCAGGCTCGAGTAGTCGTTTTCGGCGATGGCCATGGCATAGAGCCGGTGGATGGCCTGCGACACTTTCTTCTCGTGCTCAAGCGCCCGTTCGAAGGCGGCGAGCGGCGCCGGGAACCCATAGGCAGGCGCGGCGAGCGGCTGGAGGCGAACCACGTTGCCGCGTTGCAGGATGTAGTCGGTGAACTTGGTGGCGTGCAGCCACTCTTCCTGGGACTGCACGTTCATCCAGCTCGCGAACCCGGGCCAATTGCGCTCGTCGAAATCAGCGGCAAGCTGGAGATAGGCGTAGACCGATTCGAATTCGAGGAGAACCTGGTCGTTGAAGGCCTTTTCGAGGGCGGGTGAGAGTTTCACGAGTTGCTCCTTGTGGTCGTGGCTTCGGGTGGATCAGGCTTCGATGCGGCTCGCGAGGACGACGGTCCGGAAGGCGTATTCACCTTCGCTGGCAGGGCCTGAACAGGTCATGAGGGTGAGGCTTTCGACCCCTTCGCGTCCATAGAGGATGGCCCCCATGTCGATCGCGCCGAGAGCATAGTCGACAGCGGAATCGACGCGGTAGCAGTGACGGGAGCCATCGTCGAGGGCGACGCTGCACTCGTCTCCGGCGCGGAGTGTAGCGATCCGGGCGAAGACTCCGGGCCGGCCGGCGTACTCGAAGTGGGCGGCGAGGAATGTGGCCCCAGCAGCGCCCGGGATCGCGGTGTAAGCGGGATGCCACCCGACGGTGACGGCATCCTGTGGCACATCGAGCCGCCCGAAGCGATCGAGTCCGAAGCGGGCGGCGGGGGCGTCCACGCCGAGTTTGGCAATCGCCAGGCGGGCAATTTGTGGTCCCACGGGCGGCGGAGGCGGCACGGCGGCCTGTTCATCCTTTCCGTACCGTTCAACGGCGCGTTCGATCTCGGCGATGAAGCGGTCATTCACGGGGGCGGGCTGGCCCGTGAGGCCGTCGCGCCCGATGTAGCGGAGTTCGTGACCCAGGGAGTGACCCTGGACACGGGCGGCCGCGCGGGAGCCTATGGATCCTGGCGGCGGCTCTGTGCCAGCGAGGCCTGGCACGAACCCTATGAGGCGTGGCATGGTCCCAAGTATAGCGGCGGAGCTGTGAAGTCCGTCACAGAAATTACCTTCGCGGAACCGTTAACCTCCCGGCAGGCAGATGCGTTACTTCGGACGCACGGCATACCGGCCAGGAGCATCAACGTGGTTCACACCATCAGCACCGGCATTACCAGGCGGGATCGGTAACCGTCACAGCGGCCGCAACGGCCAGCAGTGACGCCGTACCG
>CAYYSD010000096.1:0-3781 GCA_964474285.1 uncultured Anaerolineaceae bacterium | reverse complement strand
GACCCGCAGGCGCTCCGCCAGAAGGCACTTGCCGACGAGGCAGTCGCCATTCTCAAGGCCGAACGCCGGCTCCAGCGTCAACCCGCCGCGCCGGCCAGGATTCTTCGGAAGCTCCGCCTGGCCATCAACCGTGCCTGACATTCGCCGCCGGTGTGAATCCCAGAGGGGGAGGTCGTTCGCGACCTCCCCCTTTGCCGTTCCGCTTTGCCGTTCCGCAGTTGTCACCGGGGGCAACGATTACGTTCCTGTTTCCCCCGGTCGGCAACCCTTCATCTACCGGCAGGGCGTGCCGAAAATACCCGTAACCTTCAAACGGGATACGGCAGCCATGCCACAGCACGAACATTGCCCCTATGACCCGGCCGACCGGGCGAGCCGATGCAGCGCCTGCGTGGCAGCGAACAACTCGCTCACGCCGTGCGTGACGGGGTGGCTCAGCGAGGCAACCGGCCCACGACGCGCCGCCACATCGTTCGTCACAGTCATCAAGATGGATGACGCGCGGGTTCGCCGGCGCGCCGCCTGACGGCTGGCACGGCTGGCGTTGGTCTGATATCCCCGCGCGTGGCACCATCGGCTCATGCCGAAACAGGTTGCCAACGTTGCCACCGACGACTATCTGACCGCTATCTACCGTCTGCACCACGACGAGGGGCAGGATGTCATCGCGGTGCGCCTCGCAGACAGGCTCGACATCACACCGCCATCCGTGGCGGGCATGCTCAAACGCCTGTTGCGGGACGGCCTCGTGACGCTCGACAGCCGCAAGGTCATTCGGCTGACCCCCGAGGGGCTGCGCCGCGCGGAGCAGATGGTGCGCCGCCACCGCCTCGCGGAGTGCCTCATCACCGAGGTGCTCAAGGTGCCCTGGTGGCGCGCCTATGAAGAAGCGCATCTCCTGGAACACGGGATCTCCGATGTCACCGAGCCTCACCTGTACGAGAGCCTTGGGCGGCCCGACCGGAGCCCGTTCGGCTACCCGATCCCCGGCGCCGACGGCACACCGCGGCTGACCATGCAAACGCTGGCGGATGTCCCGGAAGGCGTGCCCGTCGAGATCGACCGGGTCTTCGAAGAGGACGAACAGCTCCTGAAGTTCTTCGACGACGAGATGATCCGTCCAGGACAGATCGTGGTGCTCGAATCGGTTGCGCCCTATCGCGGGACGGTCACGGCACGCGTCGGCGACCGCTCGGTGGTGATGGGCACACAGGTGGCAGGAAAGATCTGGGTGAACAAACGGAGCGCAGCTGGCGTTTCCCGGCCCGTTCCTGCCTGACAAATCTTCGGGGCCCCCTCTCGGCCGGAGCCTTTTGGCCGACACCTATGAGGATGAATGTCGCGCAATTGCACAGGCCCGCGGCCAATCACCAGATACTTGTCGTCGAAGATGATCCCACGCTGGGGCGTCTCATCGAGCGCGTGCTGCGCCAGTGGACGAACGATGTCACTGTTGTCCGCAGCGGCGGCGCGGCAATCGCGGCGCTGAATACGTCGACCTTCGATGCCATCGCCTCCGATATCAGCCTCCCGGACATGTCTGGACTGGATGTGATCGCGCACGCGCGCACCACGTTGCCATCGTGCGGCATCGTCGCCATCACTGGTTATGTCGATGTCGACGTTGCCGTGCAATCGATGAAGTCGGGCGCAGACGACTTCCTGGGCAAGCCGTTCGACCCCGAAATCCTGTGGCATATGCTGAACAAGGCGGCGGACGGACGGGCGACACGCGTGCAGGCGGACCAGGCCGCCCTCTACCGGCAGCTGGCATACACCGACGCGCTCACGGGCTGCCCGAACCGCCGGTTCATCGACGAGTTCATCGACGACGCCGTGGCGCGTGCCCGGAGAACATCAACACCGCTCGCCGTGGCGTACATCGATATCGACAACTTCAAACTCCTGAACGACTTCGTGGGCCACGACCAGGGCGACCGGGTGCTCATCCGCGTCGCGAACACGCTGGAACTGGAGCTGAGCGCGCCGAGCGCGTTCGGCCGCTTCGGCGGCGACGAGTTTGTTGCCGTGTTCCCGGGACTGACGGCGACCGAAGCGCGGCGATTCATGGACCGCGTGCGGCGCTCTGTCTCGGAAATCGAAGTACGCAACGGAGCGCGGGTTGCGCTGCCGACGCGCATCAGCTGCGGCCTTTCCCAGCTCCGCGGCGAGGAGACGCCCCGGGCGCTTATCGCAGAGGCCGAGGACCAGATGTACCTGGACAAGTCGGTGACACCTTCGCTGGTGATGCCGTGGTCCGAGCAGGGCACGATCCCGGAACCGATCGTGAAGGTTTCGAACCTGAAGGCGCTGCGAAACCTGGTCAAGGCGATCGACCGGCGCGACAGCTACACGCGCTTCCACAGCGACCATGCCACGCACCTTGCTGTCGCCATGGCCACCGAAGTCGGGCTCGACCCGGAAGCGTTGACCGCGATCACCATCGCCGGCCCGATCCACGACCTCGGCAAGATCGTCGTGCCCGACGAGATTCTCCGGAAGCCGGGCCTGTTGACTCCTGAGGAACGCCGCGCGATGGAGGAGCACCCGATCATGGGCGCGGCCATCACCGCAGCAGTGACGGACTACGACACCGTCGTGAACCTTGTTCGCCACCACCACGAGCGCTTTGATGGCGGCGGATACCCGGGCGGCCTCGCGGGCTTCGAGATTTCGTTGCCGACGCGCATCTTCAGCCTCTCCGATGCCTATAGCGCGATGACGACGGACCGCCCCTACCGCAAGGGGCTCACTGTCGAGCAGGCGGTGGATCAGGTGCGCAAGGGGCTCGGCACGCAGTTCGACCCCGACCTCGGACGCGTTTTCGCGGACATGATGGAGCGCGAAGAGGGACGCAAGACGGTGGCCGCATGAGCCGCGCGAACGTGCTGGCTGCCCGTCGCGAGAGTTACGGCGTGTTCGAAATCGTCGCCTGGCCCGCGCTCGTGTGGTGCGCCATCGAGTCCACGATCCGCGTGGTTGCGTTCAGGGGCGATGGCGTCGCGGTTCCGGGCTTCATGGCGTTCTGTGCTGCCGCCATGATCGCCGCGGCGCGCGCCAGGCGCGCCTGATTCAGAACTTGAGCTCGATGCGGCGGAACTGCTCCAGGTAGCGGCCGTCTTCGGCGCGCCACGAATCCCGGACGAACGTGACGAAGTCCTCGCGGTCTCCGAACTGCGTGACGTGGGCCGTGAGTGCGTGAATCTTGCGCTCCAACCGGGTGGTGATGTCCAGGTCGACGTTGGGATGGTTGGAGTTCCAGAGCAGGACCTCGCGCACTTTGTGCGGTTCCAGGCCTTCGCTCATGTGTTCCGGGAAGTTGAGATGGTCTCGAGCGGTGGGGTAGACGGCGTCCAGCGTGGCTGCGCCCACGGCGCGGTGGTCCGGGTGATTGATGAAGCTGTCCCTGATGATGATGTCGGTGGGATCGTGGCCCAGCACGGTATGGGGACGGATGGCGCGGATGTAGCGCACGATCTGTTCGAGCAGGACGCGATCGTAGGTGAGTTCGCTGTCTTCGTGGTCGAGGAAATAGACGTCGCGGGCGCCCATACGGCGGCACGCTTCGCGCTGTTCTTCACGGCGGAGGGCGATGAGACGTTCGCGGGTCATGTTGCGATCCGAGGTGCCTTTCGCCCCGTTGGTGCAGACGAGGAAGTCGACCGCCCAGCCGCGTTCGGCCATGATCGATGTCCAGCCGGCGGCGCCGAAATCGCCATCATCGGGATGCGCGGCCACGACGAGGGCTACACGATCATCGACAGGGGTGCCGCTCCCCAGG
>CAYYSD010000095.1:0-12415 GCA_964474285.1 uncultured Anaerolineaceae bacterium | reverse complement strand
CTTCATCTGCATGTTGAGGTGTTTGAGAATCCGGCCCTCTTTCCATGCCTGGCGCATGGAGACCATGAGGAGGGGAGCGATGACAACGCCCTCTTCGCCTTCGACGTAGCGCGCCCCGCTGATGGCTTCGCGGTCGAGGCGGACGGGTGTCGCGGAGAGCAGCAGCTTCGTCTTGCTCTTGAGCGAGTTGAGCGCCTCGGCCCAGCGTCCGCGCTCACCCAGGTGATGGGCCTCGTCGCAGACGATGTGGACGGCCCGGCGCTCGCACAGCCGCTGGTAGATGCCCGGCGAGGCGGCCACCTGTTGGTAGCTCGCAACGATGAAGTTGGCGCTGGTCTGTTCGAGACGGTGTGCGGTGGAGTTTTCGGCCAAGGCCTTGCGGATGGCCCGCTGCGATCCGAGGACGCGTTGGGCGCGGTCGAGCCCGCGGTGCACCTGCGTGCGAAGGACGTCCGTGGGAGTCAGGTAGAGGCAGGTATCGACGATCCCGAGGGATGCGGCGACTTCGAAGGAACCTGCCCCAATGATGGTCTTGCCGTATCCCACCGGCACGACCACGAGTTCCGACGTTGAACCGGAACGAAGGGCTTCTGCCCACAGGCGAAGCGCTTCGGCCTGTCCCGGCCGCAAGCCCACGGGAACGGAGGCGGGGGGTGCGGGCACGGCGACAGCGCGGCTCCTTGGACAGGATCAGAGCAGGGACCGGTCTGCGGTCTAGTTGGTGGTCACCAGGGGCACGTAACTGCGGAAGGGCAGCAGCGGGCGAGTGGGCGCGGCCGCCGAACCACTGGCCGCGACGGGCGCCAGGAATTCGCTGGCGGCCCAACCTTCACCGAAGGGGGTGGATACTTTCTGCCACACCCTACCGTTGTTGGTCAGGCTCTCACCCAAAATGGTGACGACGGTCTTGTCGGGCATGCACACGATGATGGAGTGCGAAGAGCCAGCACCGGAACGAAGGTTGAGACAATCGCCCTGGGCGCTCACGACCGCCTGGTCGCCGGCCCGAAGCGGCGCAACCGGTTTCGCGGGCTCCGTGGCGGGCATTTTGGGTGCGAAGCCGGGAACGCCCGTAATTCGGTAGATGTGGTAGTCGATTCCATAGCGGGCGGCCGCGACGGCCGGGTTGTAGCCCGGGCGGACTCTCACCATACCATCAAAGTTCGAGTTCGAATCAATGACCGTGAACGTCCCGTCGTGCAAATTCTCAAGGACGATGGCCGTATGCAGGCCGTTATAGTCCGCGTCCGGAGAGCTGTCAGCGTCGTCAACGATCTGGATGATGTCGCCGGGTTGAGCCTCGGACGAAGAGACCTCGACCGCACCGGCATCGAAATAGCCTTGCCGGTAGTCGAACCCGATGGAGGCGCCAGTCGCCTCGAGCACGACCTTCTTCATGAAGGTCCAGCACTGGCCCTGGTACGTTCCCTCATACTTGAGGGCGACCGCCGGGAGCGAACTTGACGGACTGGCCTGCGCCTTTGCGGACGCCTGGCCAAGCAGAGAAATCGACAAGACCACGAGCAGGATACCTGCCAGGGCCAGCCGGTGTTGGGACAACGGCATCAGCTACACCTGTTTCGGAGTTTCCTGGGCGCTCTGGGCACCCTACCCAAGGGATCGGCTAGTGACAACCCATCGGGCGTGCCGATTTGCAGTCGAATCCCACATCGTCATCAATTGTTAACCTAGCATCTCCTTATCCGGGCAGACCTCAGGAAACACCCTCGGCCGGCCACAGATCGGCCCCGGTTGTCCCTCCATCGCGCAGGTGGAGTGTGACCAGTCGTGCTCTCTGCTATCGTGAAACGACTTTTGGCGGGGGACCCCTACGCAGTGACCTTGAACCTCTTTTCATCGCTCGGGAACGCAATCCGGCCATTTCGGAGTGTCGTACCGGGTGAAGTGCGAATCTACGTCTGCGGAGTGACACCGTACGATGTCACTCACCTCGGACACGCATTTTCCTACGTGCAGTTCGATACGCTGCGCCGCTATCTGCTCAGCCTGGGCATGAAGGTGAAGTACGTCCAGAACGTCACGGATATCGATGACGACATGATCATGGTGTCCAGGCGGCAAGGCGGCCGCCCCATCGCCGAGATCCGCGACGAGAACGACGCCATCTTCCGGAACGACCTCGATCGCCTCAACGTGCTTCGCCCCAGCGAATACCCGTTCGCGACCGACCACATCCCGCAGATCATCGAGACGACGCGGAGGCTCATCGCCAACGGACACGCCTACGAGGTCGAGGGCGACGTTTTCTTCGAAGCAGAGACCTTCCAACACTACGGCCAGCTCAACGGTGTCTCCCACGCGGAGCTGGCGAAACGCGAGAACCCCGAGTCGAAGCGCGCGCACAAGAAGCGCGGACCGCTCGACTTTCTCTTGTGGCAGCAGGTGGACCCCGGCGATCCGTTCTGGGAAAGCCCCTGGGGCCCCGGCCGGCCCGGCTGGAGCATCGAGTGCACGGCGATGTCCGTCGCGCACCTCGGCTCGCAGATCGATATCCACGGCGGAGGACGCGACCTTGTCTTCCCGCATCACGAAAACGAGATCGCCCAGGCGGAGTGCGCCCATGGCGTCGCGCCCTTCTGCGGCTTCTGGATGCACAACGGCATGGTCCAGCTGGATGGCGTGAAGATGAGCAAATCGCTCGGAAACCTGGTCCTTGCGCGGAACCTGATGACCGAGTTTGAGCCGGACCATCTGCGTCTCTACCTGTTGAGCCAGCACTACCGGACCGATGCGAACTACCACGATGGCGACCTTCGCTCGCTGGGGGAACGCTATGGCCGCCTGAAAGCAGCGGCCGGGTGGGCCGGTTCCGGGCCGCCGCCGCTTGCGTTCACGGAGGCGATGGACAACGACTTCAACGTTCCTGCCGCGCTGGACGTGCTGGATGCCGCGGCGACGCGCGTGCTGAAGGGGACGGCCGAAGCGGGCGAGGCGGAGAGCGTCCGCACCGCACTTGCGACGCTCGGCTTTGGTTTCGCCGGTGCGCGGGGCCCCGCGAATCACGATCTCAACCCGTAGACCGGGTTTCGATCACCCGTTGATGATGCCGGCCTCGGCGAAGCGCGCGACATCGCCCTCCGAAAAGCCGGCGGCGAGGAGCACCTCGCGCGTGTCGGCGCCGAGGTCCGGCGCGGGCGCGCCGATGGCGCCCGGCGTCTCGCTCAGCCCAACGTGCAGGCCCACGATGCGTTGGCGGCCCCACTTTGGGTGGTCCTCTTCCACGATGTATCCGTTCGCGCGCGTCTGTTCATGGTCAGCCATTTCAAGAAAGTCGAGGACGGGGGAAGCCGGGACATCCTCCGCCCGCAGCCGCTCGAGCCAGTGGTCCGACGCCTGTGAACGGAACGCCTCCTCGAGGAGCGACTCGAGTTCCCTGCGGTTCATGATCCGCGGGTAGCCTCGTGCAAAGCGCGGATCGTCGATGAGGTGGTCGACGCCGAGCGCCCGCGCGATGCGTGGCCAGGTCTTCTGATCGATACCCACGATCATCACCCAGCGGCCGTCCGCGCATTCGTAGTGGCCCGCAGTGGGCGATGCACGGAGCTCCCGCTCTCGTTCGAGGTTGAAGTGTAATGAGTGGACGAGCTCCGGGGCTTGCAAGGCTACTTGCGTCCCGAGCAGGGAGACCTCGACCCGTTGCCCGATTCCGGTGCGCTCTCGCACGAAGAGGGCCGTCATGATGCCAAAGGCGAAGTTCATCGCGCCGGCCTGGTCGGCGATTCCGGGGAACGGGATTTCCGGGCGCGTCCCGGGGCCACCGCCCGCGTGGCGCGCGAACCCGCTGAACGCCTGCGCGATCTGATCGAACGACGGCTGCGTGGCCATGGGGCCTCGAGTCCCCCAGCCGGTGGCCTGGCCGTAGATGATCCGCGGATTGCGTTCGCGCAGGGCTTCGTAGCCCAGCCCCCACCGTTCCATGGTGCCCGGGCGGAAGTTCTCCGCCACGACGTCGACCGAATCCACGAGGCGAAGCACGATCTCCCTGGCGCCGGGCCTGGCCAGGTCGATGCAAACGGATCGCTTTCCGCGGTTCAATGATTCCCAGAATGCGCTGTAACCATCCGGCTCGCGCCACATGCGACGGCCGTAGTCGCCGATTCCGGTGTCCTCAATCTTGACGATATCTGCGCCCATGTCGGCGAGCATCACGGTTGCGAACGGGCCCTGCTGGTACCGGGTGAAGTCGAGCACGCGAATGCCGGAAAGCGGTGTGGTCATGTGGCGGAGTCTAGGCCCAGAGTTGGTGCGCGGGAAAGCCGTTCAGACCGCGGTGAAGCCGGCCGATGATCGCAAGGGGCGGAGAGGGAAGCTCATGCGCCAGGAAGAACGCCGCGCGCGCACCATAGGGGCTTTGTTGCACGCCGCCAGGCTCAGCTTCGCGACCTGCGGCTACGACCGTTCCTCGCTCGATACGGTTGCGTCTTCGGCCGGGCTTTCGAAAGGCGCCGTCTATGTCCACTTTCCCACAAAGCAGGCACTGTTCCTCGCGGTAGCGCGTGAGACACTGGCCGAGGCCCGCGATCGGGTCGTGCTCCTGGCGGCGGACCGCCGTGACGGTGCCGATCCTGCCGAAACCGCGCGGGAATACTTTCGCCAGTCCGACAATGACCACGAACACGTAGGGTTGCTTGCTGAGGTCTTCCGCGTGGCACTCGACGACGAAGACGTGCGTGCCGAGCTGCGCGAGCACCAGGCCTGGCGGCTCGACTGGCTGACCCAGGTGCGTGACCCGGATTGGGGCCGAGCCGTCGCGTTGCTCATTGACGGTGAGGCGATGGAACGGCGCGTTCGGATGGCGGGCATCCAGCGGCTGGCGCGCCGCAACGGCGTTGCGATGGCAGGCTAGCCTTCAGGCCAGTTCCGTCGTTTCCTGCCGGTGGATGCTCACGCCAAGTTCGAGTTCCTCAATCACTGTTTGCGCCAGGCCAGCCGCCTCATCGGACATGACCATCCCGCGCCACGCTTCCGACGACACCCGCGCCACGTGGTTCGCGCCGTACACGCGTTCCGCTTCAGCCACTTCCTCGGAGACCGCTGCCTGGCGTTGAATCAAACGCTCCCGGAGGATCTCCTCGACCTTCCGGCTTGCCGCCTTGCGGGCATCGTCGCCTGTGAGCGGCGGGAGGCGGATGGCGCGGAGGCGTTCGGCGGTGGCTTCGATAGGGTCGCTCTCCGGGTTGCCGGGCGCTTCGAGGGCAAGCCACCGGCGGAAGACTTCGCGATGCACCGATTCGTTGAACAGGTCCGCCGGCAATAAACGCACGCTGCCTCGCAAGGATTCGTGCTGAAGCAGGATCGCGAGCAACATCTCCTCTCGCGAATCCGGGGTGCGCCGGTCACCGGGCTCGGGGCGGCGCGATAGCGCGCGCGACGCCGGGCGTCGAACGCGCTCGAGCACCGCCTGTTCCCCGATGCCCAGGAAGCGACCGATGCGGCCGATGTACATTGCGCGCTCGAGCGGGTCGGAGACGGCATCCAGGACCGGGCGGAGGCGGTCGACCACAGCGCGGGCTTCGATGGGCGACGCGGGAGGTGATTCGCCCATGACGCGGCGCAACAGAAACTCGGCGAAGGGCACGGACTCGAGGACGGCGGTCCTCCACGCGTCCGGGCTCTCGCGCGCCACTTCGTCCGGGTCCTTGCCCGTCGGGAGCGTCGCGACGCGGAGATCGATCGGCGCCCCGGCGGCCAGCGCTTCCGCCGAGCGGGCTGAACGGACGAGTCCCTCCGGCGTGGCCAGTTCGAGCAGTAGACCACCTGCCCGCTCGGCGGCGGCAATGCCCGCGGCATCCGGGTCGAGCGCGAGCACGATGCGCCGGGCGAAGCGCCGAAGCATACCGACGTGGTGTTCGGTCAGGGAGGTACCCATCGTCGCAACAACGTTGCGGAACCCTGCCTGCCACGGGCCCATGACGTCCATATAGCCTTCCACCACGATCACCTCGCCGGCGTCCTTGATCGCAGGGGCGGCGAGATTGAGGCCATAGAGGGTGCGCCCCTTGTCGAAGAGCTCTGATTGCGGCGAATTGAGGTACTTCGGCTCTTCGCCGTGGATGCCGCGGCCGCCGAGGCCAACAAACAGCCCGCGGTCGTCCGCGATGGGGACGATCACGCGGCCACGGAAGCGATCATATGCCTCGCGGTTGCCGGCTTCGGGTTCGATGACGAGCCCAGCCGCTGCGATTTCGTGGTGGTCATAGCCCCGGCCTTCGAGGAACGTCTTGAGGCCTCGCCATTCGTCCGGCGCCCAGCCGAGATGGAAAGTCTCGATGGTCGCCGGGGAGAGCCCGCGCCGTTGCAGGAGGTATTCGCGCGCCTCGGCGCCACTATCTGCCGCGAGGGCGCGCTGATAGTGGGTGACTGCGGCCGAGACGATCGACGAAAGCCGTTCGACCCGACTGCGCCGTTCGGCGCCTTCGGCCGAAAGTTGCACCCCCGCCTCTCGCGCGAGTTCCTGCATCGCGCCGCGGAAGTCGAGATTCTCGCGCTTCTGAACGAAAGAGAAGAGGTCTCCGCCTTCGCCACAGCTCCCGAAACAACGCCACGTTGACCGGTCCGGGAAGACGTAGAAGGAAGGCGTCTTTTCGTTGTGGAACGGACAGAGGCCTCGGAAGTTGCGGCCCGCCTTCTGCAGCGGAACAACCCGCCCGATGTATTCGACCAGGTTCAGTTTGCTCTTGATCTCGGCGACAGCGTCCACTGCCCCATCCTACCCCGAGCGCCCCGCGATCAGGGAATGGTCAGTGGCGCAGAGGCAACCGCGACCCCCTTGATGAGCACCTCGACTTTCCCCGTTCCGGGGCCAGGCTTGGGCACATTGAACGTGACCGGCGGGTTGTCCTTCGAAAGCGCGATGTTCTTCGTCTGTTCCGCGCTCGCCTGATCGATCGTCACCTTCACCGTCACATCGGCCGCCGCGAGTGGACCGCCGCTGTTGCGGATGGAGACGATGACCGACGTGCCCGAAACGTCGACCGACGTGATGACGATCGAAGGCTGCTCGACTGGGGGCGTCAGGCCGAAGGTCGCGCTGTTGTTGTCCTCGTTCGTTTCGCGGATGGCATTGTCAGGATCGACGCGCACCTGGGCCGCACGCTGCTGGGTGAGCGGCGGGTTGAGCTCGAAATCGATCGTGGTGGCGCTGTTGGCCGTGATGCGGACGCCAAAGGCCTGCGTGAGCGTGTTGGTGGCAACACCGCCCACGCTCACCACGAGCGAACCCTCGAAGGAGTTGGTCGACAGGTTTGCCACGGTCACACGGAGCTTGCTGCCCCCGTCGATGAGGGTGGCATTCGTCGGTGCGAAGTCAGGTGCGTTTGGGTTCGCGGTCGCCGATGGACTGACGGACGGCGTCGGCGACGGAGACGGCTGCGGCAACGGAGTGTTTGTCGCGGGTACCACTGTGGGCGTCGGTTCCCGAACCTGCACGAGTGCGAGCGAATCGAGCTCCTGGATCGCGTCTCGCTTCACCCACCGGCCCTCTTCGATCTCGACGAGCAGCCAGGTGGCGTCGCGATTCTTGCCGATGATGCGCACTTCGGTGTTGGGCTGGAGCTGACCGACGGCCTGGTACTGCTCGCCCGGGCCCGTCCGCAGTGTCGAAAGCGCGACCACCTGGCCCCGAATGGCCGTCGGTTTTTCGCCGACCGGCTCAATGGCGACAACGGTGAAGGTGGCTGAATCGCGCGTGGCCCCGGATTGCGAGGTGACTCGCACGAACAGCTTGTAGTCGCCCTTCTGGCTGAAGTTCACCTTGAGCCTGGCGGAGTAGACCTGGTCGGCGGAGGGCGCCTGCGCTGCCACCTGGTCTATGGCGGTGCGCTCCCGGAACAGTTCGAACTTTGTGATTGCCTCAGAAGATGTTGCGCGGACCAGCACGTCGTGGTCGCGTCCCGTCTCCATGCGGTCGTTCGGGTGGGGCTGGTCGACAATAACCTGGAACCCGGCTTCCGCCGTGGGAGAGGCGGGAATCTCGGGCTCTTCGTTGTTGAAGAGTGCGAAGAGCAGGTACACGAACAGGCCCCCGAGCAGCACGGCCAGCCCAATGAACACGTAGAACATCGGTTGGCGCGCCGGGGTGCCGTCGTCGTAGTAGTCGTAGTCGTCCGAGTACTCATCTTCGTACTCGTCTTCCCACTCGTCGTCGTCATACTCGTCGTATGCGCCCGCTTCGGCCTCGTCATCGAGAACAGGGGCGTATGTCGCGCCGATCACCGGCTCGTCGTCGGGGTTAGACCCGTACCGATCACTCATCGAGTTGTATCAAGCGCTCCCAACACCACATGGGAGCCTCCAATCGCCGTTGGCGCCACCGGTGTCATTATCCGTTCGCGGTTGTGTACCAGCAATTCACGGTTCAGTGTCTGGCGTGCCGCGTCAACACCCGGTTCAGGCCAGCCACCCTTCGGCGTCGGCGTTTCCGAGTTCGCGTGCCAGCCGGACGGCATAGCGATCCGTCATCCCGCTGACGTAGTCCGCGGCCCGGCGTTCGACGGGATCGCTCGCGATAGAGAAGTCGGGTGAAATGCCCTCCGGGTGGCGGACGAAGTGCTCGAACAGGAAGAGCACCACGCGCTGGCCCCGTTCCGCCTCCCGCCGGGTCTCGTCGTAGAGGTAGACGCGCTGGAACATGAACTCGCGAAGATCGTTCGCGGCAGCCCGTACCTCGGGCGAAAAGGCGATGGTCGGCGATCGGGCCCCGGTGAGCCCCGACGCCGGCCAGCTCGCCTCAACGATATCGCTGATAAGGCGATCAAGGCGTTCCGAATGGGTGTGGCCGAGCCGGGCGACCACGGCATCCGGCAGTTCGCTTTGCTTGAGCACCCCGGCGCGGATGGCATCGTCGATGTCGTGGTTCATGTAGGCGATGGCGTCGGCCGTCTTCACGACCTGTCCCTCGAGCGTCACCGGGACGCCCCAGCCTTCCGCGAAGATGTCCTCCCGCGCCTTGCTCGATTTTTCGATGGCATCCAGCACTTCGAAGGTCAGGTTGAGCCCCCGGCCGCTGTTCTCCAGCACATCCAGCACGCGAACCGACTGGTAGTTATGGCGGAATCCTTCGGGCAGGCACTCGGCCAGCGCCTCTTCGCCGGCGTGGCCGAAAGGGCCGTGGCCGATGTCGTGTCCCAGCGCTGCGGCCTCGGCCAGGTCCTCGTTGAGATTGAGGGCGCGCGTGATGGTGCGGGCCACCTGCGCCACCTCGAGGGTGTGCGTCAGCCGGGTGACGAAGTGGTCTTGCGCCGGGGCAATGAATACCTGCGTTTTGTGTTTGAGCCTGCGGAACGCCTTCGTATGGAGGATCCGATCCCGGTCGCGTTGGAATTCAGTGCGAAGCGGCGATGGCGCCTCGGCGAGCTTTCGCCCCAGGCCTTCGGCGGAGCGCGCGGCATGTGGGCTGAGCGAACGTTCCCGTTCTTCCAACCGCCGCCGGACGACGTTCAGGTCCATGGGCCGATTGTAGAACTCAAATCTGCCCGAATGTGACGCGCTCCACACTTTCCGCCGAATGGGTGAGCGTCGCATCCACCAGGACGCCGTTCCGAGTCACTTCCCCCGGTGCAACGATGGTCCTGCAAGACGAAAGACGCCGGAGGGCGCAGGAGACCAGCCATGACCCAGGTACAGGTGCTTACGATCCACATGCGCGACGTTGACGACGTTGCCGACGTTGCCGGGCAACGCTTCAAGGCGAGCATGACCCTGGGGGTCGCCGAGTTCGACGGCCTCCTGAAGGACTCCTGGACGGTCCTGCCGTTCGGCCATCTCCTTGGCGTGTGCGTCTGGCGCGACCAGGCATCGATGCGCGCCTTCCGCCATTCCGAGTTGTACGCCCGCCTGATGATGGACGTGCACACGGACGGCGTCCGAGACGAAGCCTTCGCTCTCGCGGATGACGCGGACGCCCAGGAACTGAACGCGCTTTCGCGCGGGCGCCAGGTGCGGCGCGTCGTCGCGGCGGCGGCCGCCTGAGGCTAGCGCGCTGTGATGCCGAGCTTCGCTTCTGCGTTCGCGATGATTTCGCGGGTCTGGTCGATCATATCGGGCGAGACGCTGACGCTCGTCATGCCCCACTCCACGAGCTTCTCGGTCATCTCCGGGTAGACGCTGGGCGCCTGGCCGCAGATGCCAACCGTGATGCCGCGGCGGCGCGCCACTGCCACGGCGGTCTGAATCGCAGACATGACCGCTTCGTTGCGCTCGTCGAAGGTGTCCGCCAGCTTCTCGCTGTCCCGGTCGATGCCGAGCACGAGCTGCGTGAGATCGTTCGAACCGATCGAGACGCCATCGATGCCGACATCGATGAACTTGTCCAGGATGATCACGTTCGATGGGACCTCGACCATCATCCAGAGCTTGAAGTCGGCGCTGCGCACGATCCCCTGTTCAGCGAGAAGCTGTTTGACGCCGCGCAGCTCCGCCGGGGTGCGCACGAAGGGAACCATCACGAACAGGTTCGTGAACTCCTGGCGAACCTGCTTAATGGCCTCCGCTTCGAGCTTGAAGATATCCGGCTCTCGCACGTAACGGCTCGCACCGCGATAGCCGATCATCGGGTTCTCTTCGCTCGCCTCGTAGGCCGCGCCACCACGGAGATTGGCGTATTCGTTTGTCTTGAAGTCGGTGAGGCGGTAGACGACGGGCCGCGGCGCGAAGGCTTTGCAGAACTCGCGGATGCCAGCGGCAAGCTGACGCGTGTATTCCTCAGGTCGCCCCTCGTCGATGAACGTGCGGGGGTGCGTTCCAATCTGGGCGACGATGAACTCCGCGCGGAGCAGGCCCACTCCATCGACATACCGCGCGGCAACCTTGTCGGCGAGCTCGGGCTCGGCAAGGTTCACGTAGAGCTTCGTGGCCGTCTTGAGGGTGGCAGCGTTGGCGTAGCGTTCCTTTTGGCGCTCGTACCACGCGAGGCGTGCCTCTGCGCGGCCTTCGTAGACATTCCCGGTGGAGCCATCCACGGTCACTTCGGAGTCGTCCGCAAGCGACGTGGTCGCGCTGCCGGCGCCGACCACACAGGGAATCCCGAGTTCCCGCGACACAATCGCCGCGTGGCACGTGCGGCCGCCGCGTTCGGTGATAATCGCCGCAGCGCGCTTCATTGCCGGGACGAAGTCCGGAGTCGTCATCTCCGCCACCAGCACGTCGCCCGGTTTGACGATGTCGATGTCGTTGGGATCGTGACAGACGCGGACCCTTCCGAAACCCACGCCGGGGCTGGCGGGCTGACCGGAAAGCAGCAACGGCGCGGTCTCGTCTTCCGGCTCTTCGTGGTGCTGTTCGCGCATCGTGGTGACCGGACGGGCCTGCGTCAGGTAGAACTTGCCATTCTCGAAGGCCCACTCGATGTCCTGGTGGTGCCCATAGTGTTTTTCCACATCGCGGCCGATACGAGCCAACTCGCGGATCTCCTGGTCGTTGAGCTTCGGCGTCTCGACGAGATCGGGCGTGACTGCCGTCCAGGAATTCGCTCCCTCGTAGCTGCCATCGGACGTGGTCGACCGTGCGATCATCCGAGACTGAGGGGCAGTGGTCTTGCTGACGATCTGGAGCGATTCCTTGTCCACAAGGTACAGGTCGGGGCTGATTTCGCCGGAGACGATGCCTTCGCCGAGACCGTAGACAGCTTCGATCGTGATCTTCGTGGGGTCCGATGAGACAGGCTCCACCGTGAACATCACGCCCGACTTCTGGGACTGAACCATACGTTGTACGGGGACGGCGAGGCCCACTTTGAGGTGGTCGTAGCCAGCTTCCTCGCGGTAGAAGATTGCACGGCCTTCGAAGAGTGAGGCCCAGCAGGCTTGCACGGCGCGGACCACGTTTTCTCCGCCGACAACGTTCAGATACGTGCTCTGCTGACCTGCGAAGCTTGCTTCGGGCAGGTCTTCGGCGGTTGCGGAGCTGCGGACCGCGACAGGGCCTTCCCCGAGCTGGCGATAGGCCTCCTGGATTTCCGCCGCGATGTGGCCTGGCATTTTCGCGTTGATGATCCGTTGGCGGATCCGGGTGGCGCGTTCGTTCAACTGCTTCGAATCGTGGACGTCGAGATTGAACAGCTCTTTCTTGATGATCGGTTCGAGTGCGTTTTGACGGATGAAGTGAAAATACGTGTCAGCGGTGATCACGAACCCCGGGGGGACCGGAATCTCAGCCCGCGTGAGCTCGCCGAGATTGGCGCCCTTGCCGCCGACGAGCCCGATATCGTCCCTGCCGACTTCCGCGAACCACACGACAGAGCGGGTGATGCTTACCAAGATGTTTCGTCCTCCCGGCTGTTGGTCATCGTCTCGCGCCGAATTCCGGCGCGGATTCTAACACCATCAACAGGGGCCGTGTCCCTGCGTCAGGCCCCTGTTCTGTGGGTCACTCGACCGTAACCGTCTTCGCCAGGTTG
>CAYYSD010000094.1:0-12604 GCA_964474285.1 uncultured Anaerolineaceae bacterium | reverse complement strand
TCGAGGTCTGGCTCCGGCCAATCGACAATCGTGGTGCATTCCTTGGCGCGGATGTTCTGGACTATGATCTCCTGGATGTGCCCGTATTCGCGGTGCAACCGGCGAAGCGCAAGGAACGACTCGATCCGTTCAGTCCGCGTTTCGCCGATGCCGATGAGGATGCCGGAGGTGAACGGGACCTGGAGTTCGCCGGCCGTGCGCATCGTCTCGAGGCGCACGGATGGAAGCTTGTCGGGCGAGCCGTGGTGGGCGGCGCCCCGTGCCATGAGCCGTTCGGAGACGCTTTCGAGCATGATGCCCTGCGACACCGTGACCTTGCGGAGTGCCGCGATTTCGTCGCGCGTCATCACCCCGGGGTTGGCGTGGGGTAGCAGTCCGGTCTCGTTGAGAACGGCCCCGGCCATCTCTGTGAGGTAGGAGATGGTGGTCTCGTGGCCGAGTTCGGCCAGTTCGCGCCTGGCGACCTTGTAGCGGAGTTCGGGCTTATCGCCGAGGGTGAAGAGCGCCTCTTTGCAGCCCTGTTCGGCGCCTGCGCGGGCGATCGCCAGCACCTCGTCGCGGGTGAGGTAGGCGCGTTCGCCAGGCTTCGGCGGCTGCGCGAAGGTGCAGTAGTGGCAGACATCGCGGCAAAGCTGCGTGAGCGGGATGAAGACTTTGCGCGAATAGCTCACGAGGTTGGCGTGGCCGGCGTCGCGCAGTTCCGTGGCTGCCTCGAGGAGCGCGCCGAGGTCCGTTTCCGCGGCGAAGAGCATGGCTTCGGCGTCGGTGGGCGCGACGCCGTTGAGGGTCCGGGAGATGGTCGTTCGGCTGGTGCTGAGCACTCCGGCCTCCGTTCTTGCGCGGCCGGACCGTGGCCCCGACAATTGGAGTTACTTCAGTTTCAGAAGTTACTCCCCCGCGTGCGTAGCATACTGCACGGGGCGAGAAAGGTGAACCACATGGCGCGAGCGCTTCGCTGTCCCATTGCCAGTTCGCTCGAAGTGGTGGGCGATCGCTGGACGCTGCTCATCGTGCGGGACCTTCTCCGGGGGCATTCACGCTTTTCGGATCTCGCCCAGACCGTTGAAGGCATCCCGCCCGGCGTGCTCTCGGGCCGCCTCAAACAGCTCGAGCGCGAAGGCATCGTCACGAAGCGGCAATACAGCGACCATCCGCCGCGGTTCGATTACCTGCTCACGAGCAAGGGCCACGGCCTGGGCGTCGTCGTTGGGGCGCTGGCAGCGTGGGGCGAGCGGCAATCCGAGCACGACCTCGCGCTCGTGGACAAGGAGTGCGGGCATGGGGTGACGGTGGTGTACCACTGCCCCACCTGCCGCCGCGGCGCTCCCCGTTCGCGCGTGCGCTTCGTCGAGGCATGACCTTCCGGTTGCCTGTGGTTAATGACCGGGGCCGGTCTGCCGATATTCCAGAGGTGACCTTCGGCCGTCGGACGTAGGCCGGGTGTCAGAGATCGGAGCGTTCATTTGACGTTGTTCGGAGCAGGGTGGATGCGGGCCGGCGGCTGGTGCGCGGGCGCGATTGCCTCGACCTCGCTTGCCGGCCTGGTAGCCCTGGCGGATGGGCCCGTGGCACTGGGTGCGTGCACGGCTGCGGCCGCCTGCGCGAGCGTCTGCGGGGCGGCCGCGGTCGCTTCGCGCCGAACAGAGTCCGTCGCGGCGGCGGCGAACACCGAACGGCGCTCCCCCAATGGCCCTCTCTTCCCGGCGGATATCGAGATCGTACCCAAGGGCTGGCACGACCTCCTCACCGGTCTCCCGGACCGTGAGTCGTTCAAGGTGTTGCTGGATGCCGCGCTTTCGAACGCGGCCCCGGACACCGTGGCCATGCTGCTCGTCGATGTGGACCGCTTCAAGCTCGTGAACGACACGTTGGGGCACGCAGCCGGCGACGTCGTGCTGGCCTCCATGGCCTCCCGATTCGTCGAGGCTGCCAGGGGCGATGCGGCCGTCGCGCGGCTTGGCGGCGACGAGTTCGGCGCCCTCATCGTGGGGGCAAACGCGGAGCGGCGGGCGATCGCGCTGGCGGAGACGCTCACGTCGGCCCTTTCACACACCTACGCCGTCGGCGGCCACGAGCTGTTCGTGACGACCAGCACGGGAGTGGCTACGAACTGCGGTCACGAGGCGGGCGATCTGATGCGCAAGGCGGACATCGCGGTCTACCGGGCCAAGGCGCACGGCCGTGCCTGTTTCGCCGTCTTCGACCCGGCGGTCGACTACCTTTCGGAAGACCGGCTGCGCCTCGACAACGGCCTCCGCCGTGCCATCGACCACGACGAGCTCGAACTGCACTACCAGCCCGAATTCGACCTCGAAACCGGTGAAGTGGTCGGGATGGAGGCCCTGGTTCGCTGGAACCACCCCCACCGCGGTCTCCTGATGCCCACCGTGTTTCTGGAACTGGCAGAGGAGTCGGGTGAGATCGTGAGGATCGGCGATTGGTCTATCCGCCAGGCGGCGCAATATCTCGCCGAACTGCAGGCGACTGGCGTCGTATCGAACGAATTCACGGTGGCCGTGAACATCTCCGCCACCGAACTGCTGGTCGGTGACCTCGCGGCGGCCGTCGACTGCGCTCTGGCCGAGTCCGGGATCGAACCCCAGAACCTCAAGCTCGAGATGACCGAGACGGTGGTCATGCGAGACATTGGGGCGAGCATCGATACGTTGAACCGCCTCGCGGAGCGCGGTGTCCGGCTTGCAATCGACGACTTTGGCACCGGGTATTCGTCGCTCAGCTACATCCACCAGCTGCCGTTCGACACACTCAAGATCGACCAGTCGTTTGTCCGTACGCTGAACGGCCCGGGAGACGACCGCGCGCTCGCAATCGTGGCTTCGATCGTCTACCTCGGGAAGGCGTCGATGATGCAGGTGACAGCGGAAGGCATCGAGACGGCATGGCAGCTGGACTACTTGCGGGCGGTGGGTGCACACACCGGGCAGGGGTACTACATTTCGCAGCCGTTGCCCCGCGCTGAGCTGGAACGGTTCCTCGGCGAACGGGTCTCGCTGGCTGCCTGACCCGCGCCGATAGGGAAGGGTCGTGGTGGCGAAACGCGACTGCGAGCCAGTTTAACGCGGGTTCATGTGCTCTGATGCGCGTCTGGGGCCTGATTCGAGGCGGCCCTCGGGAGTGACGAATCCGAGGACGCGGCCCGGCGCCAAGGTGTGGTTTGGCGGTCGTTCGAGGGACTGCGTCCAGGCGGCGACCTCCCGCCAGTCCACGAACGTAAGTGCAGTGCCGTCCACCACGATCGCGTGATTCGCCGGAGTGCCTGTGTACGGTTCGCCACCGTCGTAGGTCCTGTCCCCAAACTGACGGACGCCGTCGAAGGTGAGCGTCGAACCCGACTCAAGGACGATCTGAAGCGTCTTGCGGACCGCACGCAAGTTCACTGCGGTGTGACCTCCCATTGACCGTCGGCCTCGACCTCCCAGTAACAGAGAGTGGTGCGCGCGGGGAAGTTGACGACTCGGGTCGCGTTGCTGAGAGCGCCGATGACGTTCTGGGCGAGAACGCGTCCTCCATCACACTGCAGCGAGACGACGAAATTCCGCGTGCCTGTATGGTTGAAACGAACGGTCTTTGGCCCTGGGGCCGCGGTGAACAACCCGCTGACAGAGTCTCCCGTTCCAGTGAGCCCGTTCGTCGCTGCGGCAGAAATAGGTGCGATAACCACCGTCCAGGCGCCGTCGGCCTGAATGTCGAGGGTGTAGCTAGCGCTGCCAGTAAGCGGGCGGCTGCCGGAGTAGGCGCCGATCTTGTTGATGAGAAGGTCTTCGGAGCCCGACGCCGTGAACGTCTTGACGATGAAGTTGCGCGTGCCAGTGTGTGTGAACGTGGCGACCCAGACGCCCGCGCTCAGGGCTATGGGGTCGGTCGCGGTCTGCCCTCGGCCGGAAAGCGAGATAGGGCTGGGTGTGGGAGTGGCGGTTGGCAGCGGCGTTGCGGTGGGCCTAGGGGTTTCGGTTGGTCGAGGCGTGGCCGTGTTCGTGGGCGCCTTCGTGGGCTCGTCGGGCTTCGGTGTGTTCGTAGCTTCGGCGGTGTCGCCTTCAGCCTGCGAGGGTTCGTCCTCTTCGGAGGGTGTGACGAGGCCGATGATGATGAGGGCGACGAAGGCGACGCCAATCCAGCTGAGGACCTGCCAGCGCGTCTTGAGCGCGCGGAATCGCCGCCAGTAGCTCATCTCACAGGCTCCTTTTCGTCCACGACTATCGTGATGCCCTGGGCTGGCGCGAGCGTTGCGATGAGATCGCGGATGCACCGGTCGACAGTCTCGAGGAACGCGATCGCGGCCATGCGCTTGTAGTAGTTGGTCTGCCGGTATGACTCGGCGGCCCGCCCGATGAAGAGGCTCGTGCCGTATTCCTGAACGTGGATCGTTGAGATGATCTGGCCATCCATAGAACTCTGCACGTCAATGTAGAGGCTATCCTTGCGCCACCACATGTTGAGCGTACCGCCGCGCACGGTTCCTTTGGGGATGTTGCGTTCCTGAAGGGCGGCGACCAAGAGGCCGTGCACCTCCGCTTCGCGCCCGCCGAGTCCGTCAATCAGCCAGCCGGTCCACGACTTGTCCTTGTCATTCGATAATGGCATCCGCTCGCTCCTACTTGAGAGTTGGCGGGAAGCATAGCGCAACTTGATATTCATCGCACGCAGATCGTGATGGTCGCTCAAGCGACCCACTGCGCGCCGATAGGGTGACGCCGTGGTACGATCGTGGTCCGTCGGGGCGTAGCGCAGCCTGGTAGCGCACTTGAATGGGGTTCAAGAGGTCCCGCGTTCAAATCGCGGCGCCCCGACCACTATTTGCGAATCTGAGAAGGCCCCGGATGGGGCCTTTCTCGTGCCGGCGTTCCGCCGTTCCGGCGGAACAGCTGAACTGCAAGTGCGGAGACTGTGATGCGCCGCCCGACGGAGTATCGTGGGCGGCACACATTTGCCACCTACCGGAGATGAGACATGACCGCAGGACTCCAGTTGCGTTCGACCGTGAAGAAGGAGGGGGTGCTCGAGCTCGCGCTGGTCAGCGTCGAGACACCCGCGCCGGGGCCGGATGAGGTTGTCATCCGGGTCGAAGCGACACCCATCAATCCCTCGGACCTCGGCCTCCTGCTGGCTTCAGCGGCGCGACGTCAGCGGGTGGCGTTGTCACGGTCCCGCTGACGCCTGCGATCATGGCCGCCATGGCCGGACGGGTGGACCAGTCGATGGCCGTGGGCAACGAGGGCGCCGGGACCGTGATTGAAGCGGGCGCATCGCCCGAGGCGCAGGCGCTGATGGGCAAGACGGTCGCCCTGAGCGGCGGAGCGATGTATTCGCAGTACCGCGTGGCGAAGGCGTCCCAGTGTCTCGTCCTCCCCGAAGGCACGACGGCGGTCCAGGGCGCTTCCTGCTTCGTGAACCCGCTCACCGCGCTGGGGATGACGGAGACGATGCGGCGTGAAGGCCACACAGCGCTCGTGCATACAGCCGCGGCATCCAACCTCGGCCAGATGCTCAACCGGCTTTGTCTCAACGATGGCATCGGTTTGGTAAACGTGGTCCGCCGGCCGGAGCAGGTGCAGCTGTTGAAACAGCAGGGCGCGGTTCACATCTGCGATTCTTCCTCGCCGAACTTCCGCGAGGAGCTGACGGACGCGATTGCCGCGACGGGGGCCACGCTCGGTTTCGATGCCATCGGCGGCGGGCGGACGGCCAGCCACGTCCTGGCGGCGATGGAGGCTGCGGCCGTGCGGGCGATGCCGGTCTACAGCCGGTATGGGTCGACGACGTACAAACAGGTGTACATCTACGGTGGCCTCGACCGCGGCCCGACGGAGCTGCAGCGCGCGTTCGGCATGGCATGGGGACTTGGCGGCTGGCTGCTGACGCCGTTCCTGGCGAAGATCGGCGCCGCGGATGCCCAGGCGCTCCGCGAACGCGTGGCGCGCGAAATCACCACCACCTTCGCGAGCACGTACACCAAGGAGGTGTCGCTCGCGGAGGCGCTCAAGCTCGACGAGATTGCGGTCTACGGCAAGCAGGCGACCGGCACGAAGTATCTGATCCGTCCCCACAAGGCGTGACGGGGCGCGACATGGGCTTTGCTGATTCCGGAGGAGTCAGGGCAGGGGGCCAGCCATCACCTGGGGAGATGGGCCGGGAGCGGCATCTCTCGGCGCCCTTGCAAACAACCCCGAACGGCAGACGACGAGCGAAATGACGAAGAACGTGGCCAGCTGCACTGCGGCTGCGATCAGCGGATCACGAAGCGCATAGCCGCCCGAATCCTCTTCGGGGACAGTCAGGGCCCATGGCACGAGCACTGCCAGCGACATCGTCCCCGTGACGGCATTTGCCAGGGCGACGGCGCCCAGTGCCCGCCGTGCCCAGGCGGTCCACCCGAGAAGCCCCGCCACAGCCAGGGAAATCGCCGCTTGACCAAGCCAGAACGCCGGAATCACGAGCAGGAGCCACTCATCGTCGGCAGACTCCCAGCCTTCCGACGGTCCGATCGTGCTCAGCGAAACGAGGCATGCGAGGGCCGTAACGATCAGGATGATGGGGTGCGTGGTACCCGGTCCGAGCAGCAGTCGCTGCATTCGTTCTGAGGTGGCGCCACGGATCCAAAGCAAGAGCAAGACTGGCAGCGTCACGAAGACAGTCATCAGCGGCGCCAGGAGAGCCGCACCGGCCAGCACCAGCCACCAAACCGCATTGCGGGTGAGGAGAGCGTGCCCGAGCTTCGATGCGTTCATGGTCGTACGTTATCGACCCAATCGCCACGCCTCCACGGCCACTCGACGCACCCGGGAGGTCTCAGGGGCCGTTTGTTCCGCCGAGGCTGCGACATCCCTGCCTTCCGAACGGGCTTACGCCGGCTTCTTGCCGCCTTCGAGGAGCTTGGCACGAAACTCGTGGTGCTCAGGAACTGGTTCGCCGACGACATAGAGGAAGTAGTAAGCGCCGAAATCGCCGACGTGCTTGAAGCGCTTGCGCATGTCCTTCGCCGTGGCCCAGAAGTCGCCGTGGGCCCCGAGGTAGTTCTTGAACGTGCCGAATTCTTTCTCGATCGCGAGCATCTCCTGTGCGTTGTGGACGGTCGCTTCGATCTTGCGGCGGTTGCGAACGATGCGCGTGTCGTTCGTGAGGGCGTCGACTTCATCCGGGCTCAGTGTCGCGACGGTTTCGGGGTCGAAGCCGCGGAACGCTTCCTGGAAGCCGGGCCACTTCGCTTCGATGATGCGCCAACTGATGCCGCCTTCGAAGACCGGTTTCGTAAGGTGTTCGAGGTAGTCGGCGAGTTTCGTGGGCGTGATTTGCTTCGGTGGTTCCATGGCGTCGCTCCGGCGAGGAGATGCCCTATTGTCGCTCGGGCGTGGAGGTTGTCCAGTTCTCGACGAGGAGCCCTGGGACCCGGCGGAACTCACGTTGGTTGTTCGTGACGAGGGTGGCCCCATTCGCGAGGGCGACGGCGGCGATCAACAGGTCCATGGAACCGATCGGCGTCCCGTTGCGGGCCAGGTGCGACTTCGTGGAGGCAAACCACGGGGCGCAGCTGAGGTCGAACGGCAGGACGCGGAACGGCGCCACGAACTGAGCCACACGCTGGAGGTTTGCCTCGCGCCGGCTTGAGCGCTCGGCCCCGAATGCCAGTTCCGCCACGGTGATCGCCGCGAGACCAAGTTCCTCGACGGGGGTCGCACGCAACCGCTCCACTGCTTCGGGGACCGTGCCATTGAGCAGGTAGATGCAGGTGTCGGTGTCGAGCAGGTACAACGTGTTCTAGTCGATTGACGGCCGCTCCGGGTTGTCGGAACCGGAGCGAATGTCGTTGAGGATCTCGTTGGCGGCGCGCTCGTCGTCCCAGGACCCCAGAAGCTTGAACCACTCGGGCGGCAGCCGGTTGGCCAGGGTGCGACGAATAGCCTCTGCTGCGATGGCGGACTTGCTCTTCCCTTGCGTTGCGCAGGCGTCCGAAAGCAACTGATTCGTGTCGTCGTCCAGGTAGATCGTCACTTGAGGCATGGGACAAGTATACGCGCAATTATACTGGCGCTCGATACGGCGTTCTCTGCTTGGCGCATTCGCCCTCCGTCCGCCACACTGGATTTACACCTCGGGGGCAGCCATGAGCAGCAGTTTCGATCTGATCCAGGACATCATCGCGGGGAAGCGGCCCGATGCCGAGCTCGTGCGTCCCAGCGACATCATGCCGTTCGTCATCGAATCCGATGGACGCCGCGAGCGCGCCTACGACATCTACTCCCTGCTCCTGAAGGAGCGGATCGTGTTCATGGGTACGCCCATCGACGCGATGATCGCGAACATCATCATCGCCCAGCTCCTCTATCTCGCACGCGAGGACGACGAGAAGGACATCATGATGTACATCAACTGCCCCGGCGGCAGTGTGACGGCGGGCCTCGCGATCTACGACACGATGAACCTCATCCGCCCGGCGGTAGCGACGGTTTGCATCGGCCTGGCGGCGAGCATGGGCACGGTCCTTCTCACGTCCGGCGAAAAGGGAAAGCGCTTCGCTCTCCCGAACTCGACCATCCACCTGCACCAGGTGCTCGGTGGCGCGCAGGGCCAGGCTCGTGACATCGAGATCCAGGCGCGCGAAACGCTGCGCCTTCAGAAGGTGCTGCGCAACATCATCCAGAAGACGACGGGCCAGCCGATGGACCGCATCGAACACGATACCGACCGCGACTTCTGGATGGACCCGCCAGCTGCGAAGGACTACGGCCTGATCGACGAGATCCTGGAGCGCCCCAGCCAGGCCGCGATCGCCATCAACGAAAAGAAGTAAAGCGGCCCGTTCGGGTTGTGACCACGCGCCAGCGCACTTGAATGGGGTTCAAGTGCGCTGGCGTGTGTCCGTCGGCACCCACTACTTGATTGCGACGAGTTCGATTTCGAACACGAGATCGGAATTCGGTGGGATCGCCTGGCCATAGCCGCCCGGGCCGTAACCCAGCGCCGAAGGGATATAGACCGTGCGCTTGCCGCCGACCTTCATGGTCGAAAGGCCTTCTGAGAAGCCCTTGATCACGCCGTTCATCGGGAAGCTGATCGGCTGCTTGCCGGCCGTGCTGTCGAACGTCTTGCCGTTGGCGGCGAGCTTGCCGGTGTAGTGGACCGTGACCGTCTGGGTCATGGCTGGAGATGCGCCGGTCCCGACGACCTGGTCGATGTACTTGAGACCGCTGGGCGTCGTTGTTGCCTTTTCCACGTCGAAGAGCTCCTTTGCTACCGTTCCCGAGGCCGCGGTGGGCCCCGACGCAGGCTGAGTCGCGCGGACAGGCGCGGTGGTCGGTGTAGGCGCGGGATCCTCTCCGTCGCCGCAGGCTGATCCAACCAGCGCAACGATGGCTCCCCCGCCGAGAAGGGTGATGAACTGTCGTCGATCCATGTTCTCAGGCTAATGCGCGGCCGAGCTATACCCAACGGAAGTGTGAAGGTCTCTTACATCGCCTGCAGCCGCCGCGCCGCTTCCGCCAGGGTCTCTTCCGACTTCGAGAAGGTGAAGCGGACGAAGTGCGCGCCGGCTTCCTTGCTGCGATAAAAGCTGGAGCCCGGCACCGCCGCGACGCCGACGTGTTCGATGAGGTGGCGCGCGAAGTCGGTGTCGTTCCCTTCGAAGGCGAAGGCGGTGAAGTCCGCCATGATGTAGTAGGCGCCTTCAGGCCGGTGGGCGTTGAATCCGGCCTCGAGCAACGGCAAGAGCAGCTGTTCGCGCCTGGCGGCATACATCCCGCGCAGTTCCGGATAGTAGGAATCGGCCTGTTCCATGGCGACAGCTGCGGCTTCCTGGAGCGGAGCCGGCGCGCCGACCGTCAGAAAGTCGTGCACCTTGCGCACGGCGTTGCTGAGTTCGGGCTTCGCCAGGACATAACCCAGGCGCCAGCCCGTCACGCTGAACGTCTTCGAGAGGCCGCTGATCGTGATCGTGCGGTCGTACAGCCCGGGGAGCGTGGCCATCGGCACGTGGACGTGGTTATCGTAGAGGATGTGCTCGTAGATCTCGTCCGTGATGCAGAGGGTGTCGAACTCCTGGCAGAGCGCGGCGATCAGGTCGAGTTCGCCGCGCGTGAAGACTTTGCCGCTCGGGTTGTTCGGGGTGTTGACGATGATGGCGCGGGTACGCGGGGTGAAGGCGGCGCGGAGTTCGGCCGGGTCGAACGAGAACTCGGGCGACTTGAGGGTGACAAAGCGCAGCGTGGCGCCGCTCATGGCGGCATCGGGCACGTAGTTTTCGTAGAACGGTTCGAAGACGATGACTTCGTCGCCTTCTTCCACCACGGCGAGAAGGACGGCCATCATGGCTTCGGTAGCTCCGCAGGTGACCGTGATCTCGCGGTCGGGGTCCAGGTCGAGACCATAAAAGCGTTTCGTCTTGGCGGCGATGGCCTGGCGCAAGCGCAGTGAACCCCAGGTGATCGCGTACTGGTTGATATCCGCGTTGATGGCATCGACGGCGGCACGCTTGATGAACTCCGGCGCGGGGAAGTCCGGGTATCCCTGGGCGAGGTTCATCGCGCCATGGAGAAAGGCGAGCCGCGTCATTTCGCGGATCACGGACTCTGTGAACACGGAGGTGCGGTGGGCGATATGCGTGCGGGGCGCGGAGTCATTCATTGCAGGATTTTATTGTTAGACGGCGGCCACCGGCGACTCACTGTCTTCAGGCTGGTCGCAGCATGGCCCGCGCCGGAGCGCCGTCGACGCCTTCGATGCGCAGCGGCAGGCAGATGAGCTCGTAGGGTCCGGGAGCTACCGCACGTAGATCCAGCCCTTCGAGGATGGCAATTCCGGCCGCGAGGAGAATGCGATGAGTGGGCGCCGTGTCGTGGAAGGGCGCAATCGACAGGTAGTCGATTCCGACGAGGCGCGCACCCGAAGCCGCCAGTCGCTGCGCCGCGGAGGCTTCCAAAGCGACGAAGTCCTCAACGAAGCCGGGCCGCTCCCAGAGCGCCGAGTTCGTGGTCTTGAAAAGGATGCGCTCGACGGCGGGCGGAATCGCCAGACCCTGGAACGCGGCTGCGTCGATATGGCCCTTGACCCGAGAAGCGTCCACCACCAATGCGGGGCCGCAGAGGGTCTCGATCGCGTACGACTCGATGCCGGCGGCCCCGGGGATGAAGTGACGCGGGGCATCAAGATGGGTGCCGGAATGCAGACCGAAGCTCAATGCGGTGAGGTCGCAGAGAGCACCCTCCGCCAGCGAGGCGACGGGGCGCGTCTCGACGGGCGGGTCGCCCGGGAAGAGCGGCATGCCTTCCCGCAGGGGGATGGAGATGTCGAGCCACCTCACAGGCGGCCGCGAGGGTCTTCGGGTGCAAGGACGGCGAACGAGTACCCGAGTGTGGTGAGCGGGATCATTGCGCCCACCAGCATGCGGACGGTGAGCGGATAGGCGGGTGGGGTCAGGGGAAGTTGGCCAGGCCGCCAGACCGTCGCGGAAACCGCGTGCCGTCCGCCCCAGAGTGAGCACGACGCCTTCGGGTTCGCGACGAGATTGCGCAACCAGTGGGAGCGGTCGCCGCGGATGGTTCCCACGATGAGATGTCCTGCGTGGAGGTAGGCACCGAGCGGAACTGGCCGCGGTTCGCCGGAAACGCGACCGATCGTCTCGAGGGTCACGAGTCCCACGGGGATGAGGCCGGGCGAACCCGCGCCGGCGCCGATCCACGGCTCCACAACGCGGTTGAGCGCTCGAAAGAATTCGCTCTCCAACCGCCCAAAGTCGTCAGGCATGGCGGCAACTATAGGACATGCCGCCCTGCACTATCGCGCGGTGCAACGTAGTCTCTTAGCGAGCAAGGAGGGTTGCTTTCGTGCCCGAATCGACGTTTACCGTGATCGGCCTCGTCGCGGTCGTGTTCCTGGTGGCTGCAAACGGATTCTTCGTGGCGACGGAGTTCGCCTTTGTCGCTGTCCGGCGCACACGCATTGAGCAGCTGGCAGCGGGCGGGCATGCGCGCGCAAGGCTCCTCCTTCATTCGCTGCGGGACCTGGACAACTACATCGCAGCGACCCAGCTCGGCATCACCATGTCGAGCCTCGCGCTCGGTTGGGTGGGCGAACCGGCGCTGGCGCACATCATTGAGCCACCTGTGGAATCGCTCGTCGGCAGCTGGGCGGCCCCCGCAGTCAGCCACGCGGCGGCGGTAGCGGTGGCGTTCATCATCATCACCAGCCTGCACATTGTCTTGGGCGAACTGGCTCCAAAGACGCTCGCGCTCGGGCGGTCGGAGGCCACGTCGCTCGCCGTCGCGGCGCCCATGGCCGTCTTCAACCGCGCGTTTCGCCCCTTCATCTGGGTGATGAACCAGCTGGGCCGGATGGTGGTGCGTCCCTTCGGCATCCACCCGGCGAGCGAGCACGAGTCCACGCTTTCGTCGGAGGAGCTGGAACTGGTGATAGAGGCGAGTGCCCGCGCCGGCCTGCTTTCGACGTCGGAGCTCATCCTTGCCCGGCGCGCGCTGGAGTTCAGCGCGATTCACGCGGACCAGATCATGGTGCCGCGGACAGAGGTCGTGGCCCTCGACACCAGGAGCAGCCTCGACGACGTGCTGGCGACCATTGAGGCGACGCAGCACACGCG
>CAYYSD010000093.1:6584-12751 GCA_964474285.1 uncultured Anaerolineaceae bacterium | reverse complement strand
TCCTGGACGGCATGAGTAAGGGTTCGGCCCGCGAGCGCGCTCTCGAACTGCTCCATGCTGTCAACCTCGGCCACCGTCTCGAACACCACCCGGACCAGATGTCGGGCGGCGAACAGCAGCGCGTCTCCATCGCCGTCGCACTCGCGAATAACCCGCCCCTCCTCCTCGCCGACGAGCCCACCGGCGAACTCGACTCCATCGGCGCCGATGCTGTCTTCGATCTCTTCGGCCAGCTCAACCGGCGCTACGGCGTCACCATCGTCATCGTCACTCACGACCCCGACATGGCCGCCCGCGTGGACCGCGTCGTGGCCATCCGTGACGGGCGCACCAGCACTGAAATCTTTCGCCGCGTCCGCGACGACGGGAACAACGCGACTGTCGTCCACGAGGAGTACGTCCTTGTCGACGCTGCCGGCCGCCTTCAGATTCCGCGCGAATACCTCCAGAAGCTGAGCATTCACGACCGCGCCCGTGTGTTCATGGGCGATGGCCGCGTGGAGATCGTCCCGGAAGGCGACGCCCACATCGGAAGGGGACGCCCCTGATGTCCGCCGCCTCCGTTGAAGTCCGCAACGTCAGCCGCCTGTTCCATCTGGGCGCCGAAGACGTCTGGGCGCTCCGCGATGTCAGCCTCAGCGTCCATCCGGGCGAGACGCTCGCCCTCGTCGGCCGCTCCGGCTCCGGCAAGACTACGCTCCTCAACATCATCGCCGGCCTGGACAGCCCGACCGAAGGCGAAGTCGAGATCGACGGGCAGCGCGTCGACACAATGGGAGAGAAGGACCTGACACAGCTTCGCCGCCGCAAGCTCGGCTTTGTCTTCCAGTCCTTTGGCCTGTTGCCGCTCCTCTCCGCGACAGAGAACGTCGAACTACCCCTCCGTATCGCCGGGTACAAGCACGGTGAGCGAGTCAGGCGCGCGAAAGCGGCCCTGGCGATGGTTGGTCTCGGGCGCCGTGCCCACCACCGTCCCTACGAACTGTCGGGCGGCGAACAGCAGCGCGTTGCCATCGCCCGCGCCATGGCGACCGAGCCCACCCTCCTCCTTGCCGACGAGCCCACCGGCGAACTCGACTCCGCCACCGCCACGGCCGTCTTCCAGCTCCTCCGCTCACTTGCCCGTGAACAGGGTGTCACCGTGATCACCTGCACCCACGACCGCCTGGTCATGGAGCTCGCGGACCGCGTCGAAGAACTCGCCGACGGCAAGCTCGTCACGGGCGTTCACGGCGACGTCTGGAACACGCTCCAGGCGCGCGAACAGAGCCCCTTCGCCGCCGCCCGCAACGGCTCCGAATCGCACATCGGCGCCGGCGCCAGGGGGCTTTCGTCGCTCATCGGCGCCGATTCGTCGATTTTCGTCCCTCCGGAAGAGATCGCGCCGGATGCTGAGCCCGCTGCCCCGGAAGCTGAAGCCGAGCCCGACGAAGACGTCTCTCGCTGGGCGCGCAGGTAGTGCTGAGTGCTGGGTCCTGAGTCATGAGTTCGTGGCGCCGTCCGTCCGTTCGCCCTGAGCCCGGTCGAGGAGCCGCCAGATGACCGCGCTCGCGCCCTACCGCGTCCTCGATCTGACCACCGAGATGGGCATCCTCGGTCCGCGCCTCTTCGCCGGAACCGGCGCCGAAGTCATCCGCGTCGAGCCCACCGCGGGCGACCCCCTCCGCCGCTACGAGCCCTTCCTCGGCCGCGACCCGGCAAGCGTGAGCCTCTACTGGGCGCAGATGGCATCCGGCCGCAAGAGCGTCGCCATCGACCTGGAAACGCCGGCCGGAGCCGATTCCTTCCGTGCCCTCGTCGCCACCGCCGATTTCGTCATTGAGTCTCGACACCCCGAGCTGGCCGCCCTCGGCCTCGACTACGACGACATACGCGACCGCAATCCGCAGATCGTCTGGGTGTCGATCACACCCTTCGGACGGACCGGTCCCCGGGCGCGCTGGCACAGCTCCGACCTCATCGCGATGGCCGCGGGCGGCCTCATGTACCTCTGCGGCGACCGTGACCGCGCTCCCGTCCGCGTGACCGTCGAACAGGCCTATGCCCAGGTGGGTGTGAACGCCGCTGCCGCCGCAATGCTCGCTCACCACGTTCGCGCCCGCCTGGGCGTCGGCCAGCTCGTCGATGTCTCGATGCAGGAGGCCGTGGTCAACGCCCTCGGCAACGCCCGTCTCTACTACGCTGTCGAACAGCTCGTCAACGAGCGGGCGGGCGGCGGACGCTCGTTCGGCTCGTCCGGGGTCCGCCTGATCTACCCCTCATCCGACGGGTTCATCGCCTTCTGGCGCGATTCCGGCAGCTACGCCCCACTCGCGACGTGGCTGGCCGGCGAAGGCTTCGAAGTCGGCTTCGACCCCGCCGAGTGGGCCACCTTGCCCATGACTGGTCCCGCGCAGCCCCGCCGCGAAAAGGCGCTCGAGTTCGAGCGCGCGGTCGAACCCCTCTTCACGTCGCGCACGACCGAATACCTCTACGAAGTCGGCCAGTCGCGAGGCATCATGATCTGCCCCGTCGCGACCACGGCGGACCTCCTCGAGAGCCCCCAGCTCAACGCTCGCGGCTTCTTCGTCGAAACCGAAATCGCCGGGACGGGCGTCACGGCGAAGATGCCGGGCGCGCCGTTCAAAATGTCCGCCACGCCCTGGGTCGACCTTTGCCCCGCTCCCGCGACCCCCGGCCAGCACAATGATGAGGTGCTTTCGGCCGCCTCGATGGCGCGCAAGCCGGTTGCCTTCGAATCCAGCGGCTCCACAGATTCGCGCGACACCTTCAAGGGCATGCGCGTCGCCGACTTCTCGTGGGTCGGGGTCGGGCCGAACACGACGCAGTCGCTCGCCTTCATGGGCGCCGAGGTCATTCGCGTGGAGTCCAGCCTTAAGCCGGACACCTTCCGCTACAGCGGACCCTACCAGCCGGGCACGACCGGCCTCGACCGCAGCGCCTACTACGCGAACTACAACCGCGACAAGCTCTCCGTCGCAATGAACCTCCGCCACCCGAAGGCCATCGAGGCTGCTCGCCGCTTCGTCGCGCAGGCCGACGTCATGGCCGAGAGCTTCACCCCCGGCTTTCTCGCGGCCATCGGCCTCGACTACGACGAGGTCCGCAAGATCCGCCCCGATATGGTGATGATCTCGATGTCGATGGAGGGCCAGGGCGGTCCGCACGCGGAATTCAAGGGCTTCGGGCTCACCCTCCAGGCCACGGCCGGCATCACGCACCTCACCGGCTGGCCCGACCGCGCGCCCGTGGGCACCGGGGTCGCCTACACGGACTGGTTCGCCACCTATCTCGCCAGCTTCGCCCTCTCAGCCGCCCTGGACCACCGCCGCCGCACGGGCGAGGGTCAGTACATCGACCTCTCTCAGCTCGAAGCGATGATCCACGGGCTCGACGCCGCAGTGCTCGAGTATGCGGCCAACGGCGATGTCGCCAACCGGGCGGGCAATCGCCATCCCCGGATGGCGCCCCACGGCGTCTATCCCGTCGCCGGACAGGACCGCTGGATCGCCATCGCCGTCCACCACGACACCGCCTGGCTCACGCTCTGCGACGTCCTCGGCCAGCCTGCGCTCGCCGCCGATTCTCGGCTCGCCACCCTTGCCGGCCGCCTCGAACACCATGACGAGCTCGACGAGAAGCTCGCCGCAATCACCGCTCCGCTCGATGGCGAGGTGCTCGCCCAAGCGCTCCAGGCCCGCGGCGTCGCCGCCCACATCGTCGCCACGACCGCCGACCTCGAGGCCGACCCGCAACTCGCCCATCGCGAGCACAACTGGCGGACGCCCCACCCGATCCTTGGCCCCGTAGGCCTGGATGCGCCCTCCTGGCGCCTCACCGCCACGCCCCTTTACCCCGGCCGCCCCTCCCCGCTCCTCGGCCAGCACAACGAGTACGTCTACCGCGAACTCCTTGGCTACTCCGAAGACGAGTTCATCGAACTCATGGCCGAACACGCGGCTGAATGAATGATGAGTGATGAGTACTTAGTACTTAGAACTTAGTACTAAGTGCTAACTCCTCTTCACGGCTACGACATTCGCTGACGCGATTCCCTTTCCGTCCGGATAGTCCACCGCGTCCGAAGTCACGTCGGCGAATCCTGCCGCCCGGATCTTGTCCAGGTACTCCGATTCCAGCAGCGCGCCGGCGACGCACCCCGCCCACGACTCCATGTCGCCCTTCAGCTCCGGGGGAACAGGTTTCGTCCAGACGATGTCCGAAACCTGCATGCGCCCACCGGGCCGCAACACCCGGAATGCCTCGCGAAACACCGCGTCTTTGTCCGGGGAGAGGTTGATCACGCAGTTCGAGATGATCACGTCGATCGAATCCGAGTCGATCGGGAGCTGTTCGATCTCGCCGCGCCGGAACTCCACGTTCGTGGCGCCGACCTTCGCGCGGTTGCGTTCTGCCAGCTCCAGCATCTCCGGCGTCATGTCCACGCCATAGACCTTGCCGGTCTCGCCCACCATCTTCGCCGCGAGAAAGCAATCGATGCCGCCACCCGAGCCCAGGTCGAGCACCACCTGGCCCGGCCGCAAGGCCGCGATGGCCGTCGGGTTGCCACAACCGAACGCGACGTCCGTCACGGTCGATGGCAGGTCGTCGATGGCCGTTTCCCGGTAGAGCGCGGCTACGCGGTCTACCTGCACGTCCGTCGTCGAGTCTGTCCCGCAACACGACGTCTCCTCCGCGGAAGGCGTGCAACACGCGTCGCCGCCGACCATCGGCAACAGCTCGATCGAATCCAGCACCGGCCGCACGCGCTGCCCATAGGAAGCCTTCACGCTCTCACGAATCTCCTGGCCCGTCGTCGCCATCGCCATTCACCTCATCGAGTTTTTACGATTCTTGCCGATTCATCGTATAATGACGAACAGGGGCGGTCAACACGGATTTTCGGGCAGGACGGCGACATGAAGAACATCGAAGGGCTCACGGACGAGGAGGAACGCGCCGCCGCGGTCTTCCGGGCGCTGGGCAACCCCGCGCGCATCCGCATCGTCACCGAACTGGCGAAGCGCACTGCCTGCGCTACCGGCGAATTCGTCGAGGTGCTGCCCCTCGCCCAGTCCACCGTCTCCCAGCACCTCAAGGTCCTCAAGGAAGCCGGAGTCATCTGCGGCTCCATCGATGGCGACCAGGCCTACTGCCTCAACGAGGACACCGTCCGCTGGCTCGCCGCGTTCTGCACCGCCGTTTGCTGCCCCACGGCCGAGGGCATGCCCCCGCTCAACACTGGAGGCGTCCCAGCGGGCAACTGCTGCCCCTGACCGGGCCGCGCCACGTCACCGCGACGCCCCGGCGTTTCGCTTCGCTTTCCCCTGCCACACCAGCGCCGCGATCGCCATCACCTGCAGCACACCGGCCACCACGAGCATCTGGGCGTACGAACCCGTCACGTCGACCGTGATCCCGGCCAGCCACGTCCCTGTGGCGCCGGCCACGCTGGCCACGACCACGCTCACACCGTTCAGCGTCCCCAGGCGTGAGTCGCCGTAAACCTCCGCCTGGAAGAGGCCGTTGAGTGGCGAAAGCAACCCGAGCGACATCCCGCCCACCGCCGTGAACGCCGCCGCGAGGGCGAATGCCGGGCCCCCTCCGGCGGCGAGGGCCAGGAACATCGTCGCTACCGCTCCGAAGGCGTAGCACCCGCCAACACTCCCGCGCACGCCGAAGCGCGACGTCAGCGGCGTCATGAGCAGCCGGCCCGGGATCTGGAACGCGCCCCGCGCGCCTGCGAAGCCCGAAGCCGCCGACAGCGAAAGCCCGGCGGCCTGCATCGCCGCCACCTGGTGGAGCAGGATCGCCGAGGTTGCCACCCCTGCCAGCGCGACCACCACCAGCGTCCGATGAATCGCCGGTTCGCGCAGGAGCGTCAGAACGCCCGAACGGTCGCGCGAGATTGGCGCCGCGGCCGCCGGCGCATGAACCAGCAGCGCCGCCGGTCCGACACACACCACCATCACCGCGATGAGGATGCGCAGTCCCGTGCGCCAGCCCCATTCGTCCACGACCCACGCCGTCATCGGATAGAAGAGCGGGCTCGCGAGCGCGCCGAGCAACGTGAGCACCGAGAACGCCGCCGCCCGCCGCTCCGGGTAGAGCCGCGATGTCACCGCCATCGTCACGTTGTAATACAGCCCTCCGCCGACGACCGCGCC
>CAYYSD010000093.1:0-6574 GCA_964474285.1 uncultured Anaerolineaceae bacterium | reverse complement strand
GCCGCCACGAACTGCCAGGGTGTGTTCGCATACGAAGCAGCCACGAGCAGAGCGGAACCCGCGGCCAGCGCCGGCAGCAGCACCGGCCGCGAACCGCGCCGGTCGAACAGGTTTCCGAAGAACAGCGCGAGCGCACCCTGCCCAAGCACACCGAGCGAAAAGCTGCCTGCCAGCGCGCCTTTGCTCCACCCGGTGTCGTCCGCGATCACCGGGATGAGCACGCCGATCGAGTAGTAGGCGACACCGTACGCGCCGATGGTGGCCAGGCCGAGCATGGCGGCGGGCCACCACCCGGTGGCCCCCATCTGTCTGACTGGTGTCGCCTCGGCTGCCGCCACGCTCAGCCCACGCCGGCCGTTGCAGGCTCCGGGGTGGCTGTCCCGCATCCACAACCAGCCTCTCCCGCGGACTTGGCCTCCGCGTCGAGAGCGCAGCAGGCGTTCGCCCCGGCCGGGGCCGGTCCTCCGCAACAGCTCGATGACTGGGCTGCCGGCGCGTCACCGATGCTCTCCAGCGAGATCACGCTGGCCGGGGCCGTCCCGCAACAGGCGTCGCCGCCGCCTCCGCTGTCACTGGAGCAAACGCCCGTCTCCGGAAGCACCAGTTCGACCCGGGCCGCTGCTTCGAAATCCCCCGCGAGCCGGGCCACCACCGAGCGGGCCTGTTCGAAGCCAGTGGCCATGAGGAAGGTCGGCGCCCGGCCATAGCTCTTGTTGCCGATGATGTAGAAGTCGGGCTCGGGATGGGCCAGCTGCCGCGCGCCATGCGGGGGCACGGTCCCGCAACTGTGCAGGTTCGGGTCGATCAGCGGCCCGAGCGTCGCGCTCGATTCCAGAGCGGGGTCAAGCGCGAGGCGAACCTCCCGGAGCATCTCCAGGTCGGGCCGGAACCCGGTCGCCACGATCACGCGGTCCACGGTCACCTCGTGAGGCGTCTCGCCCAGGTCGCCCGCCACCGTCATCGCGTCGCCATCGCGGGTGACGCTGCGAACGTGGAACGGCGCCAGGAGCGTCAACTGGCCGGATTCTACAGCGGCACGGGCACGGCTACCGAGGGCACCTCGCGCCGGCAACGCGTCTGACTCCTCCCCTCCGTAGACCGATTCCACCTGAGCCCGGCGCATCGCCCAGGTGACACGCGTTCCCGGCGCGTCATCGCGCAGCGCCAGCAGGCTGAGCACGTTGTTGATGGCAGAATGCCCGCTCCCGACGACGAGCGTCGTCCTGCCGGCGTATTGCCCACGCTCCGCGCCTTCGATGTCAGGCAGACCATAGGCGATGCCCGCGGTCCCCGCCTCGCCCGCCGCGAAACGTCCGCCCGCGCCCATCGGGTTCGGCTGGGCCCACGTCCCCGACGCGTCGATCACGGCCCGTGCCAGTACGGTCGAGCCGTCGTCGAGCCGGATCTCGAACGGCCGCGACTCTCGTCCGGCGCTCTGCAGCTTGTCGAGCCCGTGCCGTCCCACCGAGACGACCCGGGCGCCGTAGCGGACATGCGGGGCAATCGCCGGGTGCGCTGCCAGCGGCGCCAGGTAGCGCTCCACGAGCTCTCCGCCCGTCGGGAGTGCCTCCGAATCAGGACGCTGCCAGCCCGTGGACTCCAACAGGCGCGCTGCCTCGCGGTCGACACAGAAGCGCCACGGCGAGAACAGGCGAACGTGCCCCCACTGGCGCATGGCCTCGCCAGCTTCACGGCCCCCTTCGAGCACCACGAACGCTTCGTTTCGCGCTGCAAGGTGGGCTGCCGCGGCGAGGCCCACTGGCCCGGCGCCGATCACAGCCACCGGATATCGCGTGGTTGTTGCGGGTGTGGTCGTCATCGTTGTCTCCATCGTAAAAACTCGATATCGGAAATTTACGATACTTGCGAACCAGTGTCAACCGTAGCGTGAGTACCTGTTAGACCCTAGCATCCTCCACATGCCCGACCCCTACTTCCACGACGCCCCCTTCTACGACCTCATCCACCACAACGACCCGGGCGACACCGGCCTGTGGCTCTCCTTCGCCGGGCGGACGGATCGGAGTGTCCTTGAAGTGGGCACGGGCACCGGCCGCATCGCCCTCGAGTTGGCCCGCGAAGGCTACGACGTCACCGGCATCGACCCGTCGTCTGCCATGTTGGCCCTCGCACGTGCGAAGGCCGAAGAAGCCGCCCTCGACGTCAACTTCATCGAGGGACGCCTCACCGACCTCGCCCTCGAACCCGTTGAATACGGCCTCGTGCTCATCCCCGCCGATGTCTTCCTCTACTGCACCGATGGCGAAGAGCAGATCGCCATGCTCAAGGCCGCCCACGATTGCCTGCACTTCAACGGCGCCCTCGCCCTCGATCTACCCGGCCCGGCCCTCTGGCTGGACCCCGCCACGAACGGCCAGCCCCTGCTCGTCTTCAGCGACACCCTCGAAGACGGCCTCATGCTGGATGTCTGGCACCTGCACGAAGACGATCTCGCGGGCCAGACCCGCATGCTTCGCGTCACCTACGAGACCACCGATCCCGAAGGCATCGTGCGCCGCCGCCAGTCCGATCACTACCTTCGCTACGTCTACCCGTTCGAACTCGAATACCTGCTGAGAATGGCTTCGCTGGCGCAAGCGGACATCTACGGCGACTATGACCTCGGGCCGTTAACAAACGACAGCGAACGCATGATCGTGATTGCCCGGAGGAGTGGCGGATGACCCCACGCATCGTCGTCGACGCCATGGGCGGCGATCACGCCCCCCGCGAGATTGTCGGAGGCGCCCTCCAGGCCGCCCGCGAACTCGGCGTCGCCGTCACCCTGGTTGGGCATTCGGAAGCCATCCGCGCCGAACTGGCGAAGGCCCCGGATAGTCCCGAGATGCGCGTCGTCAACGCCACACAGGTCGTCACCATGGACGACCATCCGACGGATGCCCTGAAGGAGAAACCGGACTCCTCCATCGCGGTCGGCCTGCGCCTCGTGAAGACCGGCCAGGCCGATGGTTTCGTGACCGCGGGAAACACCGGCGCCGCCATGGCCCATGCGCTGCTCACGCTCGGGCGGGTCCGCGGCATTTCACGTCCGGCCCTCGCCACCGTGTTCCCCACGGGCGAAAACACCCTCACGATCCTGCTCGATGTCGGCGCGAACGCCGATTGCCGTCCCATCCAGCTCATCCAGTTTGCGTATATGGGCGCCGCCTACATGCAGCGCATGTTCAACATCCCCTCACCGCGCGTCGGCCTTGTCTCCATCGGCGAAGAAGACACCAAGGGCAACCAGCTCGTCCTCGAAGTGAACCAGGCGCTGCGCCAGTCCCGCCTCAACTTCGTCGGCAATGTCGAAGGCAAAGACCTCACCCGCGGCGTCTGCGATGTCGCCGTCATGGACGGCTTCACTGGCAATGTCGTCATCAAGACCGCCGAAGGCATGGCCGAACTGATGTTCAACGAGCTACGAAAGGCCGTCGAACTTACCCCCTGGAACCGCGCCGCCGGCCTCGTCCTGATGTCCGAACTGCGCAAAGTCCGGCGCCGCCTCGACTACCGCGAATACGGAGGGGCACAGCTTCTGGGGGTCGACGGGGTGACCGTCATCGCGCACGGCCGTTCGAACGCGCGTGCCATCTTCAACGCGATCCGTGCCGCCCGCGACGGCGTCGAACACGGTGTCATCGAGATGATCCGCGAAGTCGCGCGCGAAACCCCGGCGAAGGCTCCCCGTCCCTCCGGCGCCCTCGCGCCCACCACGGACGAAGACGACGAACGCCCCGCTTGATTCGCGCGGAAGCCCGCGCGTAAGCACGAACCCGCGGCCCCGTTGGTGCTGAGCCAGTCGAAGCACGAACCCGCGGCCTCCGTTCGTGCTGAGCCAGTCGAAGCACGAAGCCGGTCCCGCCCCAACGATCACGCGCTGGAAGACCCGGTTCTGTTGGACCGCCGGCTACGCCGCGGCAGACTCGTTCATGGCCCGCAACATCCCTCGCAACGTCACAATACCCACCGGCCGGGCATCCATCGCTACCACAGGCACACACGAGATCTCGTGATCCAGCATCAGTCTCACCACGTCGCTGATCGACGCGTCGGCCGTCACGGTGATCGGATGTGAGGTCATCACGCGGTGCACGCGTTTGTACAGCGTGCGAACATCCTGCTGCCGTTCCGACAGTTGCCCGATGAACGGGCTCAGATTCCGCAGGAGGTCACGGTCCGAGATCACCCCAACCAGCCTGCCGTTGTCCACCACCATCAGGTGGTGGAAGTGGTGCCGGTCGAAGAGCGAACGGGCCGCCATCAGGTCCTCGTCCGCATCGATCGTAACGATGTGGCGGCTCATGACGTGGGCTATGGGTACGGGCATGGCCGGCCCCCCCTCCTGCTTCCTACTCAAACGAATAATCGGCATTTCGGAGCCCGATCAACACACGTCGAGCGGGATTTGCCCTGGGAGGGCTCAGCTGGCCTTCTTCGCTCGCGCTGCCGCGGCTCGCGTGGCGGCAGCGCCCCCTGTCCGCGTGGCGGCAGCGTTGGCCCGCCGCGCGGCGAAAGCGGCCTTCCCGCGCGCACTTCGTTCGAGCAACTTCTTGTTCGCTTCCGCACGCTCTTCCGGCGAACGCGCCGGCGACATCTTGCCCGGCTCGATGCTGTTCGTCGTGTAGCTGCAGAACGGGTAGTTCCAGCAGCCGAAGAACACGCCCCGCTTTCCGCCCCGTGCCTGCTTCTCCACCAGCTGGCCCGTTTCCGGCTCCTCCGGGCAGGCCATCCCCACCGGCACGCCCGCGCGGAAGTCGCACTTCCCCGTCTCACGCTGCACACAGTCGATGTACGGCCCATACGGCCCCGACTTCTGCACCGTGGCCGAGCCACACTTCGGGCACGCATAGTCCGTTTCCCGCGGCGCAGCCACCAACACCGGCTGGCCGTCGTCGCCCATCGGGAGACTGTTGGAGCACTCCGGGTAGCGCGGGCATGCGAAGAACTTGCCGTTCCGCCCCCACTTGATGACGAGGTTCGCCTGGTCGCAGACGTTACAGCGGATGTTCGTCTCTTCCTGGCGCTTCTCCGCCGAACCCTTAGCTTTCTCGACCCGGTCGCTGAAGGTCGACCAGAAGTCCGCGACAACGGACTGGTAGCCCCGTTTGCCCTCTGCCACCTCGTCGAGTTCTTCTTCGAGTTCACTCGTGAACGGTACGGCAACGTATTCGCCCATGTGCTCCACGAGCAGGTCGTTGACCAGGAAGCCGAGCTCCTGTGGCACGAGCGCGCGGCCCTGCTTCGTCACGTACTCGCGCTTCTGCACGGTCTGGACGATCGTCGCGTAGGTGCTCGGGCGTCCGATTCCCTGTTCCTCGAGCGCCTTTACCAGCGATGCCTCCGTGTAGCGTGGTGGCGGTTCAGTGAAGTGCTGGGCCGCGTCGACTGCCCGCCGTTCGAGCGCGTCCCCGGCGGCGAGTGCCGGCAGCGTGCCCTCCACCTCGTCGTCGTCGTCGTCGCTCTGTTCGTTGGCGTGGCGGCCATAGACGGCGAGGTGGCCCGGGAACACAAGCTGTTGCGTGCTCGCCGAGAACACGCCCCGCGCGATGCCACCCTCCTTCGCGTCGATTTCGACGCGCATCGTGGAGAATCGGGCGTCGGCCATCTGGCTTGCGATGAAGCGATCCCAGATGAGCCGGTAGACGGCGAGCTGGTCGCGATCCAAAACGCTTCGCAGGCTATCCGGCGTGCGCGCTGGAGACGTGGGCCGGATAGCTTCGTGGGCCTCTTGCGCGCCCTTCGCCTGGCTCCGATAGACCCTTTCCTTGTCCGGGACATAATCCGCTCCCCAGCGCCCGCTGATGTAACGCCGGGCATCGCCGCGGGCCACGGGCGATATCGAAAGTGAGTCGGTTCGCATGTAGGTGATGAGGCCGACTGGCCCCTCGCCCGGGATGTTCACACCTTCATACAGCGATTGGGCCACCCCCATCGCCCGCGCCGCCCCCATGCCCAGCCGGTTGTTCGATGCCTGCTGGAAGGTGCTCGTCGTGAAGGGCGGCGCTGGCGATTGCCTGCGGTCGCCCTTCTTCGCTGTAGTCACGGCAAAGTCGCAACGCTGGAACGTGGCCACCAGCCGGTCCGCCGCGTCCTGATCGGGGATGGCCGGCTCGCCGCGGTTGTTGATGTCGGCCGGTTCGCTCTTCGGCGGGCGAAGCCATCCGGGCGCAGCCTGCCCGCGCTCGTTATACAGCTTCGAAAGGTTGGCGGTGAAGGCTCCCTGGCCCTTCGCCAGCCGGGCCGCGATCGTCCAATACTCCTGCGCGCGGAACGCCTGGATCTGGCGCTCCCGTTCGACGATGAGGCGCAACGCGACGCTTTGCACGCGCCCGGCGCTCGCCGAACGGCTCACCTTGCCCTGCACGAACCACGTCAGCGGGAAGCCGATGAGCCGGTCCATGACGCGGCGCGCCTGTTGGGCGTCCACCAGGTGCATGTCGAGCTTTCCCGGGTGTTCGAACGCCTCTTCGATCGCGGGCTTCGTGATCTCGTGGAACACCACCCGTTGCGCGCGTTCAGGGGCAATCCCGGCCGCCTCCTGGATGTGCCAGGCGATCGCCTCGCCTTCCCG
>CAYYSD010000092.1:0-12784 GCA_964474285.1 uncultured Anaerolineaceae bacterium | reverse complement strand
CAGGACTTCTGAGGCAGCACCTACCCCTCGGTAGCACCTTCAATGAGGCAGATCGCCCCTTCGCGAGCTTTCGTTGCGCTGGTTTAGAATCGCGCCCAGAGGAGACACGCACATGTCGCACCCGCTTCGCGGCGCTGCCGCCATCACGGGCTTCGGAATCACGCCCATGGGTCGCATCTACCGGTCGTCCACAGAATTCGCCGCCGATGCCGTGCGCATGGCCATCGCTGACGCGGGGCTCAAGAAGGATGAAGTGGACGGGCTCCTGATCAACGCCGGTGTGACCGGGACCACAGGCGGAGGCGGGATCTCGCTGGGGCTCCAGAACTACCTGGGTATGCAGAACCTGCGCCTCCTGAACCACATGAACGCCGCGGGATCGACCGCCGCCCAGATGGTCCAATATGCCACGCTCGCAATCACTGCGGGCATGGCGAAGCACGTCGTCTGCGTCTTCGCCGATGCGCCGCTCAAGGACGGTGGCAGCGCTGGCGCGGCCTACGGTGGCCAGCGAGCTCCCGGCCGTCCAAAGGGCATGTCGGGCCTGACGCAAGCAGCCGGCTACTTTGGCCCCAACACCGGCTACGCTCTCGCCGCCCGCCGCCACATGGACCTCTACGGCACCACCCACGACCAGCTCGGGGCGATTGCGGTGGCGGAGCGCTCGTGGGCCACGCGCAACCCGATGGCGCAGATGCGCCAGCCCATCACGCTGGAGGACTATCACAACTCCCGCTGGGTGGTGGAGCCGTTGCATCTGCTGGATTGCTGTCTCGTGTCGAACGGAGCCGTCGCGGTGGTCGTCAGTTCCGCGGCCGATGCGAAGGAGATGCCCCAGCCCCCGGTCTACATCCTGGGCATGGGGCAGGGCCACCCGGGCGACCCGGGCCGCGAAGGCAGCGATCCCGAGACTGTGACGGGTGCCCAAATCGCCGCGAAGACCGTGTTCGCGATGGCCGGGGTCGGACCCTCCGACATTGATGCCTGCGAAATCTACGACTGCTATACCTATACGGTCCTTGTGACCCTGGAGGACTACGGGTTCTGCAAGAAGGGCGAAGGAGGGCCGTTCGTCGAGGACGGCAGGCTCGGCCCCGGCGGCTCCCTCCCCACGAACACCGGCGGCGGAGAACTCTCCGCGTACTATATGTGGGGCATGACCCCGCTCAGCGAAGCCGTCATCCAGGTCCGGGGACACGGCGGCGACCGCCAGGTGAAGAACGACCTCGTCCTGTGCACCGGCAACGGCGGCATCCTTTCCTATCACGCGGCGCTGATCCTCAGCCCGCACGCGAATTGAGGCACCACATGGCAGACATCCCGAAGCCGATCCCGGAGCCAGATGAAGCGTCGAAGCCATTCTGGGATGGTTCGCTCGAAGGCAAATTCATGCTCATGCGATGCAACTCGTGCGAAGCCTGGCGAATGCCGTCCCGGAGCCACTGCGATCGCTGCTTGTCCAACGAGTTTCGCTGGGAGCAGGCCTCCGGGAACGGGACAGTCTGGAGCTTCGGGGTGATGCACCAGAAATACCATCCCGCGTTCTATGACGACCTCCCCTACAACCTTGCCGTCGTGCAGCTGGCGGAAGGGCCTCGACTGACGACGAATATTATTGGCATCCCCAACGACCAAATTCGTACAGGACTGCCCGTAGAAGTCACGTGGGAATCACACTCTGACGTAGCGCTGCCCAAGTTTCGGCCTGTTACGTCACGTTAATTCGCATTATGGTTAGTGCAGTGCTTCACACTTGACCGTGAGTTATTGTGACGCACGGCGGGTGGAGTGACCTCTGGTGTCAAACGGCAGACTTGGTCTCATTCTCTGGGCCACGGATATCCCCGGCTTTGCCGCGTTCCTGGCGGATGTTTGCGAAATGACCGTCCTGCAGCGGCACCCGGGATATGCGCTTCTCGACGCCGGCGGAGCCAGCATCGTCCTTCACGACGACGAATCCTACCGGGGCCACCCCTGGTACGACGCCCTCCGGCGAGAAGGGCTTGCGCGGGGCATCGGAACCGAACTTCGCTTCCGGGTGACCGATGTGCAGGCGAGCTACACGCGTGCGCTCCGTCTCGGCGCAGTGGCCGTGCAGGCTCCGGCGCTGGTGGATGGCTCCCAGGAGTGCCAGGTGATGGGCCCGGATGGCTATCTCCTCTCGCTCTGGCAACCCGCCTGAACCTTCATCGCTGGGACGAAGACGGCGTCTGCTTCGCGTCAGGCCTATCCTCTTCGCCAAATTCGCCCATGCCTCACCAGGGATAGACAGGTTCAATAGATTGCCCTGGCGCAACTGTTCACTTCTCATGAACTATCTGCTACGGTGGATCCAGAGACAACAGGAGGATCTACCGTGACCATGACCTATCTCGCCCACATCCTCGGGCCCGACGCGACCATTACGCCTCGACGCCAGGCGCTCATCGACCTGGAAGCGCTTCGCAAGGCGGACCGCGCCGCTCGCACGCCGCGGACCAGGCGTGCGCCTGCCGACATCGCGACCATCAACCGCATCACCAGCGAAAACCAGCGGACGATCGTCGGGATTACGCACCTCGGCTAATGCCGGTCACCACGCCGTCCAGCCGCCATCGACGACCAGCGTGTGGCCGGTGACGTAGCTTGCGGCCTCGCTCGCAAGGAAGATGACCGCACCCGCGAGTTCGTGCGGTTGGCCCCATCGACCCATCGGCGTGCGCTCGGTGATGAATTCGCGGCGCACCGGGTCATTGAACAAGGGGCGCGTGAGTTCCGTTTCGAAATAGGCCGGTGCGACCGCGTTGACGCGCACACCCATCGCGGCCCATTCCAGCGCAAGCACCTTCGTGAGTTGTTCGATAGCGCCCTTGGAGCTGGCGTAGGCCGCCTGGTTCGCCAGCGCGACCCGGCCCATGATGCTGGACACGTTGACGACACTTCCAGAACTTCGTTCGACCATGTGGGAGCCCGCCGCACGCGCCATCGCAAAGTAACCATGGAGATTGGTCTGGAGCACGGACGCGTATTCGCCGGATGAGAGTTCCAGCACCGGTTTGCGAACGTTGACTCCCGCGTTGTTCACCAGGATGTCCAGGCTCCCAAGCCGCGACACCGTGTCGTGAACGGCGCGTTCGCAGTCGCTGCCCGCCGTCACGTCGCACTTGACCGCGATCGCCCGCCGGCCCAATCCCGAGATTTGGCTGGCGGTTGCGACAATCTCATGCTCGCTCCGGGCACAACAGGCCACATCCGCGCCGGCAGCCGCCAGGGCGAGTGCGATCGTCTTTCCGAGGCCGCGTCCCGCCCCCGTGACGAGCGCCGTGCGCCCTTCGAGCGAGAACATACGCGTGCCAAGCAGCTCGAACTGTTCCACGCGCGGAGTCTACCGGAACGGGCCTATTCGTACCGCAGCGCTTCGGCCACAGGGACGCGGGATGCCGCGCGAGCCGGCAGGAACGTCATCAGCATCGACGCCGCGAAGGCGATCCCCGACACGATACCAACTTCCAACCACGGCACGACAAAGGTGCTATTGCGCGTCTCTTCGCCGAACTCGCCGCTCGTGAAGAGCACCCAGGCAAGCGACAGGCCCAGCCCGAGCCCGAGCACAATCCCCGAAAGTGCGATGAACCCCGATTCGAACAGGAAACTCAGCGCGACCATGCTCCGCTGGTAGCCGATCGCGCGGAGCATGCCGATCTGCTGGCGGCGTTCCACCACAGCGCGCGAGGCGACGACGCTCAATGCCGCGATGCCGACGATCAGGCCCAGGCCCATGAAGCCCTGGAACACGAGCAGAAATCCGTTGGATAGGGCCTGCTGTTCATCCAACAGCTCCTGAAGCGATTCCGAGGTCGCCTGCACGAGGGTCGATTCGATCTGCTGCGCGTAGAGCCTGGCGTCCGTTCCCGGCGTAAGGGTGAGATAGAAGCGCTGCGCCTTCGCATCCGGGAAGGTGGAGGTGACAACCTCGCGGCTCGTCACGATGCCGCCGGTCGCCATCCCGGTGCCGAGCACAAAGAAGGTGTCGGCGGAGTCCTTCATCTGCGCGATCACTCTGATGGTGCTGGTCCTTCCAGAGGCAGGGTCGCGAATGTCGAGCGTGAACGGCTCGAAGCCCTCCTCTATCGGTTCGAGGCGCAGGGTGTCGTCTCCGAGAGGTGGGCCGAACGGGTTCGGCGGGATCGTCACAGCCGCATTGATCACGGCGAGCGTTGGGTCAGCCGCCAGCGCGGCCCAAACCGCTTCGTCGGTCGCGTAGCCTTTGCCCCGGAACTTCATCGGAATACGCGTGGTCGCGAAGAATTCATCATCAGCTCCGTAGATGCCGTAGCGGAGGAACGGCTTGACCACCTTCTCCTCGACGGCAACTCCGTTCCTCACGACTTCGTCGTTGGTCTCGATCCTGTCGATGTTCTGCACCTCCGTTTCCCATGGGAAGGCGATGCGCACCTCTCCGATGCCCTGGACCTTCGCCGGATCGGGTGCGCCGAGCGAGCCTGGCTCCCCTTCAGCCAGCGCCTGCGTGAGGTCGTCGATGGGATTGTTCTCGTTGACAAGGAGAAGGACGTCAAAGCCACCGCGAGTATCGTCGCTCAGGAAGACCTCGGAGAAGTTGCGGTTGATCGTCGAGTTCATCACGAGCGCGAACATGATCAGCCCGATCATGACCATCGTCATGCCGGTGCGAAAACGAGATGTCAGGGGGTAGGCGACGCCCGTTTTGAGCGCGGGCACAATGCGTCCGTAGCGCGACCCCACCCGGGCGATGATGGGCAGAACGATGTCGGCATTGTAGACGACGATGAACACACCGGCCGTGACCATCACCATCCCGCTCAAGAAGAACATCTCGATGTCGCCGCTCAGTTCGCGGTGGAGCCAGTTGAGCTTGCCAGGCGCTTCCAGGTACCAGTAGATCAGCAGAAGTCCGCTCGTGACCGTGAACGACAGGCGTTCGTGGATCTTGAAGTAGCGCAACGTGAGCGCGATGAAGAGGAAGATGAGCGATACGCCGAAGGCGTAGTAAAAAGAGCTCGCAAGGTCGAGGCCGCCCTGCACGAGCGCTACCCCGGCGAAGCCCAGCGCCGCGCCGATGCCGGCCGACCACGAGATGCGCGCACGTACGCTCTGCAAGAGCACCAGGATGAAGCCAAACGGCGGCGCCACGATCCCGGCGACAACGACCCACGTGGGGATGCTTGCGGGCCTTCGGTCGCGCGTGAGCTTCACGAGCAGGAGCGCAATCAGATAGGGCAGGACCATGAACAGCCATCCGGCGATCGGAAGGCAGAGCCCGACGATCCACGGCCATTTTGCGGGCGCTTCGCCGGTGCGCACCGCGCGCGGGGCAGCGAAGCTCGAACCCCGGAGGAAATAGACCCAAGGGCTGATGACGCCCACCAGCACGAGCGGTGTGCCGAGCAGCAGACCGATCGGGCCGAAAAAGAAGAGGGACAACCCGAGCGGCAGGCCCATCGCAACGACGCCATTGAGCACTGCCCGCCGATAGCCGGCCCAGGTTGCGTCTTCATCGTTGATCGGCCGCGAATCCGGCAAATCGCGGATGGCCGTCACGATGTTGAGACGGCTCGCCCGCCACGACGAGGCGAAGATGACCAGGAACGTCGATATGATGCCCAGGCAGAAAGCGACGGTGAGACTGCGGACCGTGAACGTGACCGTCAGGTCCAATCCCAGATTGTCGCCCGCGAAGGCCTTGATGATTGCCACCATGGCGAACGTGACGGCCATCCCGGCGGCGAGACCTACGACGGCCGAGCCAAGGTCATAGCCCATCCCCTCAGCAAGGAAAGACTCGACGAGCTGACGCCGCTTGGCGCCCACAGCGCGGGCCATGCCCATCTCCGGCTTCCGTTCGGCCGCGAGCATGATGAAGATGAGGAAGATAAGCAGGACGCCGGCCGCGATGGAGAACAGACCAAAGACCACGAAGATCGTCGTGAACGCGTTGCCGAACAGTTCCGCCGTTTCCACGCCGTCCTGTTTCACCTCGGCCACGCGGTAGGGCTTCTCGCCGATGGCGGCTTCGAGCCTGGCGGTGGCGGCGTCCGTGCGGTCCGTCCCTGTCCTGGTGTTGCCCGTGTTCGAAACGAAGACGCCGTCAGCGTTGCCAGCTTTACCGGTCAGCTGCGCGAGGAAGGCGAAGTCGACGGCGGCGCCTTGCTTCTGGAACGTATCGAACGCGCCGCTGAGGACCGAATCCGGGACGATGGCCTTCACGGTCAGCTCAACCGCTCGGCCCTCGTAGAACACCAGGATGGTGTCACCCGCCTGGGCCTGGATCTTGTCGGCCAGCTCCCGGTTGACGGCCGTTTCGGCCCCGGAAAGGGCGACCGCGCGGCCCGCGGTGTCTTTGAGCCCGCCCAGACCCTCCGGAGACTGATAACCAACGAGGCGCGCCGACGATTCGTTCAGGCGGGTCCTCGTGTTCTGCACCGGCAGCCGTTCGGCGAGGAACGGGACCAGCGTTTCGATGTCGGGGTCGTTCGCGAACTCCTGGCGCCAGGCTTCGACATCGCTGAGCGCGATCACCTGCTGGTCGGCCGGCCGCGCTTCCGCATCAAGGTCGTACTCGACGATTTCATCCACTTCGCCGAGTACGTTGTAGACCTCGGCCGTGATGCTCGATGTGAGCGTGTCGCCGGTCCCGAACGCTGCGCTCATGATGAGCGTCGAAAGCATCAGGCCGATGACGATGAGCGCGGTCTGGGCGGGCCGTCGCGGTATATTGCGCAGGCCCATCTTGAACATGACCGGGTTCCGCACCGCGATCAGCCCGATGAGCCCCAGGATGGCCGCCGTTGCGATGACGCAGATGAGCGCGATCATTGTCATCGAGACGCCAAACAGTTCATTCATGCGTTAGTGCCCCGTCGCCGTCGCCACCATCTCGGCCTGAGTGGCTTCGCGTTCGATGCGTCCGTCGGCCATGTGGATGGTCCGGTGGCAACGCGCCGCGACCTTGGGATCGTGCGTCACGATGACGCACGTCTGGTTCGCGTGATTGTTGAGGTCGACGATGAGGTCCATGATCTCAGTCGCCGTGGCGGAATCCAGTGCCCCGGTCGGTTCATCCGCCCACATGATGGAGGGCGTGTTTACGAGTGCGCGGGCGATGGTGACGCGCTGACGCTGGCCGCCGGACAACTGAGAGGGACGCTGGTTAGCCCAGTCGCGAAGGTGAACGCGGTCCAATGCCGCGAGCGCCATCTCGCGTGCCACCCTGGGACGCGTCCCGGAGACGATGAGCGGCAGCTCGACGTTCTCGACGGCACTCAGGACGGGCAGGAGGTTGTAGGTCTGGAAGACAAAGCCCATGTCCTTCGCGCGAAACTCGGTTTTCTTGTCGTCGGGCATGCGTGTGATGTCGAGCCCGTTGATGTGAACGCTTCCCGAATCAAAGTCGTCGAGGCCCGAAAGTGAGTTGAGCAGGGTGGTCTTCCCGCAGCCGGAAGGGCCCATGATCGCAAGCATCTCCCCGCGCGGAACCTGCAGGCTCACGCCCTGGAGGGCGTGGACCTTCACGATTCCGGTGTCGTAGGTCTTCACCACGTCGCGGGCATCGATAACCGCTTCGCTCAGGGTGGTACTGGTCATCCGTCTGTTCTCCCCATCCGGTAGGTGATCGTTCAAGGCACGCCGGGCGGTATGCTCAGCGCCCGGGCCCTCACTCCCATGGCTCAGCGATCTCCGTCATCCACGGCCAGGCCGCCGGCGGGCTGGGCCGCGACATTGCCTAGCCTACCATCGGCCCGGTGAACGATACCCCTCCGAATGGGTGATTTCGAAAAGGCCAGGTTTGTGCCAGCGCGGGTGGACCGCTGTGCGCCAAAGACGCGTTCAGCGGACAATGGGCACAGCTCAGCCCACTGGAGACACCGTGGCCGACACGCACGACGACCCCAACGCAGCCCCCATGCACCATGACATTCGCCCGGACTTCACCAGCGCACAGGTCACGATCGCCGCTGTCCTGGGTGTCGTCGCGATCGTCGCAGGCATCGTTTTTGGTGTGGCTCTCGCCAATAATTAACGACGGACGCCCCAATTCCCGCTGGTTTGAACGAGAAATTCTCACAACTTCACCGTAATTTCTCCCGGAATGCCAGTTGGATCTGTAAGATCCGGGGATGGAGCCCCAACCGCCGAACGTCGCCTGCCCGGGGAATCGATTCCTGTTGCGCGCCACGAAATACGACGGTACTGCCCATTGGGTGCAACCCTTCACCACTGTCTCCGACGATGGCAATCTGCTCATCGCTCGTTACCGGGCCCGAACGCCGATCTACACGAGCCGCGGGGAGTTCCGTTCTCCGTACGACAGCCACGTCTACTTCTGGCGAGACCGCTGGTACAACGTGTTTCGCCTGTCGCGCCCTGGCTGCGACGTGAACCTCTGGTACTGCAACGTGACCACACCGCCGGAATACGATGGCTGCTATCTCCGCTATGTGGACCTCGATCTCGACGTCTCCGTGAAGCCGAATGGCTGGGTCCAGCTCCTGGACCAGGACGAGTTCGAAGAGCATCAGCGGTTCTACAACTATCCAGGTGAGGTCATCGCGAACGCCGAAGATGCCGCCCGGGAGTTGATGCAGCTCGCCCGCCATCGCGGCTTTCCGTTCGACCAGGGCTAACAGCGAGTTTCGCTTCCCGGCGCTTCCGTCTACCCTTGACCAGACCAATGCCAGACACACAAACCATCCGATCGCACGTGGAGGCACTGCTCACCCGCGCTGTCGCAACCGCCGTTGCCGCGGGTGATTTGCCCGATGTCGCGATTAACGGCGCGACGATAGAACGGCCGAAAGATCCCACCCACGGGGACTACGCCAGCACGCTCCCGCTGCGCATGTCCCGCGCCGCCATGAAACCGCCCATGCAGGTGGCGGAGGCGATCGTCAAGCACCTGGACGCGGGCGGAGTCCTGGAAACGCCAACCGTCGCGCCGCCGGGGTTCATTAACCTCCGGCTCACGCCGGCCTTCATCCAGTCCCAGGTCGAACACGTGATTGCGGCAGGCCCCCACTATGCAGACCTCGACATTGGCAAGGGAAAGCGGGCCCAGGTCGAATTCGTCTCCGCCAACCCGACGGGCCCGCTGCACGTCGGCAACGGGCGCGGCGCGGCTATCGGCGATGCCATGGCGTCCGTGCTGGCCGCCGCGGGCTACGAAGTCGAACGCGAGTACTACGTCAACGATGCGGGGACGCAGACCGATGTCTTCGGCGAGACGCTCTATGCCCGCTATCAGCAGCTCTTCGGTCGCGATGTACCCATTCCCAGGGACGGCTACCCGGGAGACTACATGAGGGAAATCGCCGAACAGGTCCGGGCGGCGTCCGGCGACAGTTTCCTGCGCCCTCCCGGCGAGCCAGCGCCGCCGGAACTCGGCAACCTCGGCGTGGAATTTATGGTTCGCCAGATCCGCGACTCAGCCATTGCCTTCGGCGTCAACTATGACCGCTGGTTCAGCGAGAAGTCCCTCTATGATGCCGGCGGTCCCTATTCCGAGGTGATGGCCATCCTTCGCGAGAAGGGATACCTGGTGGAGCGCGAAGGCGCCACCTGGTTCTCATCGAGCGAATTGGGCGAAGACAAGGACAACGTGGTCGTCCGATCCGATGGGCGCCCGACGTACTACGCGAGCGACATTGCCTACCACTACGACAAGTTCGTCCGGCGCGGCTTTTCACTCGTGATCGATGTCTGGGGGGCCGACCACCACGGCCACGTCTCGCGCCTGAAGACCGCCACCGGCGCGGTCGGCGCCGATGCCGCCAACCTCCACATCCTGCTCTACCAGCTGGTGGTGCTGAAGCGCGGCGGCGAAGTCGTTCGTCTTTCCAAGCGTGGCGGGGAGATCATCACCCTGGATGAGCTCGTTGAGGAGGTGGGCGCCGACGCGGCCCGCTTCTTCTTCCTCCTCCGCTCGCCCGGTTCCCAGATGGAGTTCGATCTCGATCTCGCGGTGCAGCAGTCGAGCGAGAACCCGGTGTTTTATGTGCAGTACGCGCATGCGCGCCTCGCCGGCATCCTGGCACGGGCCGTCGAATCCGGGGTTTCGCCGGAGGATGGGGATGTCGCCCTGCTCACCCAGCCGCAAGAACTTGCTCTCATTCGCGAAATGATGCGCCTCACGGACGTGATCGAGTTGTGTTCGACCAGCTTCGAACCGCAGCACCTCCCCCACTACGCGATGTCGCTGGCGAACGCATTCCACGCGTTCAACGACGCCTTCAAGCAGCAGAACGATTCATCGCTCAAGGTGATCACGGAAGACGCCGCCCTGACGCGGGCGCGCCTCCGCCTCGTCCTTGCGGCCAAGATCTCTCTCGCCCGCGTCCTCGGCATCATGGGAATGACCGCCCCGGAGCGAATGTAGGGTCAGAGTCCTCGCCGGATTGGCGCGAGGCGCGTGTCCCGGTGCATGCCGGGGACCACGATGTAGCCATCCGGGTGGCTCCCAAACACCTCTTCCGGGGTGATGCCGTCGCGCCATGCAATGAACGCTGCGTACGCGCAGGTGAGGGCATCGAGCTGGTCTTCGACGTGTTTCAGGGCACGCCCTCCGCCGATCAGCGAACCCTCGCCCAGGAGCGCATGCAGCTCGAGCGATGCCGCGACGCCCGGCAAGTCTCGCTCCAGGAGTGTGGCAAGGAGCGATTGATAGCCAGCGAGTCCCGTCCGGCGCGCTGACAGACGCCCCTTCTTGTAGAGGAGCCGCCGTTCAAGCGTGAAGTACACGACGTGAGCCGCATGCGGATACATCTCGAAGGCGTACCGTCCGCGCGCTCCGGGAAGCAGTGACGTGGGATTCAGCTCAACGCCGGCTGCGCGCAGGGCTTCGCCCAGTTGCGGCCCGGCCATCAGGTTCCTGCGCATCAGGAAGTCCACGCTCGCGGTGTAGGCGGACGCGTGGAACCGCCCAAACACGCGCGCCAGCTCGCGCTCCGCCACGCAGCTCGCCGTGCGAACGAGGGGCGCATCCACCGCGACCACAACATCGGGTCCGAGTTCCGTGACTGTCTGCGCAAAGCTGACCGCGGATTCGACTGCGCAACCGAGGCGCCGCAGCTCGACCCTGGACCCGTGGGTCTCGAGAAGGCACACACCGGTTTCGTTGTGCGGGGTCCAGGCGAGGTCGAGGCCGAGCAGGAACGTCATCGCGGCCAGTCTAACCGCTGGCTACCGGCAACCGTGCGTGGACCGTACGCTGTGTGGATGGCCAGGCAGCTTCCGCTCCCCGTCTCCGTCACTGGCAAGTCAGCTCGTCTCGTGGCACGCGAATGCGGCAAGGCCGCGGGCCAGATCATGCGCGACAAGTTCGGGCGCGCCACAGTGACCGCCGTCAAAGGGCGCGGGAACCTGCTCACCGAAACCGATACGGCCGTGGAACGGGCCGTCATGGACATCCTCCGCACAGAGTTCCCCACCCACGCCATCCTCAGCGAAGAGACGGCGGCCGGGGTGCGCTCCAACGGCTGGATGTGGGTGATCGACCCCGTGGACGGCACGAAGAACTTCTCACGCGGGCTGCCGCACTTTGCCTTCACCATGGCGCTCTGCCACGAAAGCGAACCCCAGCTCGCCATCACCATCAATCCGCCACTGCGCGAAGAGTACCTCGCGCTTCGCGGCGAAGGGTGCTTCCTCAACAACCGCAAGATCACGACGTCGGCCGTCCGCTCCGTGCGCCAGAGCGTTGTCGCATTCGACCTGGGCTACGACGACCTGCGTGCCCGGCGCCAGCTCGAGGCCATTCTCAGCCTCTGGCCAGGGATGGAGTCGTTCCGAATTCCTGGCGGCCCCGCGCTTGGCATGGCCTATCTCGCGGCAGGCAGATGGGACATCTACGTGCACACGCGGCTCGAGCCCTGGGACTTCGCTGCCGGGCTCCTTCTCGTTTCCGAAGCCGGCGGCTTCGTCACGGACCGGACCGGCGCGCCGGCAACGATTTTCTGCGACGCGATCGTCTGCGCGGCGACGGAAGCTGCCCACGCCGATTTCATGTCCCTCGCCGGCGGCCTTCCCTGGCGTGACTGAGCTGACTGCCGCCAGCGCCGGGACCGGTCCATAATCAGCAATCACGCCGGACGGACGCCATGCCTGAGACGCCCCCGATGAGCCCGATCTACCAGATAGCAAGCGACAACGTTGACGCGGCCGCGGCGCTCGACCCGATCAATGCAACGGGGATTGGCGTAAGTGGACACGATGATGAAGTCACGGACTATTCGCCGGAGGGCTTCGCCGCCCAGTCCGCACTCCGTCGCGAGACGCTCGCGAAACTCCGTGCCGCGCCCCTGACAAACGAGCGCGACCGCATCGCGCGGGACGGGATGCTCGACGTCCTCGATCTGCGGGAAGAGCTGGTCGCCGCGAACGACCATTACCGCCTGAGCGGCCACCGGAACGCCTCCACGTCGCTGCGAATGGCCTTCGACCTCATGCCCCGTGCCACCGAGCATGATTGGGCGAACATCGCGGCCCGCCTGCAGAAGCTGCCCGGAGCACTTTCCACCTACCGCGAGACGCTCGTTGAGGGGCTGCGCAAGGGTGTCCCGACGGCGCGACGACAGGTTGCACGTTCAATAGAACAGTCGGCGACATATGGCGGCGCGACCACCGGTAAATCATTCTTCCACGGCCTCCTCGACGCCTTCGACGCGGCCGGCGTGGAGGCTCCCGGGATTCGAGCTGGCCTCGCGGCTGGGGCGGATGCGGCTGCCCGCGGGTTCATCGTCTTATCCACCTTCCTGTGGAGCACGTTCATGGA
>CAYYSD010000091.1:3802-12911 GCA_964474285.1 uncultured Anaerolineaceae bacterium | reverse complement strand
GATGGCCGGCGGACTGCTCATCGGGTCGATCGTCCTGATGGGCGTCTGGTGGCCGCTGTTCACTGATCGCATCGCCCAGAGCGTCACCATCCTGCCCGGGGTGACGAACTGATGGAGCGCGACTACGCCCTGTTCATCCCTGAATTCATCGCCGCCGGCGCGGCTGTGCTCATCGTCGCCATCGAGCTCTGGTGGCCGAACGTCCGGCGGGATCTGCTTGCCTACCTGACGGCGCTCGGCGCACTCGCCTGGGCTGGCGCGAGCCTGTTCTGGGCCGGCGATGAGCCCAAACTGTTCCAGGACCTCATCCAGGTCGACGACTTCACGACGTTTTTCCGGGTTCTTGCGGCGGGCATTGTCTTCTTCACCGCGCTCATCTCCGCCCAATACATGCGCCCGAAGGCGAAGACCGTCTCCGAATACTACGGGCTGCTCCTGATCGCCGGCTGCGGCACGGTCTACATGGCTGCGGCGCGGGAACTCATCACGGCCTATATCTCGCTCGAACTGCTGAGCTTCTGCCTCTACATCCTCGTTGGTTTCCTGCGGAGGGATCGCCTCAGCGCGGAGGCCAGCCTGAAGTACATCCTCCTCGGCGCCTTTGCCAGCGCGATGTTCCTCTACGGCATGAGCCTGGTCTACGGCATGACCGGGAGCACCACGTATGAAGGCATCGCGCAGGGCCTCGCGGCCCGTGGCGACGACACGAGCGCCGCTGTTGTCGTCGGGTTCATGCTCATCCTGGCCGGCGTGGGCTTCAAGGTCGCTGCGGCGCCGTTCCACATGTGGGCGCCAGATGCCTACGAAGGCGCCCCCTTGCCTATCACGGCGTTCCTTTCGACGCTTTCGAAGGCGGCCGGTTTCGCGCTCATCCTCCGGCTGTTCACAGGCGCGTTCCTCGCCGAGGGAGACGAATGGAAGTGGGCTGTGGCCGGCCTTGCGGCCATCACGATGACCATGGGCAACCTGGTCGCCATCCAGCAGACGAACCTCAAGCGGCTCGTCGCCTATAGCTCCGTCGGCCAGGTTGGCTACATGCTCGTGGTCATTGCCGCGATCGGGTACGCGGGCACGGAGGGGGATGTAGCGCGTGACGCATCAAGCGCGCTTCTGCTGCACATGGTCGGCTACGTCGTCTCGACGCTCGCGTTGTTTGCCGCACTCACGGCCTATTACAACCGCACCGGCAAGGACACGATCGCCGGGCTGCGCGGGATGGCGGAAACGCAGCCGTTCCTGGCCGTCGTCGTGACCGCGTCGCTGTTCTCGTTCGCGGGCCTGCCGTTCTTCGCCGGCTTCACGTCAAAGTTGTTCATGTTCCAGGCGAGCGTCACGGACGGCCTCATGTGGCTTGTCGGACTGGCCGTGCTCAATAGCTTCATCAGCCTCTACTACTATCTGATGGTCCTTCGGCAGGTCTTCCTGTTCGACCCGGAGGACGGGCTCAAGCGGTTCGCGGTCAACCCGCTTCTGCGCGTCACGGCGGCCGTCCTGTTGGTCGGAGTGGTGTTCATCGGCGTATTCCCGCGCCCGCTCTTCGATGCTGCCGATGAGGCCACGCGCCCGCTCTTCCAGCAGATCACCGAAGTCGCACCCTAGACGCGCAGATATCGTCCGAGTTCAACGGTGAGCGGCGATGACGGCTGGCCGGTTGCCAGGACTCACCTTTGTCGGCGCACGGCAGATGACCATATAGTGTGACCATGAAGGCCGAAAAGCAGCGCACCATTGCAGCGGGAGAGTTCAAGGCCCACTGCCTGGCTTTGCTCGATGAGGTGAACGCGACTGGCGAGGAGATCGTCATCACGAAGCGCGGCAAGCCCGTGGCCCGCATCTGCCCGCTCCCGCCCGAGTCCGAGGCCCTCGATTGGCGCAGCCTCAAGGGCAGCGTGATTACACTCGGCGATATCGTGTCGCCGATGGATGAGGAGGATTGGGGAGAACTCGTGTGATCATCGTCGACACGCACGCCTGGGCATGGTGGACTTCCGGCGATGCGAGACTGTCTGCGGGGGCGCAGCGCGCCATGGATGACTCCGAGTCGATCGGAGTCTGTGCCATCAGCTGCTACGAACTGGCGCTACTGGAATCGAAAGGGCGAGTGGCACTCTTGCCAGACGCGTCAACCTGGATGCATCGGGCGTTCACCAACCCTGCTCTGCATCTCGTGCCGCTGACTCCTGCCATAGCCGTCCGGGCGACGCGGCTTGGCCCCAGTTTTCACAAAGATCCTGCTGATCGGATCATCGTCGCGTCAGCACTCGAACTCGGCTGCCCGGTTGTGTCGGCAGATAGGCTGATCCGACACTCCGGCGTCGTGGAGACAATCTGGTAGCCTTCGTCCACGCGTCAGGCGGCGATGCGATGCTCTTCGTTGGTGATGAAGTCGGTCTCCGAAAGCCAGTTCTTGAAGGCCTTCGTCGCGCCGCACTTCTTGCAGCGTCCCGGGCTCATCGGGCCCTGGGCTTCATCGATCACCCAGTGGTGGGCATGGTCGGCAGGGGTCTGCACCTTGATTTCCAGTTCGTTCATCGTAGATTCCTCCGTGTTCTCCGCTCCCGCGGGATCCGTGCCATCAGGCTCGTCGATAGTCGTCCGTTCGTCGTTGCGAAAGTGTCACAGCCGGTAAAGGCGCGTTGCTACGCCGCAACAAGGCGATGTGCCGGCGTGGTGGCGCGGAGCAGGGATTCGATCGTGAATCCGAGCGCCGCCTTCTCGCAGAGCGACCCGCAGTAGGTCATCTTGAGCGAGCTGCTTGGGGACCGCCGCCAGTCGTATGGCACTCCGCAGCGCGCACACTTGCGAATCGGCGAGATCTTGCCGTTTGTCGTGGTTTCCATGGTCACAACCCCCGGGCGGTAGCCCTTCCCTCTGATGTCCGTATTCTCGGTGTGCGCGTGGAGTCCTCATACGGCCGTTCGGGTAAGGATTGCTCCACCTTTCGGGGGAACATTTCGACCCCACCTCCCGGCATCAACAGGGATGAATGCTGCGCCGCGGTCGCGTAGCATCGCTCCCACCACATCCAGGGAGCGCTTTCGATGAAGGTCGTTCGTATCTATTCCACCCCGGACGGGGAATCACACTTCGAAGACCTGGACGTGCCCTTGAACCAGGGCCGCTATGGCAAGGTCTCCGACCTGGTGCCGGCGAACGGCGTCGTTTTCCGGGAGACGCCGGTCGGCGGAGCGCTGGACTTCCACAATGCGCCCGCGCGCCAGTTCGTGGTCACGCTCTGGGGCCTGGTGGAGGTGGAGGCGACCGACGGAAGCGTCCGGCGCTTCGGCGCCGGCGACATCATGCTGGCGGACGATACGACCGGACGTGGCCACATCACCCGTGATTTGGCGGGGCCACGGCGCAGCCTTTTCATTCCTCTGCCCGCGGATTTCGACCCTGCGCCATGGCGAACGTAACCTTCGTTCATCGGCGGCCGATCGCCTGATACCATCGGGGGTTCTTCGCCAGGGAGGAGAGGTCCATGTCCAGCCCACGTCTTGACGGCAAGGTCGCGATTGTCACCGGCGCCGGGTCGCAGGTCGACGACGGGATCGGCAACGGCCGCGCAGCCGCGGTGTTGTTCGCCCGTGAAGGCGCCCGCGTGCTCCTCGTCGATAGGAAGCTCTCGGCGGCCCGGGCGACGCTCGCGATGATCGAGTCCGAGGGTGGCCAGGCGGCGGCGTTCGAAGCCGACGTGACCAACGCGGACAACTGCAAGGCGATGGTGGAGTCCGCGGTTTCGCGCTGGGGCAAACTCGACATCCTCCACAACAACGTCGGCATCGGCGGGCCTGGCAACGTCGTCACGGTTTCCGAAGACGATTGGGACCGGGTAATGCGCGTGAACGTGAAGAGCATGGTACTCACCAGCAAGTTCGCGGTGCCCGCGATGGCTGCGAACGGTGGCGGCGCCATCGTCAACATCTCTTCCATCGCCGCGGCCCGCCCGAGCCGCCTGACGCCTTATGCCACATCCAAGGGCGCCGTGGAAGCGCTCACGCGGGCAATGGCGGTCGACCACGCCCCGCAGGGCATCCGGGTGAACGCGATCGCCCCCGGACCCGTCTTCACGCCGATGGTCTATGCCGGCGGGATGAGCGAGGACATGCGCGAGCGGCGCAGGAACTCGTCGCTGCTTCAGATCGAGGGTGAAGGCTGGGACATCGGCTATGCCGCCCTCTTCCTCGCGTCGGATGAGGCGCGGTACATCACCGGGCAGATCCTGAGCGTCGATGGGGGGGTGTTGTTGCAAAGCCCGAACCGGCGGGAATGACGTTCGTCCACTGGCGCCGGCAGTCCAGCGGGTTGGTAAAACCCTGTCACACAATCTTTCGTTGACCCCACGGAATGGGCGGTGCTAGAGTTTCGTGCGTTACGAATTTCACAAAGCACCGTGCCTCATTCACTATGCCGCTTGAGATCCCCGAAGTCGTCATCAACCGCCTCCCTGTCTATGCGCGGGCGCTCGCGTCCCTCGCGGAGCGTGGCGAGATGGTGGTCAGCTCGCAGACCCTCGGCGAGGCCCTCGATGTCACTCCTGCGCAGATTCGCAAGGACCTGAGCTACTTCGGTCGCTTCGGCAAGCAGGGTCGCGGCTACAACGTCCAGGGACTCCTTTCGAAGCTGCGCGAGATCCTGGGTCTCGATCGCCAATGGCATGTGTGCGTTGTGGGGGTCGGCCGCCTGGGACAGGCGATCGTCGAATACGGTGGCTTCGGGCCGCAGGGCTTCGAGATTGTCGCGGCGTTCGATGCGAGCGCGGACGTCATCGGCAAGCCGGTCGGCCACGTGCATGTGCGGCACATCGACGAACTGGACTCGTTTCTCGCAGGTCAGCATGTGGATGTCGGCGTGGTCTCTGTGCCCGCCTCGGCGGCGCAGGACGTGGTGGACAAGCTGGTGAAGGCTGGAGTGCGCGCCATCCTGAACTACACCCCGATGATGCCGCACGTCCCCCGCGAAGTGAGCATTCGCAACATCGACCCGGTGCTCGCGATGCAGAGCATGACTTTCTACCTCAAGAGGCCCGACGAGAACGGACGCTAACCGCAAACCTGAGGTCAACGACTTCAGACGTGGCTCCGCACGACAGAGAGTGCAGACCGGCTGTATCGCGACCCGCGCGCTACCGTTCAGGTCGAGCGAAGAGACCCACGACCGTTCTCCTTCTCCATCATGCCCCCTGCCCTCATGTCCCCCGCGAAGTGAGCGCCGGCATTAACCGCGCCCGGGCCATGCGGTGGGCCCCTTCCTTACACGACGGGAAGACCGGCGCTCAAGGAAGGTGCCGCCTCACTCCGGAACCTCGGCTTCGTGAAAGAGGTCAATGTAGGGCCGGTAGATGAACCTGCGATTTCTGACCTGCCCGGTCATCTCTTGCAGGATCCCTGCCGTGACCATATTGCCGACGAGACTGTTGGCCGCCGGGAACGAAGCCGTGGTGACTTCCGCAACGTCGCGGACCGAGACAATTGGGTGCTGGTAGAGGTGTTCTAACACCTTGAGGCCGTTGCCCGCGGCACGACCGAGACGCGCAGTGACAGACGTTCGATGCTGCTCGCGGAGCGCGATGATCGCGCGCGCCGTGCCGGCGGATTGCGCCGCGACCGCTTCGACTCCTTGAAGGAAAAACGCCAGCCAGGACTCCCAGTCGCCTTCGTCTCGAACCGTCTGCAGGAGATCGTAATAGGTGGAGCGATGGCGCTTGAAGTAGTGCGAGAGGTAGAGCACCGGCTTGCTCAACACTCCACGTTCACACAGCAGGAACGTGATCAACAGGCGCCCAACACGCCCATTCCCATCCAGAAAGGGGTGAATCGTTTCGAACTGGGCATGAGCCAGTCCGATACGGATCAGCACTGGCATGGGCCCTTCGTCATGGAGGAACCGCTCCAAATCACTGAGCGCTTGCGGGACCTCGAATGGCGGTGGTGGCACGAACGTCGCCTCGCTCAACGTGCATCCCGCGGGCCCGATCCAGTTCTGGCTGGTGCGAAGCTCGCCCGGCGTGAGGTGGGAACCCCGCGTGTCCTTCAGGAGCTTGGCATGGATCTCGCGAATGAGGCGCACAGATACTGGCAGTTCAGGGAGTCTTTCCAACCCGTAATTCATCGCGCTCACGTAGTTCACCACCTCCGCGACATCACGCGGGGCATCGGCGGAGAGAATCTCCGCCTCGGCCGATAGCACATCCTGTAACGAACTCTGCGTGCCCTCGATCTGGCTCGACAGCACTGCCTCTTTGCGGACGTACATGTACACGAACATTTCGGGATTCGGGAGTGTGAGTATCGATCCGTCCAGCCGGCCGAGGGCGCGATCTGCTCGAGACAGGAGCTCCTGAAGATGACCATCTAAAGCCACCCCCGGCTGGGGCGGGAGTGGCGCTGGTATGAACGCCTGGTAGCCAGCTGGCTGCCGGACATGTCGCCCCGCCCGAACTGAGTCGGCTACGCTATCCATATGTCGCAGTGCCTTTAACAAGAGTGATCTGGTTGATCCATGTTAAAGGCACAGATACATATACAGCCAGATCCGTTCCATATTAAAGGCTGAGCGGATGAGCCATTGGGCATGGTCGGCGAGCCAACACCGGTTCGCTCGTCAGCAAGGCGAGCGCTTGGGCCACACCAGGGGCCCCTTACCGCTCCGGCTGGGGGAAGAGGCCTACCAGGTTCTCCTCCTCCGTCGGAAGGCTCCGCTTGATCACCTCGAGGTGGTCCAGCGCGATGCCGGCGCCGATCGCGACGCATTCGAGCGGGTTCTCGGCGACGTAGCAGGGGACGCCCGTCTCCTGGGTGAGAAGTTCGTCCATGTGTCGCAGGAGGGCGCCACCGCCCGTGAGCACGATGCCGCGGTCCATGATGTCGCCAGTGAGTTCCGGTGGCGTCTTTTCGAGCACGGCGCGGACAGACTGCACGATGGTTCCGAGGCAGTCCTGGATCGCTTGCGAGACTTCGACCGAGCTGAGGGTGATCGTCTTCGGCAGGCCGCTGAGCTGGTCGCGTCCGCGCACCTGCGTGCTCAGGCCCTCCTCGATGGGGATGGCGCTCCCGATGGCGATCTTGATCTCTTCCGCCGTCTTCTCGCCGATGATGAGGTTGTGGCGGCGGCGGACGTAGGCCACGACGGCTTCGTCGATGCGGTCCCCCGCCATGCGCACGGATTCGCTGACCACGATGCCGTAGAGCGAGATGACGGCGGCTTCCGTTCGCCCGCCACCGATGTTCACGACCATGTTCCCGCGGGCGGAGCCGATGGGCACCTCCGCGCCGATGGCGGCAGCCAGCGGCTCCGGGATGAGGTGGGCGGGCTTGCGCGCGCCGGCCTGCTCGGAAGCATCGCGGACGGCGCGCTGTTCCACGCTCGTGACGCCGGCGGGCACGGTCACCATGACCTCTGGCCGCACCAGGTTGAAGCGCCCGGTGATGTGGCCGATGAAATAGCGCAGCATCGCCTCGGTGGTCAGGTAGTCCGCGATGACGCCGTCGCGCATCGGGCGGATGACGCTGATGGAGCCCGGGGTGCGTCCCTGCATGGCGCGGGCCTCGTTGCCCACGGCGACGATGGCGTTGTCACGGTTGTGCCGGGCCACGACCGAAGGTTCGTTGACGACGATGCCTTCGCCGCGGACATATACCAGGATGTTCGCCGTGCCAAGGTCGATGCCGGCCCGTTTCTGGGAGAGGAAGTCGAGCATGCCCATCAGTTCACCCTTCGCGCTGAAGGGCAGCGCACAGTTCTTCGTGTTGTCATGAGACTCGCTCGATTTCGACACCAACGCCGCGAAGCTTGTCTTCGAGGTATTCGTAGCCGCGGTCGAGGTGCGAAATCTCGTCGATATGCGTGGTGCCGTCCGCCACGAGGGCGGCGAGCAGCACGGCAGCGCCCGCGCGAACGTCGAGCGCGCGCACATGGGCGCCGTGAAGCGCCGTCGGTCCGCTGACGATGGCCGTGGCCCCGGTGCTCACGATTTCGGCGCCCATCTTGCGCAGTTCGCCGATGTAGAGCATGCGGTTGTCGAAGACGCGTTCGTGGATGATGGAGACCCCCGCAGCCTGGGTGAGCAGAGCGCCCATGGGGGCGTGGAGGTCGGTGGCGAGGCCCGGGTAGGGCAACGCCTGGAAGCTGACGGCCTGGAGTTCCTGCGTGCGGGACACGCGCAGCGAACCGGACTGGAGGTTCCCGATGCCTGACGGCGGGCCGTCGAGCACCTCAACCGTGGCGCCGGCGCGCTGAAGTTTGGTGAGGATGGCATCCATAACACCGACCGGGGCGTCCTGCAGGATCACGTCGCCGCCCGTCATCGCTGTCGCGATGGCGTAGGTGCCCGCTTCGATGCGGTCCGGCATGATCGTGACGTCGGCGCCGGTGAGGGATTCGACGCCCTCGATGTCGAGAATCTGTGTGCCGATGCCGGTCACCTTCCCACCCATGGCATTCAGCATGTGGCACAGGTCCTGGACCTCGGGTTCGGTGGCCGCGTTGACGATGGTGCTGTGGCCTTTCGCCAACACGGCCGCCATCGCGACGTTCTGGGTACCGGACACGGACGGGTAGTCCATGAAGATTCGTCCGCCGCGCAGCCCGGATTCGGGGGCAGTCGCAACGTACCGTTCGCCGATCCGCTCGATCTGCGCCCCGAGCGCCTCAAAGCCGGAGAGATGGACTTCGATGGGGCGCTGGCCGATGACGTCGCCGCCGGGGGGTGCCGAGGCAGCGTGCCCGTGGCGAGCGAGCAGCGGGCCCATCACCTGGAAGGACGCGCGGTTTTCGGTGATCAGCTCGGTTGGGGCATCGCACGTGCTCACCCCTCCGCCGTTGAGCACGACGCTGCCGTCGCGTTCCCGCCTGCATCTCGCCCCGAGGCTCTCCAGGAGTTCGCCAAGGCTCTCGGCATCGCTGATCGCAGGCACGTTGCGGAGGACGACATCGCTGTCGGTAAGGAGGGCAGCACACATCGACGCGAGCGCCGAGTTCTTCCCACCGGAGATTCGGACGACGCCGCGTAAGACCGCGCCCCCCCTTACGGCGTAGCGGGGACCACGCGCTCGGGAAGTCTTCATAAGTTCACTTGAGCATAGGGCGAAGCGCTGTTCGGTGCGAATGG
>CAYYSD010000091.1:0-3702 GCA_964474285.1 uncultured Anaerolineaceae bacterium | reverse complement strand
CTCCTGGTCGTTGCCCTGGCTTCGTGCGGTGCGCTTTCCGCGTGCGGCGGGGATGACGACGACGATTCGCTATCGGTTCCCTCGTTGGGGTCTACTACCGGAGCTGCCACTGTCGTCGAGGGCGACATCCTGGTGTTCGCCGCTTCCTCTCTGACTGACGCCTTCAACGAGATGGGGGCGAAGTTCTCGGAGAAGTACCGGAAGACGAAGGTGAAGTTCAGCTTCGCCGCTTCCTCTGCGCTTTCCACACAGATCAACGAAGGAGCGCCTGCCGACGTATTCGCGAGCGCCGACAACATGCAGATGAAGGCCGTCACGGACAAGGGCAATGCGGCCGGCCCCGTCACGTTCGCCACGAACCACCCGGTCGTCGTCGCCCCAAAATCCGGTTCGCCGGTGCGGTCGTTCAGTGACCTGGCGAAGGGTGGCGTACGCCTTGTCCTGGCTGCGCCCGATGTGCCCATCGGCCGGTATGCGCGTGAGATTCTCACGAATGCTTCGAAGCCATCAGGGGGCATCGCGGCGGACTTTTCGGACAGAGCGCTGGCGAACCTGAAAAGCAACGAGTCCAACGTACGTGGAGTGCTCGCGAAGGTGCAGCTCGGCGAGGCCGATGCCGGGATCGTCTACTCGACGGATGCCGCCGTGGCCGCGAACGACGTCAGGGTCATTGAAATCCCGGCTGCCTACAACGTGGTGGCGACCTACCCGCTGGCCGTGCTGAAAGGTTCGAAAAACCCGGTGGCCGCGAAGGCGTTCGTGGACTTTGTCACGGGCCCAGAGGGCAAGGCCATCCTCGCGAAGTATGGGTTTGGCGCGCCGCGTTAGACTGAGTGCCTATGGAACGTCCTGTCGCGCTGATTCTGCTGTGCGGTTTCCCGGGCGCGGGCAAGACGACGTTCGCGACGGCGCTGGCGCCGCGCCTCGATGCCGCCCACATTGAGAGTGACGCCATCCGGCGCGAGCTGTTCCCGGCGCCGCGTTACATCCCGCGCGAGCACGCGCGGGTGTTTCACGCCGCGGAAGCGCGCGTCACCGCAGCGTTGATGCGCGGGCGAGATGTCGTGTTCGACGCGACGAACCTGGTGCCCAACGAACGCACCCGATTCATCCGCGCCGCCGTCGCCCACGACGCCCGCCTGGTTTGTGTTCGGCTCACGGCGCCGGACGAACTCCTCCGCGAACGCCTCGCTGCTCCGCGCGAAGGCTGGTCGCAAGCGACGGTTGCCGTTTACGAAATGATGCGCGAGCGCCTCCGGCCGTTTCGCCAGCCGGCTGTCATCGTGGATTCGCGCTTCGACTTTCGCCCCGCGGTCGATCTCGTGGTGAATCTCGTGCACGATCAGGAGTTGTGAACACTCCCGAACCGTTCATGCTCTTGCGGGCGCGGCCAATCGAGGAAATCCGGCCTCAGTTCGAGCCGTGGTTTCGGACAGTCCACCTGCGCGATGTCGCGAATATCCCGGGCATTTCGCGTGTGCGCGGCGGCCGCACTCCCGCGAAAACGATGCTGGGGTTCTTCACGTTCGAAAGCGCGGAGGCGGTTCAGTTGGCGTTGAGCAGCCCCCAGGCGGCCTATGCGCGAGGCACGTGGGAGCAATGGGAGGGAAAACTCGACGAGTTGCAGATCGAGATCTGGGCCACGCTCTTCCCCATGCCGATGTACGAATCCATCTGCTGAGGACGGCGGCGGGCTTACCTTCCCGGCAAAGGCACTGCAACCTGTGGGTTCCGTTCAGGCGCTTCCAGCCGGAACCAGAAGTAGTCGTGCGGGCCGAGCGAAAGAAAGTAGCAAGCAGTCTCGATCCGGGGGAAGCGGCTGCCTCCGAAGAGTTCCACCGGCACCCTGCCCTCCCAGCGGCTCAAATCGAGTTCGACAGGCTGGACGCGCCGCGAGAGGTTGTGCACCACCAGCACCGTCTCGTTGTTCCACTCGCGCAGGTAGGCGATGACCGCCCGGTTCAGCGGGTAGAGCATTTCGAATGTGCCGCGGCCGAATACCGGGTGTCGCTGGCGGGTGGCGATGAGCCTGCGCACGCGCCACAGCAGCGATGTCGGTGTGCGCAGCTGCCCTTCGACGTTGATCGCCTGGTAGTGATAGACGGGATTCTGAATGACCGGTGCGAAGAGGGCATCGGGGTCGGCGGTGGAGAACCCGGCGTTGCGATCGCCGTTCCAGTGCATGGGAGTGCGCACGCCGTTGCGGTCGCCCAGGTAGATGTTGTCGCCCATGCCGAACTCGTCGCCGTAGTAGATGACGGGACTCCCGATGAGCGTGAACAGGAGGCTGTACAGGAGTTCGATTTCGTCCAGGCCGTTGTCGAGCAGCGGTGCGAGCCTGCGCCGGATGCCTGCGTTGATGCGCATGCGCGGGTCGCGCGCATACTCGGCATACAGGTAGTCACGCTCTTCGCTCGTCACCATTTCAAGCGTCATCTCGTCGTGATTGCGGAGGAACACCGCCCACTGGCACGTATCAGGAATCGCCGGCGTCTGCTGGAGGATTTCGACGATAGGCAGCCGGTCCTCCTTCTTGAGCGCCATGAAGAGCCGCGGCATGAGCGGAAAGTGGAACGCCATCTGAAACTCGTCGCCGGCCGCGAAGTACTCGAGCAGTTCCGCGGGCCACTGGTTCGCCTCGGCGAGGAGGATCTTCCCCGGGAATTCGCGGTCGATCATGGCGCGAAGGTCCTTGAAAAAGGCGTGCGTCTCGGGGAGGCCTTCGCAGGCGGTGTGTTCGCGTTCGAACAGGTGCGGCGCGGCGTCGCAACGGAAGCCATCGAGCCCCATCCCCAACCAGTAGCGGACGATGTTCATCATTTCCTGGCGGACTGCCGGGTTGTCGAAGTTCAGGTCGGGCTGGTGCCGGAAGAAGCGGTGCCAGAAATACTGACCCGCGACGGGATCGTAGGTCCAGTTCGAAATCTCCACGTCGGGGAAGATGAGGCGCGCGCTCGCATAGCGCTGGTCGTCGTCGCTCCAGACGTAGTAGTCGCGATACGGCGAGTTCCGGTCCGCCCGGGCCAACTGGAACCATTCGTGCTGATCGGAGGTAGTCGCTGATGTCGTAGCCGTCGTCCTTCAGTGGCGACTTATAGAACGGCAGCAGCCAGATGCACGTGATGCCGAGTTCCTGGAGGTAGTCGAGCTTCTGGGACGCCCCGCGAAAATCGCCATAGCCATTGCCGCTGCTGTCGTTGAACGCGCGAACGTGAAGCTCATAGAAGACCGCGTCTTGAAACCAGAGCGAATCGGAGTCGTCCACGATGCCCCTGCCGCGGCCGTCCGTCGGTGCGGGCGGCCTTCTTCACACTACAGAAACGGCCACCTGTGTGCATGCGTTAACGGCGGCGTGTCAGCGTCTCTTCACCGTGACCGCGACGCGGTGATAGCCGGAGGCGCCGGTGGGGTGGGGAAGGCGCGCCTCCACGATCTGGGCGCTGCCCGTGCCATCCATGGCACGTACTGTGAGGGCGTGTTTGCCGGCGGCAAGGTCCATCCTGAGCAGCCACCGAACCCAGCTGAGCCCCTTCGCGGCCGGTTCGAGGCGGGCCTGGCGCCAGGTTGCGCCGCCGTCTGCGGAGACTTCGACGCGCGCCACGCCCCGAAGCCCTGCCCACGCCACCCCGGCGATAACTGCCGGGCCGGCGGCCAGTTCGCCCGGCGCGGGCGGAGCCATCGCGCAGCCGCGCGAGTGTGGCA
>CAYYSD010000090.1:0-12944 GCA_964474285.1 uncultured Anaerolineaceae bacterium | reverse complement strand
TCCAGCTCCGGACGACGGATGGCGAACTCGTGGAGTTCACGGCTTCTGAGATGGCCGAGCTACCGGAGTTCGACCAATCGTGCGTCCGGCAGCAACTTCGCTGGAACGAAGACTACGTCCAACCACTCGTCCGTGAATTCGCGCTCACATTGCAGGCCAAGATCGCGACGACCCGGGGTCAGCACCAGGGCCTGGTCTTCGCAGCGACGACGGAACACGCGAACCATCTCGCCCGGCTGTTTGGTAAGTGGCACACGTCGCTGCGGTGCGCGGTCGTGCATTCCGGACCGGATGTCAGCGACGCCGACAACGAGCGCCGCCTCGCGGACTTCCACGCGGGCAAGTACGACGTGCTCATCCAGGTGCGCAAAGCGAGCGAGGGTTTCGACGCGCCCACCGTGAGCGTTCTCCTCAAGCTGGACGCAGTGTTCAGCCGTGAACCCGTGATCCAGCAGCTCGGGCGCGGGCTGAGGTACAACCAGGCGCTGCCGGAGTCGCAGAACCTCCTGAACGTGTTCATCGGCCGTGACCCGCGCCTGGCATCGATCATCGAACACCTGGAGCGCGAACTTCCGCCCCCGGCCGTTCAACAGCAGGCGTCCCCTGGATTCGAAGGCGATGAACACCGGACAGACGAGGCGACCGGAGACGATGACGAACTCGTCGCCGACGAACAAACGCGTCCGGAGATTGTCGACGTCGTCGAGGCCGGGGACGCATACCTGGACCACACGGGCCGGTTTGTCGAAGGGCAGCAGCTGACGATGTTCGGTGTGAAAAGCCCTGTTCCTGTTCCACCGAACGCGGCCCCGCCGGGAGCCGGCACGATCGTCGACATTTCGGGCGAGCTGAAGGATGCGATTGACTACTGCAGGTCGTGGACGAACCGGGCGGCCCGCGAACGGGCACGCCGCATGGGCCAGGTCTCCGAGAACCACCATGCGGCGCTCAACCTTGCGTACGCGCGCGAGTCCGGCCGCAGGGGCACTCTCTCAACGCCCGCGCAGTACCGCGCAAAGGGCGACTGGATGAAACGCAAGTACCAGGACTTTTTGCGCTGAGCACCGGCATCCAAAGCGCAATGCAGGCATAATCGCCGCGGTGCACCAGCGACACTCGCGGATATCGACCCTTAAGGCTCTGACCCCGAGCCGGCGGCTCCGGCTTGCGCTGTCGGTGGTCCTCAGCGTCATGGCCTTCGGGACCGTTGGCTACATGGTCCTTGCCGGGTACTCGTTGCTGGACGCCCTCTACCAGACGGTAACGACCATGAGCACCGTGGGCTTCCGCGAAGTCGAAGAGTTCGGGAGCGATGAGAAGATCTTCACCGTCGTGCTCATATTCGCGGGCGTTGGCGCGATGCTCTATACCCTGACGCTCGTCGTGCAAGAAACGCTCGAAGGCGATATCCGGTCGCGCTTCTACCAGAGGAGGATGGAATTGGACATCGAAGACCTGCGAGAGCACTACATCCTTTGCGGGTTTGGCCGGGTAGGGCAGGAGATTGCGCGCGAACTCCAGGAGCGCCACGCCCCCTTCGTGATCATCGAACAAACTCCGGAGCGGGCAGAACGAGCGCGGGCATTCGGTCATCTTGTCGTGGAAGGCGACGCGGCCGAGGACCTGACCCTCAACCGCGCGGGCCTGCGGAACGCTCGGTGCTTGTTGGCGGCAAGCGATAGTGACGCCGGAAATACCTACATCACGCTCACCGCGAAGGGGATCAACCGGGACTGTTATGTCGTGGCGCGGGTGGGTTCTCCGCACAACGAGGAGAAGCTGCGGCTCGCGGGAGCGGATCGCGTCATCTCTCTCTACAGCATGGGCGGCAGGAGGATGGTGCTTTCCGCGCTGCAGCCACTTGCCGCGGACTTCATGGACACGCTGGCCGCCGGGCGGCACGGCGACCTCCTCCTGGCCGAATTCGAGGCGAATGACGAGCACGGACTGGCTGGACGAACGTGCGGAGAACTCACGGCCGGCGTAGCCACGGCCTCGCTCCTCGGTGTCCGGCGGCGCCAGGGAGAACTCGTGGTGGGGCCTGCAAACGATGACATGCTCCACGATGGGGACATCATGATCATGCTCGCGTCCGAGACGGACATCGCCCGGATGCGCGGCCACGACCGCTAAGCGATCAGGCGCACGGGCCTGGCGTTCGTGAGCGCCACCAGGTCCGGCACGGCGATCCGAACGTCCATCCCGCGCTGACCGGCGCTCACCAGGATGTGCGACTCGCTGAGAGCCCGCTCGTCAATCAATGCCGGGAATCCCTTGCCGGTAAGCGCCAACGCGCCAATGCCCCCCACCTGGAGGCCTGTGACGCGTTCGGCATCGCGATGGGTCGCCATCCGGAGCTTCTTCAGTCCCAGCGTGGCCGCCAGGAGGCGAAGGTCGAGTTCAACCGAGGACGGCGCCATGACCAGGAACGGCTTCCCTTTCGGCGGATCTTGCTCCACCACCAGCGTTTTGTAGACGAGGTGCGGGGCCATGCCGACCTCCGCAGCCACCTGGTCCGCCGAACGGATGGCAGCGTTGAACGCGTGGACTTCGTGGGCGATTCCGCGCTGTTCGAGCATGCGCACGGCGAGCGGCTTGACCGATGGCACTACCGGTTCCTAGAGCCGCGTGGCCAGGCCGCCATCAACGTGTAACACCTGCCCATTGATGAAGCCCGAGGCGTCCGAGGCGAGCAGGACGGCGAGGCAGCCGAGTTCGTCCGCCTTCCCAAACCTGCGCATGGGAATGTACCGCAGCAGGAGGTTCTGGCCGATTTCGTCAGGGCCTCGCCCGGGGGTGTAGTCCATCCAGCCAGTCGTGATGCAGTTCGACGTGACTCCGCGCAGCGCCGCTTCCTGGCTCAGCGCTGAGGAGAGTCCGACCACCCCGGCCCTGGCGGCCGAGTATGCAGCCATGTTCGAGACGCCACGGTCCGTGGCCGGGCCAGTGATGAAGATGAGCCGGCCCGGCGTGTCATCGGGAAGCTCCTTGAGGAAGGAGCGGGCCGCGTAGAACGCTCCCGCGAGGTTCACCTGCGTGACCCGGCCAAACTCCATGTCCGTGGTTTTCTCGATGGGCTTCGCAAACGGAAGATCTGCGTTGTAGACAAGGATCGTCGGGTGCCCAAAGTCCTTGATGACCTGCTTCAGACCGACCTGCACATTGGTCGGAAGCGTGACGTCCCAGCCCTGGCTCATCGTCTGGCGGCCCAGCTTCGCGATCGCCTGCGAAGCCCGCTTCGCAGCCATGACTTCATCGCCCTCGAGCGTGGCAGATGCGACTGCGACATCCGCACCTGCCTCCGCGAGGCAAAGGGCAATCGCATGCCCGGCGGGGTTGCCGAAACCCACCACGAGCGCGCGCTTGCCGGCGAGGTCGAACCCGGGCTTACGTTCCCAGTCGGTCATTTCAGACGCCTCCCATTCCAAACTCCGGAGCGAACCGTGCCGGCGCGATGCCCCCGGTGAGACCGCCGCCATCGATGACAAACGACTCCCCGGTGATGTAGCTGCTGGCTTCCGAACAGAGGAAGACCGCCAACGGCCCCAGTTCCCAGGCCTCACCGATTCGCCCAACGGGGTTGAAGCGGCCCCGGGCGCGGTTCGCAGCTGCCTGCTCGTCGTCACGGGGAGGCGATTGCAGAACGTACCCGGGGACGATGCAGTTCACACGAATGTTCTCGCCGACGAGTTGGGCCGCAGTGCTCTTGGTGAGGGAGATGACACCTGCTTTTGCCGCCGCGTACGCGAACGATTGCGGCGAAGCGCGGAGCGCCGTGCCACTGGCCACGTTGAGAATGACGCCGCCTTCGTTCTGCTCGCGGAAGTGCTTCGAAGCGGCCCTCGAGCAATAGAACGTGCTGTGCAGGTTCACTTCGATGGTGTCGTGCCAGTCCTCGTCGTCGAGGTCCCAGATGTTCGCGCCACCGCCGCGCCGATCGCCGATCCCGGCGTTGTTGAGCATCACATCCAGGCGCCCAAAGTGCTCGACCGTTTTCCGGATCAGCGCTGTGCACGCAGTACTGTCCTGAACGTTCGTGGGCACGATCAGCGGTCGCCGCCCGCTTGCCGCCTCGATCTCGGATGCCGCTGATTCGAGTTGAGACTGCGTACGGCTGGCGATGCAGACGTCGGCGCCCGCTTCGCTCAGCGCGATGGACATTGCCTTGCCGAGGCCGCGACTGCCGCCAGTCACAATGACGACGCGCCGCGGCGGCCCTTCGAGGGAGAGTCTCTCCAGCATGTGTGCGACCTCCTGTGGTCCGGATTCTACGCCGAGGCGCGCTTAGGCCACGCGGATGAGCGCGATGACCAGCGTCACGACGGCAACGCCGTAGCGGTAGTAGACAAACGGCACCAGGCTGCGCGTCCGAAGAAAGCGCATGAGGTAGTGCACCGCCACAATGCCGGACAGGAAGGCGAATCCAAACCCGATACCAAGTTGCATCAACTCTCGTCCGCTGGCGTCCGCGATATCCGGAGCCTTGAGCAGCGCAGCACCGAAGAACGCCGGAGTGCCCAACAGGAATGCGAAACGTGCGGCGCTATCCCGCTCCAGTCCGCGGAACATGCCCATCGTCATCGTTGCGCCCGACCGCGAGACGCCGGGCAGCAGGGCACTGGCCTGGGCCAGGCCGATGAGCACGGTATCGGCCACGTTCACGGACTCAACCTTGCGAGACCGCCTGGCGCGCGAATCAACGAGCCACATGAGCGACCCGAGGGCGGCGAGCATCACCGCAATCAGCCAGGGCTGGCGGGCGTTGACCTCGATCCACCCGTCGAGCAAGAGTCCTGTGACTGCGGCCGGTATCGACCCCAGCGCCAGCAGCCAGAGCATCCGGCTTTCACGGCGGTGCTTCGGGAAGGCAAACCCGTAGCTGCCAAGGTCCGCGACGCCGCGCGAGACCATCACCCACCAATCGCGCCAGAAGTAGATGAGCAGCACCAGGAGTGTCCCGCAGTGCAGGCCCACATCGAAGCTGAGCCCCTGGTCCGGCCAGCCGAAGAGCGCCGGAACCAGGATGAGGTGGCCGGAGGACGAGATCGGGAGGAATTCAGAGAGGCCCTGGACGATCCCGAGGATGGCCGCGCGCACGAGATCCACTGCGCCTCAGGCTGACCGTTGAGCGCGATACGAACAAACGGCAGGCCTTAACCTAGCGGCCGGTCCAGTTCGGCTCGCGCTTCTCGGCGAACGCGCGGGGGCCTTCAATCGCGTCCTCGCTGCTTCGCCGCCGTGTTTCCCACTCAAAGCGTGCGGTTGCCGCCTGCTGCAGGGGCATCTCGAGACCCTGCATCGAAGACTCCTTCGTGGAGCGAATGGAAAGCGGAGCGCAACGAAGGATGTCCTTCACGTAGGCGTCGACCGTGGCATCGAGTTGGGAAAGTGGAACGACTTCGCTCGCCAGCCCAAGCTGGTAGGCCCGCTGGGCGGGTATGTGACGCCCGGTCAGCATGTAACCCATCGCGGCCTTGAGGGGAGCCTGGCGCGGCAGACGGTGGACGCCCATCGCCCCGGCGATGAGGCCACGGCGGGGTTCCGGCAGACCGACTTCGGCGTGGTCGGCCATGAGGATGATGTCGCACGCCATCGCAAGTTCGAGGCCGCCACCCAGGGCGAAGCCATTGACGCGGGCAACGATTGGCTTGAAAAGGTCGAACCGGGAGGTGATACCGCCAAAGCCACCCCTGGGAAAACCGCGGGGACGCTGGTCCGCCGGCATACGAGACACTTCGGCGGTGTACTTGAGGTCGTTGCCTGCGCTGAACGCCCTGTCGCCTTCGCCGGTGAGGACGGCGACCCAGAGATTGTCGTCAGCGGCGAAGTCGTCCCACACCTCGTTCAGTTCCATGTTGGCGTGAACGTGGAGCGCGTTCATCACTTCGGGACGGGTGATGGTGACGTAGGCGACGTGGTCCTTCTTCTCGTAACGGCAGTACTGCATGGGGCTTCTCCGGGGATGGTTCGACGCCCTGGGGCGTGGACGCATCTTACCGAAGCGATCAAACGTTTACGACCCGCTCGAACGCCTACGACGTACGACCGTCGAGCATTTCCTTGAGCATCTGCAGCGCGCGCTCGGTGATCTGCTCCATCACCTGGACGCGCGTGCCGGGAAAGACGTGCTCCTCGGCCCACGCTCCGTCGGGACCGACCACGGCGATAGCCACGCTCCCGACCGGTTTCGTCGAACGGCGCGAGCCGGCAGGCCCGGCGATGCCGCTCTCGGCAACCCCAAAGGCGACGCCGGTCATGCGGCGAACAGCCTCGGCCGTGGCGCTGACCCATTGCGGGCTCACGGCGCCGAATTCGCGGGCCATCTCCCGGTCCATGCCCATGGCTTCGAATTTCGCGGGACTCGAATACGGCACAATCGCGCTTTCAAACCAGCGGGATGCCCCGGCCACGCTGAGCATGCGGGCGCTGATCAGTCCGCCTGCGGTGGTTTCCGAAACGGCTACTTTGGCGCCACGCGCGACAAGCGCTTCGCCGATGGCGGATGCGAGTGGGTCATCTTCATAGAGCGGCATGGCCGCGAATCATACGGCGTGACGTGCCGCCGCGCAGCAGCAGCGGGCTGCTAAACTCAGGCGATGACGGACTACGCAATCAAGACGGTCGACGCCTTCACAACCGAACGCTATGCCGGGAACCCCTGCGGCGTGGTGACGAACGCTGAAGGGCTTTCGGATGCCCAGATGCAAACCATCGCCCGGGAAATGAACCTGAGTGAGACGGCCTTCGTGACTCCCTCGCGGGTGGCGGACTTCCGCGTCAGGTTCTTCACGCCGAGGACGGAAATCCCCCTTGCCGGGCACCCGACGATCGCGACCATGTTCGCCCTGGCCGAAGAGGGCCGAATCGACCTCTCAGCGGGGCCGAAGCGCGTTACGCAGGAACTCAGCGCCGGCGTCCTGCCCGTGGACCTAGAACCGGGCACGGACGGCGTCCGGATCGTGATGACCCAGGCTACTCCGGAATTTGGCGCGGTTCTCGATCCTGCCGCCGTGGCCGTCGCTCTCGGCATCGATCGTGCCGACCTGCTGCCCGGAGTGATGCCGCAGGTCGTGAGTACCGGCACTCCCCAGGCGATGATCCCGGTTCGGTCGCTCGCCGTCCTGCGCCGCCTCGGGCCCGACACGCAGCGCCTGCGCTCTCTGGAGGCTGGAGCCGGGTTCTTCAGCTCGCACGTCTTTGCGCTGGAAGCGTTTGACGCGGCGAACCAGACCCACGCGCGCCACTTCGCCGGGTCCGCGGGCATCGCGGAGGATCCCTTTACCGGCAGCGCGACGGGCGGGATGGCCGCCTACCTCTGGCAGACCGGCCTCTTGCGTTCCACGCCGTTCCGGGCCGAGCAAGGACACATTATGGGCCGCCCGGGGGTTGCGACCGTCGAAGTCGATGCGGAAGGTGACACGCCAAAGGTTGTCCGCGTGGCCGGCTCGGCGATTACGGTGCTGCGCGGAACGATCACCGTTTAGACCCGACCCTCGCCGCACCACCGTTCTGCTAAGCTCAGGTCAGATGGCCGCCGGAATCGATTTCAGCGACGCTGAACGGATGCTCCTCGAGGCAGAGTTCCAGGAGATCAAATCGCTGTGGTCCTCTTCGAACTACGTCTTCCTCGCGCAGATGTGCTCCGGCGACGGTCAACGCTTTTCGGCGATCTACAAGCCTTTGCGCGGCGAGTCACCGCTCTGGGACTTCCCCGACGGCTCACTCTACCGGCGCGAAGTGGCGGCCTACCGGCTCGCCCGTCTGCTGGATTGGCCGTTCATCCCGCCGACCGTTGTGCGCGATGGTCCGCATGGTGTGGGCTCGCTCCAGGTGTTCGTCCCTCACGACTCTCGCAAGAGCTTCTTCGAACAGCGGGAAGAGAAGGCGCTGGTACCCCAACTCAAGCGCATGGCCGTTTTTGATTATGTCGCGAATAACGCCGACCGAAAGGGGGGCCATTGCCTGCTCGACGCTGACGGCCGCATCTGGGGCATCGATCACGGGCTTTGCTTCCACTACCAGTACAAGATGCGCACGGTGATCTGGGACTGGGCCGAACAGCCCATCCGCAAATCGTGGCTGAAGGACGTCGAACGTGCGGCACACGCGGTGGACGCTTCGCTCCCCGAGGCCGCCGCGTTCCTGGAGATGGTGAGCGCCGACGAAGCGGCCGCGCTGGTGGGCCGTGCTGAAACGCTCCTGCGCGACGGGCTGTTCCCCAGGCCGGGTCCGCACCGAAGCTACCCCTGGCCGCTCGTGTAGCAGCGCCGTACGCCGTGTAGGATGACGCGTCGAGGTGCGCCCATGACCACGGTGACAGTCGGAAACGTCGAGATCACGCCCCTGCAGGATGCGGTGTTCATGCTCAGCCCGGGTTTCTTCCTCCCGGAGCACGCCGACGAAATGCGTGCCGAATACGTGGACAAGCTCGATGAGCGCGGCCTGATCAAGAACTCCATCACCTGCTACTTGCTGCGCTCCGACGGCAAGACGATCCTCATCGACTCCGGCGCTGGCATGCGCCGGCGGCAGGGCATTCCACGCGGCAACCTCGATCTCCGGCTCAGGGAGCACGGTCTGACGCCCGCTGATATCGACGTCGTGGTGCACACCCACCTTCACGTCGATCACGTGGGCTGGAACACCGTCGATGACGACGCCGGCAACTCCCGGGTCTATTTCGAAAACGCAAGGTTCGTGATCTACCGGCCCGAATGGGACTTCTGGATGCAGCCCGACGTGTTGGAACAGCCTGGGTCGGCGCACCTGCGCGAATGCGTCCAGCCGCTTGAAGGCATGGGCAGGCTCGACCTGCTCGACGGCGAAAAGGCAATCGATACAAACCTCACCTTCGTTCCCTCGCCGGGGCACACACCGGGGCACTGCGCCATTGGCATCTACAGCGCCGGCGAACGAGCCATCATTGCCGGCGACGCGAGCCACCACGCATTCCAGCTCAATCACCCCGACTGGTCGAGCCACCTGGACACCGACGGCGTGGAGGCGGGCAGGTCGCGCGAAAAGCTCTTCGCAGAGGCCGAAGCCGACGGCCGGCTCTGGATGGCGGGGCACTGGGAGTACCCGGGGATGGGTCACATTGTCCGCGTCGACTCGAAGCGAATCTTCCGCGCGCTCTGAACGGGCCGGTCCCGCTGAACGTCCCTGCCGCGTATCCTTCCACGAATGAGACGGAATGCCGGGCGAACGCTGCTGCTGGCGCTCGCAATCGCCGTGGCCTCGGGACTGCTTCGCGAAGGTTGGCCGCACAACCGCGACGCCCGTGCGGCCGAACTCATCGTCGAAGTCACGAGCATCGGGGATGGCATCGCGCCCGGCGACTCGGTGTGTCCGAGCACGACGCTCTGCACGTTGCGGCGCGCCATCGAGTTTGTGAACGCCGATGCCAGCGAAGGCACGTTCGTGATCCGCTTCCCATCGGCAATCTTTCCCCCGGGGGAGCCGGCGACAATCTCGGTCCTTGCCTCGCCGTTACCCCCGGTCACCCGTCCTGGCGTCAGCATCGACGGCGCCGGCGCGGGCGTCATCCTCAGCGGGCTCTCTCTCGGTGTGCCGGCCGACGGCGTCGTGCTCACTGGAGACGACGGGCGCTTGCGCGGCCTCACGGTGCGGGGCTTCAGCGGCTCCTGCATCGTCGCAGCCGGGGCGCGCACCAGGATCGGCGATCTCGCAAGCCCCGGCGCCCCGGTAGCCGCCGGAGGCTGTACGACTGCGGTCGACGTGCGCGGAGCGGAGAGCGCGGTGGTCCACCTGCGCGCAGGCTTCGAGGCATTCGAAGGCCAACTCCTCGGGCTGGGCACCGGGATCCAGGTCTCGGCGGCCGGCGTCACCGTTGGCGCGGAAACTCAGGCCGGCGCGAACTACATCGGCAACGCGACGGCAGGCGTTCGCGTCGGCGCCAGCGGCATCCCACCGTTTGGAGGCACCCGCATCGTACGGAACGTCATCGGCGAGAACCCGGCCTCGGAGCCAGCGCCGGTCTCGGTCGCGATCGAGCTACGTCAGCCCTCTTCGAACAGCATCGTGGAGTTCAACACCCTCGCGAACGCGGCAGCCGGTGTCAGGGTCGCCGCCGACAGTGCCGAAGGCAGCGTGGCCGGGAACACCGTTCGCGCCAACCGCTTCCACGAGATCAGCGGCTTGCCCATTGACCTCAACGCGGACGGCGAACACAACCCGAACGATGCCGGAGACGGCGATTCCGGGGCCAATACGCTGCGCAATCACCCGCTGATTTCGCGAGCAGTTCAGTCGCGCATCTCCGGCACCGCCGGACAGTCCTGCGCGGGATGCAGCGTGGAACTCTACGTCACGGACCATCAACCCGGCGCGCGGTTCGACTCCGAACTCACGCCGCTTGCGGTCGGCGCGGCCGCTGCCGACCCCCTCGGCGCGTTCGCCTTTGAGAACCCGCCCGTGGTCCCGGGCCAGTGGGTGACCGCGCTGGTCACCGATGCCCTCGGCAGCACGAGTGAGTTCGGCCCGTCTGTTCGGGTGGGGGCCGGCGTTGTGCAATGCGGCAACGTCACCATTGGGCCGGGTTGGAACAACGCGGGATTCTTCGGCGCCAGTTCCCAATCCCTCGGGCTCGTCTTCCCCCCGGAATACGGCCTCCCGAGCCGCGTGACAGCCATCTACGGCCTCATCGACGGCAGCGAGGAGTTCAGCCACTGGTTCGCTGGCACCTCCATGGGACGCACGCTGGATTCCCTCGCCCCCGGAGACGCCTATTGGTACGAGGCGACGGCCGCCTTCACGCTCGTCGGCGGCTTTTCGCTTTCCGGGCCGTTTCCGGTGCAACTCGAGAGCGGCTGGAACAACCTGGTCTACATCGGGGCCTCCGCGGACGCGCGAGACGCACTTGCCTCCATCGCGGGGAAGTACACCGAAGTCTTCCGCTGGGAAACCACCCCCGAGGGCGGCCGCTGGCTCTCCTACGGTTCTGCGTCCACGCCGTCATGGGCCCGCGGGTTCTCTCGCATCGACGCCTGCTCCGCCTACCTCATCCACGTGACCGAGGACGTCACGCTCACGCCGCTCCAACCGTAACCACCGCGCGATCCTATCTGGTATCGTGGCAGGCTATTCCGGGGCAGGGGAATCGCACATGGGCATCGAAATCCGGGCATGCAAGGACAGGGACGAGGTGGCCGCGTACGGACGCATTGTGCAGTACGTGTTCGCCGGCAACTTCGAGGAGGTCCAGGACGAAATCAACGCGACTTCGCCGGACTGGACGACCTGCGCGTTCGATGGGGACCGGATGGTCGCGACCATGGGCGTGTTCCCGTTCACGGTGCGTCTCAACGGCGCTCCCGTGCGAATGGGGGGCGTCACCGCGGTGGGCACGCTGCCGGAGTATCGCCGGCAGGGACTCCTCCGCCGGATCATGACCCAGGGCTTCGAAACGATGCGCGAACGAGAACAGTCGATCGCGATCCTATATGCCAGCATGGGGGCCATCTACCAGCGGTTCGGCTACGGCATGGCATCCGCCGGGGTGGACTTCTCCTTTGACCCTCGTTATGTGGCGTTCGAATCCGGTCCGCAGCCGTCCGGGCGGGTGACCCTGATGACGAAGGACGACGCCTATCCGATCATCAAACAGCTCTACATTCAGTACGCCTCGCCGCGAAACCTGGCGATCCACCGCGCGGCCGCTCTCTGGAACGCGTCCACGCTTCGTCCCCCGAAAAAGGGCGAACCCGTTCACGTCGGTGTCTATCACGACCACACAGGAGAGGCGCGCGGCCACATCGTCTATGCCACCCGCGACGCGCCGCATCAACGCCCTGGTCCATCGCAGGAGATGGACGTCTCCGACTTCATCTATCTCGACATGGATGCCTTCCGTGGCCTCTGGGAGTACATCCGCCGGCACGACCTGGTCGGCCAGGTGAACATGCACAACATCGGCGAGGACAACCCGGCCCCCGATCTGCTCCTCGAACCCCGGATGCTCAACCGAAAGACGGGCGATGCCATCTGGATGCGCATCGTCGACGTCGAGAAGGCGCTCCCGCAGCGGCCCTACGGCGCCCGGGGCGAGCTCACGTTCGAGATCACCGGCGACACGATGTGCCCCTGGAACGAGGGAACGTGGATGATGGAAACCGACGGAACCACGACGTCCGTGCGGCGGACGGATCGCCCCGCTGACCTCTTCCTGTCGCTGAACACACTGGCGGGGCTGATGGCGGGGTTCCGGAGTGCCACCCACTATTCGCGTGCGGGGCGGCTTTCGGCGAGCGGCGATGGCGTACTGGCGCGCGCTGACGCGATGTTCAAGACAACGTATGCACCGCACTGCCTCAACGGGTTCTGAGACGGCTCAGTCGTTGATGACGGCCCGCCGAACTTCGGCGAGGCGGGCCATCGACCCGAGCACCGTTTCGTGGTGGTCGGTCAGGTGGCGGATGATGATGTCGGTGTAGCCCATCGCCCCGTATTCGCGGAACTTCGCGGCGACGGTGTCCGGGTCGCCATAAATGAGCGCGTCGGGCCGGAAGCCGCGGTAGCCCCGCGCGATGATCGAGCCCGCGACTGATGCGGCGTGTTCGGCGGATTCGCCCACGAAGATGTCGCGGCGGATGGCGATGGCTGTGGGCTTGCGGCCGTAGGCGACGGTGCGGTCGGTGTAGAACTGGGCCCAATGCTTCGCGCTTTCGGGCGTGAGTTCAGGGCCGCCGAGGAAGCCGTCGCCCATCTTTGCGGCCCGGTCGACAGACGGCTCCGCGCTGCCGCCGATCCAGTACTCCACCGGCTCAGGCGGGAGCGGCGCAATCTTCGCGTCGATCACGGTCTTGAATCGCCGCTTACCGCTGACCGTTTCACCTGCGAGGAGGCGCTTCGCGATGTCGAAGCCCTCCTCGAACAGCGACGGGCGCTGCTTGATGTTGGCACCGGTGCCCGCGAACTGCTGTTCG
>CAYYSD010000089.1:0-13056 GCA_964474285.1 uncultured Anaerolineaceae bacterium | reverse complement strand
CAGCTCGTCCAGCCGTTTCGTCTCGGGCACGAACATCGGCTCGCGAACTAGCTCCGAAAGCTTCTTGTTGCGCCCGCCGTTCGTGACGGCGCGCAGCAGGTCCTTCGCGTAGACGATGCCCACGATGTCGTCGATGTTCTCCCGGTACACCGGGATGCGGCTGTATCCCCGCTCCGTGATGACCGCGATCACGCTCTCGAGGTCGTCTTCCACGTCCACCGCCGCGACATCGATGCGGGGCGCCATGATCTCTCGGGCGGTCTGGTCCTCGAGCCCGATGACGCCGCGGATCATGCGCTTCTCCTGCTCTTCCACGCCTCCCGCCGCCTCTTCGCGCTCCACCAGCGACAGGATGTCGAGCTCTTCATCCGGCGTGACGGCCTCCAGCCAACGCGCGATCAGGCGCGAAGGCAGGCCGAGGATGAACGCCGGGATGAAGAACAGCTTCCTGCTGAGCCGCACCACCCGCGCCAGCCGCAGCGCGACCGTCTCCGGTCCTCTGGCCGCCAGCAGGCTCACCGTCATCTGGATGATCGCCACGAAGATGCCGCCGCCGATGCCCCAGAGGATGACCGCTTCGGCGTTGCTTTCGCGCTCCACGCCGATATAGGCGAACATCGTTACAACCAGCGCCGACGTGAACACCCGCGCCACCGTGAGCGGCCCGACGAGTTCCCGGGGCTGTTCCACATTGCCGACGATCAGCCTCGCCCGCACATCTCCACGCGCGGCCAGGGCCTGGATCCTCACGTCGCTCGCCCGTTCCAGCGCCGTCTCGGCCGCGGCCACGATGGCCTGCAGCACGGAGGCCACGACGATGACGGCTATCGCAACGATCGTCGGAGTGTCCATCAGTGCGCCACCCCGCGCCGTTTGCTTCCCCGGAAGGCCGTGCGTCTGCGTTTATGACCGCTCGATTGGTCAGATTCCATGGCTTCTATTTGCTCCTTGCGGCCATTGGCCGCGCCGGTACGCCGGCTACGCGCTCACCCGGGGCGACATCTTTCGTGACCACGCTGCCGGCGGCTGTGGCGGCGCCATCGCCAACCGTGATCGGGGCCACAAGCATCGTGTCACAGCCGATGAATGCCCCCGCGCCGATCGTCGTCCGGTGCTTGTTCACACCGTCGTAGTTGCAGGTGATCGTCCCTGCCGCGATGTTCGTCCCCTCGCCCACATCGGCATCGCCCATGTAGCTGAAGTGGTGCATCTTCACTCCTCGGCCAATCACCGAGTTCTTCACTTCCGCGTAGTTGCCCAGCTCACAGTCGTCTCCGATAACTGCGCCGCCGCGTGTGTGGGCGAACGGGCCCACGTTCACGCGCGCTCCCAGCTTCGTCTCCTCCACCACGGAATGCCGCACCACGGTGTCCGTGCCCACCAGCGCGTTCCGGAGCGTCGTGTTCGGCCCGATGACCGCGCCGGTCGCGATGTCGCTGTCGCCGAGGATGTGGCAGCCCGGCAGGATGGTGACGTCTTCGGCGATGACTACCCCCGCGTCGATATACGTCGTCGCCGGGTCGGCGATGGTCACACCTCCGAGCATGTGCCGCCTCAGGATGCGCGCCCGCATGAGCCGCTCCGCCTCTGCCAGTCCGATCCGGTCGTCGAAGCCCATGACGTCGTCCACCAGCGCGTCCACGGACACCGCGGGCCGGTCCACGTCGTGCGCCATCTTTGCCAGCAGCGGCAGGTAGAACTCGCCGTTTTCCGCCGGAGGGATCGCGTCGATGTGGCCCCAGAGCCACGCGCCTTCGAAGGCGTACTGCCCTGCGTTGCGTTCCGCTGTCACGTCGGGGGCGTTCACGTCGAACTGGTCTTCGATGGTCAGCACCTGGTTCAGGCCGTCCCGAATCACCCGCCCAAAACTGCCCACATCCGGCACGCGGCAGGTGGCGAACGAGAACGGGGCAGCGCCCCGCGCCGTCACGAGCCTGTGCAGCAGTTCCGGCGTGATGAGCGGAGAGTCTCCGTTGAGCACGAGCACGTCGTCGCAGTCCTGCGCGGCTGTCCGTGCCCTCGCGACCGCATCCGCTGTGCCCAGCAGCTCCGTCTGTTCGACGAAGATCGTGTCTTCAGCGCCCAGCGCCTGCCGCACGAGTTCGCCGCCATAGCCGGCCACGACGACGATGCGCTTCGGATGAAGCTCCCGCGCCGCCTGGATGACGTGCCACGCCATCGGCTTCCCGCAAACGGGCTGCAACACCTTCGGCAGCGCCGACCTCATGCGGGTGCCTTTGCCCGCAGCCAAAACGACGACGGCTAAGCTTCCCTCGCTCATCGCGCGTCACCGGGAACCAGCAACAGGTTTCGGGAATGGGAGTGCAGGTGTCGAACGGCGCTCACGCTGGCCCTCACGCGCAACTGCCGTGGCAGCCGTGAATGACGAATCGTGACGTGCGTCGATGGCCCTGTACACATAAAGGACGCCGAGGCGTCCACCGCCATCCTAGGCAGCGCGCTTCCCGCCTGTCAATGTAACGATCTGCCGAGGGTAGCCGCGGCGCTCCGTCGCCGCTGGTCACGAGACGACCGCTCGTGCTGTGGTTTCCCGTTGGTGCCCGGCCGGCCGAATCCGAACCCACCGCGTTGCGCCGGATCGGTAACCGGGCGGCGAACGAGAGTGAGCCGTGGCGGGTGCCCCGGGCTCGATGGGCGCGGGTCCGCTGCGGGCGGGGTTACGTGGCTACCACCCGGCACGCGTCACACCCTCCTCCTCCACACCTCCCGGCGCTGCTACCATGCTTCACAAAGCTATGCCGAACCCGCCTCGCACCTCAGACGAAATTCGACAGGCCTACCTGGACTTCTTCCAGCAACGCGGCCACCAGCTCTTGCCCGCATGGCCGCTCGTGCCCATCGGCGACCCCACATCGCTGTTCACCAGCGCCGGCATGCAGCAGTTCAAGCCCTACTTCCTCGGCGAACAGACGCCAACTACGCCGCGCGCCGTCACGGTCCAGCGCTGCCTTCGGACCACGGATATCGAGGAAGTCGGTGATTTCAGCCACTGCACCGCCTTCGAAATGCTGGGCAACTTCAGTTTTGGCGACTACTTCAAGCGCGAAGCCATCCAGATGGCCTGGGAGCTCATCACGCAGGTCTATCAGATTCCGGTGGAGCGCCTGCACGTCACCATCTTTCTCACGGACGACGACGCCTACGGGTATTGGCGCGAGATGGGCATGCCCGATGACCACATCCATCGCCGCGATGAGGACCTGAATTACTGGTTCAGCTTCCCCAACGGCACCCCGGGGGCCAGCGGCCCCTGCGGCCCCGACAGCGAGATCTACTACGACCACTTCCCCGAACGCGGCGTCGAGGGCGCTCGCTGGCAGCTCGATGCCGATGGTAAGCCTCGGGAAGGCATCGGCGTCGGCTACGACGACGAACGCTTCCTCGAATTCTGGAACCTCGTCTTCATGCAGCTCTACCAGAGCCCCGACGGTTCCCGCGAAGACCTGCCTGCGCAGAACATCGATACCGGCAGCGGCCTTGAGCGCGTCGCTGCCATCCTCCAGGGCAAGCGGTCCGTCTTCGAAACGGACATCTTCCTCCCCATCCTCGAAACCGCCGCCGAAATCGCCGGCGTGGACTACTTCGAACGCGCCACGGTCGAGCAGGGCTACGCCATCCGCGCGATGTCCGAACACTGCCGGGCCGCCACGTTGCTCGTGGGCGATGGCGTCGTCCCCAGCAACGAAGGCCGCGGCTACATCCTCCGCCGCATTCTCCGCCGGGCCATCTACTTCGCCCGCAAGATCGGCGTGAAGGAGACCTTCACCGCCCGCCTCGCACATGCCGCAATCGACAAGCTCTCCGGCGCCTACCCGCATCTCGAAGAGCAGCGCGAGTTCATTCGCCGCGCCCTCACCGTCGAGGAAGAGCGCTTCCTGCGCACGCTCTCCGCAGGCTCCCAGCGCCTGGAGGCGCTCCTCGAACGCCTCCGCGCCAGCGGCGTGACCATCGTTCCCGGCGCTGAAGCCTTTCTCCTCTATGACACCTTCGGCCTCCCGCTGGAACTCACCCGCGAAATCGCCGCAGGCGAAGGGTTCACGCTCGACGATGACGGCTTTCAGGCCGCGCTCGAAGCTCAGCGTCGTCTTTCCCGCGAACACGGACACTTCCTCAAAGGCGAAGTCTCGCCGGCCATTGAGGCGCTCGGCGAAGGCCACAGCGACTTCCTCGGCTACGAACGTGTCGAACTCGAAGCCCACGTCGCCGGCATTCTCGCGGGCGATGCGCTCCTCGAACTCGCCCAACCCGGCCAGGAATGCGCGCTCATCCTCTCCTCCACGCCGTTCTACCCCGAGGGCGGCGGCCAGGTTGGGGACCGTGGGAACATTCGCACCTCCTCCGGCGTCTTCACTGTTGAAGACACACAGGCGAGCGGCGGCGCGATCATCCATCGTGGCCGCGTCAGCGAAGGGGAGATCCGTGTTGCCCAGCCCGCCGATGCCTCCGTCGACCTCACCTGGCGCGCTGGCTCCACCCGCAATCACACCGGCACGCACCTGCTCCACGCAGGGTTGCGCGCCGTTCTCGGGACCCATGTCCGCCAGCAGGGCTCCCTCGTCACTCCCGAGCGCCTCCGCTTCGACTTCACGCACCTCGAACAGTCCCCCCGCGAAGCGCTCATCGAAGTGCAGCAGATGGTCAACGAAAAAGTCCGTCGCAACCTCGAAGTGCAATGGCGCCGCACGGGCTACCGGCAGGCCGTGGCTGCCGGCGCCCTTGCCTTTTTCGGCGACAAGTACGGTGACGAAGTCCGCGTCGTCGAGATCAAGGACGACAGCGCCACCTTTAGCGCCGAGCTCTGCGGCGGCACCCATGTCCACGCGACGGGCGAACTCGGCTATGTGCACATCCTGCGCGAATCCGCCGTCGCGGCCGGTACGCGCCGCATCGAAGCCCTCACTGGCCGCGGGGCCGAACAGCACCTCCTTCAGCAGCAGGACCGCCTGGTCCAGCTTGCCGAGCGGCTCGGTGCGGTTCCCGCTGATCTCGAAGAGCGCATTGAAGGCCTCCAGGCCGAAGTCGAACGCCTTCGCAGGCATGCCGAACAGCTCCAGCGCCTGCAGGCGTCCACCATCACCGGCGCCCTCGTCGAAAACGCGGAAGCCCACGGCGATTCGCGTCTCGTCGTTGCGCGCGTCACCGTCACCACGGCCGATGCGCTCAAGGACATCGCCGATTCGCTCCGGAGTCAGCTTGGCTCCGCGCTGGTCATCCTCGCCACATCGGTCGAAGGCAAACCCTCCTTCCTCGTGGCCGCCACGCGCGACCTCGTTGACCGCGGCGTGCACTCCGGCAACCTCGTCCGGGACATCGCGAAGACGGCCGGTGGCGGCGGCGGCGGCCGTCCCGACATGGCCCAGGCCGGCGCCCGTGATCCCAACCTCATCGAGGCTGCGCTCGAGACGGCCCGCACGCTGGGACGAAGGGCCCTGTCGGGATGACCTCACCGCCGTGCTCCCCACCAACTCGCATTGCGGAGTGCGCCCGTGACGAATGACCTCCCCGGCGATGACACCTTTGACGCTTCAGGCCTCGCCAGCGTCGTACGTGTCGACCGCCAGGAGGACGTGGCCGCCATCTGCGGCCGGGTCGATGGAGCCCCCACCTTCGCCGTCGTCATCCACGCTCCCCAGGGCAACCGCCCCCTGAGCACAGAACTCGGCATGCGTCGCCTCCTCCGTCACGCCGGGGACACGGGCCGTACGGTCGCCATCGCCACATCGAACACGGCTCTCGCCTCGCGCGCCCGCCAGGTCGGCGTCCCCGTCGCCCGCCGCCCGGATCATGTCCGCTGGGATAGCGCCGGCAAGCGCGTCGTGCATGTCTTCGGGCGGTCGTTCGTGCCGCCGGCGCTCGGGAACTACCTGCTCTTCGCCATTGTCATCATCTTCGCCGGGGTGTTTGGCGCCCTCGCCGTCACGCTCGCGCCCGCCGCGACGATCACCGTCTTTCCACCGACAGAGTTGGTCACGGAAGTGGTCACGATCGCAGCCTCCGAGAATTTCGACGACGTCGACGTCGAAGCCCTCGAAGTCCCCGCCACCCGCGTGACCGCCGGGCAGACCATCACCCTCGCGGTTCGCACCACCGGGCGCGCGCAGGTCGCCACCATCCCTGCCAGGGCCGTCGTCTCGATGACGAACACCTCGCCCGCGGCAGTCACGGTGGCCGCCGGATCGGCCCTCCTGGGCCCGCAACGGCGCATCTTCGAACTCGATGCAGACACGTCCATCCCGGCCGGCGCAACCGTCTCGCAGTCGGCCACCGCCATCCTGCCCGGCCCGGCCGGCAACGTCGCCGCCGGCACGATCATCGCCTGGCAGGATGCTGCATTGAATGCCATCACTGTCACGAACCAGGTGGCAGCGTCCGGCGGCGCCACGGAAGAACGCCCGGCCGTTGCGCCGGCCGATATCATCGAACTGCGCGCCCTCGCCCGCGACCTTGCCACCTCAGACGAAGTGAAGCGGTCGCTCATTACCGCCCGGCCCCGGGACGCGATTTTCCTCCGCACCGCCGAAACCGAGATTACGCAGGGCAACCCGAGCCTCGCCGCCGGCGCCCCCGGTGACTTGGTGCTCATGGAGGTGAAGGTGAGCGTGAGCGCCCTTGCCGTTGTCGCCGAGGACCTGGATCGCCTTGCCCGCGGAGTCCTTGCATCGCAACACACGGATAGCGAACTGCTGCCGGGGAGCGTCTCCGCCGTCGAGACCGGCGCCCGCCGCGTCGACACAGGGTCCGGCGTCATCCGCACTGACATCTCCATCGCCGGGGAGTTCACGCGCCAGGTCACGCGGAATGGCGTCCGTGCCGCCGTCAAAGGCAAATCGACCTCCGCCGCCCGCGAAGAGCTGGCGCGCCTGTATCGCGTCGAGGACGCCGACGTGCGCCTCTCGCCGGGCTGGGCGCCGCGTATTCCGCGCTTCGATTTCCGTATCGACGTAGAATTGAAACGCCGGGAACCAACCACACCGACCCCCGCCGAGAGCAGTCCCTCGAATGACCCAACCCCAGCCGCCAGCTCGTCGCCGCGTACTGGCTCTTGACTTCGGAAGCGCGCGCATCGGTGTCGCCTTGAGCGATGAGCTCGGCATGTTCGCGCATCCGCGGCCGGCGCTCCGCGGCATGCCCCCTGCCGCGGCGCTGGACGCCATCGCCCGCATGACCGAGGCCGAGGCGGTCGGCGAAGTGATTGTCGGTCTCCCGCTCACCCTGGCCGGCGGCGATTCCGAACAGACGGAGTCCGCCCGGGCTTTTATCGCCACCCTGAGAGCACGCCTGCCGGTCCCTGTTCGCGAAAGCGATGAGCGCCTGAGCAGCGTCGCAGCCGGCCGGACGGTGAAAGGCGCTGCGCGGCGCAAGTCCGGCGAACTCGATTCGGTGGCCGCGGCCATCATCCTCCAATCGCTGCTCGATTCCCGCCGCCCCCGGTCACTCGCGTGAAGCTCCCGCTCGATCGCATCCTCATCGGCGCAGGGGGCGCCATCGTGGTGGTCGCCGTCCTCGTCGCCGCGCTCCTCCTGTCCCAGACCCCGGACAGGGCCATCGGCGAATCTATCCTGCCTGAGCGCACCCCGATCGAGAGCGGAGGCTTCGTGGACTACACCCTTCCCGAAGGCGCATCCGCCGAAGAGATTGGCGCGGACCTCTACAACCTGGGCGTCATTCGGTCCGCGAGGCAGTTCCAGGTGCTGGTCGCGCTCATGGGCCTCCAGTCGAACCTGAGCGCAGGCGATTACCGCCTCCAGAAGGGCTCGCCTGTCGCGCTCGTTATCGACTCCCTGACCGTCCAGGACGGTGTACCCACCCTCCGCGTCACGTTCCCGGAAGGCTTCCGCATCGAACAGATGGCCCAGACTGCAGAGAAGGCCGGCTTCGGTACGGCTCGCGAGTTCCTCGACGCGGTCGCCGCCGCCACCCTCCCCGCTGAACTCGCCGCCAACCTCCCCCCCGGCCAGGGCCTCCAGGGCTACCTCTTCCCCGATACCTATATCCTGCCCGTCGGCTCCACCCCTGCGGATCTCGTCGCGCTCATGATCGAGACCTTCGATACCCGCTTTTCTCCACGGTTGCGCGCGGCTGCCGCTGCGCGGGGCCTGAACACGCACCAGGCCGTGACACTCGCGTCCATCATCGAACGCGAAGCCGTCCTCGATTCCGAACGCGCCCGCATCGCCGGTGTGTTCTACAACCGCCTCGCTGCCGGCGACACCCTCGGCGCCGACCCCACCACGCAATTCGCCGTCGCGCTCGACCCCAAAAGCGTCGAGGAATTCGGCTGGTGGAAGCTGGAACTCACCGACGCAGACCTCAGGAACCCTTCTCCCTACAACACGCGCGCGGTGGCCGGCATGCCGCCCGGGCCGATTGCCAACCCCGGCCTCGCCTCGCTCGAGGCAGCCTCCGAGCCGGAGATCACCAGCTTCTACTACTTCGTCGCCAACGCAAAGAAGGCCGACGGGTCCCACGTCTTTGCCGTCACTCTCGATGAGCACGAGCGCAACAAGGTGCTATACGGTCAATGAGCACGAAGTTCGCGGGAATCATCGGCCACCCGGTCGCGCATTCATTGAGCCCGGCCTTCCAGGGGGCCGCCTTCGCCCATTGCGGCCTCGATGTCTCGTATGAGCGCTGGGACACGCCGGCGGAGGCCCTCCGCGGCCGCGTGGTCAGCCTGAGTGACCAGAAATACCTGGGCGCGAACGTGACCATTCCCCACAAGGAAGCCGTTATTCCGATGCTCGATGAGCTCGGTGGGCTGAGTGCGCGCGTGGGAGCAGTGAACACCATCGTGAACCGGGGCGGACGCCTTTTCGGATTCAACACCGATGGTCCCGGCTTCGTCTCGTCGCTCCAGAACGAAGCCGCATTCGAGCCGCAGGGCCGCTCTTTTGTGCTGCTCGGCGCGGGTGGCGCGGCCCGCGGCATCGCCTTCGCTCTTGCGGCCGCGGGGGCTGCCCGCATTGATATTGCCAACAGAACCGCCGAGCGAGCAGCCCGCCTCGCCACCGATGTCGCCCCCTCCACCAGTGCTCCCGTCCAGCCTGTCCCGTGGTCTCCCGTCCTCGCTCCCTATGATTGCATCATCAACTGCACGTCGCTGGGCATGCATGGCGGCGGGGCCGAAGCCGAACTCCCCTGCGACCTCGATACCGCTCCGCCGAGCGCCCTCGTCGCTGATATCGTCTACATCCCGGAACAGACCGCACTGTTGTCGGCAGCCCAGGCGCGCGGGCTCCGCGTGCTCGGCGGTCTGCCCATGCTCATCTACCAGGGCGCCCTCGCCTTCCAGCTCTGGACCGGCGTTCAGGCCCCCGTCGATGTGATGTTCGCGGCGGCCCGCAACGCCCTCGTCGCTCGCGGCCGTCCCGCCAATGAAGGCGCCCGGCCGTGATCATCATCGGCAGCGCCGTCACCCTCGCCATTTTCCTGTTCGTCGGCTGGGCCGTCGCGACCGAGATGTTCCAGCACCGCGCCTGGCGCCGCCGCGTTGAATCCGGAGACACCGCCATCGTCGCTGCGCTCATCGAAGAGGCGCTGAACACCTGGCGCCGCGCCCGCCCCCCGCGCGGCACCCCGGCAAGCCTCTGGGCAGGGGTCCAGGGCGTCCAGCTCCTCGCCGTCACGCAGGATTCCGCAACGCTCTCCACCTCCGCCGAAGCGGAGTTCCGCACCGAAGACGGCCAGCGCGTCCGCGTCACCACCGCGCTCGATGCCGCAATTGCCCTTGCCGCGAAGGTCGTCGACATGATCTTGTACGATGTCCCGAACCTCCGTCTCGATACGGTCCGCGTGGATGTCTACTCGACCTTCACCGGTTCCGACGGCGCGCCCATGCAACGCCCCATCCTCACGACGTCCGCCCTGCGTTCGGTCGGCGATTCGTTGACGTGGGAAGCGCTCACGCCCGCCGAGATCCTCGGCCGCTTCGAGACGGCGTTCGAACCTGGCGATTCCGGCCAGGGGTTGCCTATCGTCCTCCCTCCCATCGAGGGCGAACTGCCACAACAGCCCGGCGAAGCCGCCAGCAGCGACATCGCCGCCCAGTCCGAAGAGGAGTTCCGCTAGTGGGTCACTTCCGTTTCCTCACCGCAGGCGAAAGCCACGGCCCCGGCCTCACGATGGTCATCGAAGGCGTGCCCGCCGGACTGCCCCTGCTCGAATCCGACCTCGACGTCGACATGGCTCGTCGCCAGGGTGGCTACGGCCGCGGCGGACGGATGCGCATCGAAAAGGATCATGCCGCCATTAGAGGCGGCGTACGCCATGGCAAGACGCTTGGTTCCCCGATCGCCCTCTGGGTCGAGAATCGCGACTGGGCGAACTGGACCGAGAAGATGGCAATCGAGCCGCTCGAAGGCGATTGGGACCGCGTGACCCGCCTCCGCCCCGGCCACGCCGACCTCCCCGGCGCCATCAAGTACGGCTTCGAAGACGTGCGCAACGTGCTCGAACGCGCCAGCGCCCGCGAAACCGCTGCCCGCGTCGCCGTTGCGGGCGTCGCCAAGCGCCTGCTCGCGGAGTTTGGCGTCTCTTTTCGCAGTCACACGCTCTCCATCGGAGGCGTCCGCTGTAACGTCCCCGAGAACATCGATTGGGACGCTGTCGAAGAGTCCCCCGTTCGTGCCGCCGATGCCGCTTCGTCGGAAGCGATGGTCGCGGCCATCAACGCCGCCAAACCCGACGGCGACACCGTCGGCGGCGAGGTCGAAGTGCGGGTGAGCGGCGTGCCGATGGGACTTGGCAGTCACGTCCACTGGGACCGCAAGCTCGATGGCCGCATCGCCCAGGCGATCGTCAGCATCAACGCCTTCAAGGGCGTGCAATTCGGCGCGGGCTTCGATGGCACCAACATGCGTGGCTCGCAGGTCCACGATGTCATTCTCCCGATCGACCAGTGGGAGGGGCTTGCCTGGCGCCATGCCACCAACCGCCACGGCGGCATCGAAGGCGGCATGAGCACCGGCGAAGACATCGTCGTCCGTGCCGCCGTAAAGCCCATCCCAACCCTCGCCCACCCCCTGCCCAGTGTCGATCTCGACACCGGCGAGGAGGTGCTGGCTCACTACGAGCGCAGCGACGTCTGTGTGGTCCCCGCGGCGGGCGTCGTCGCGGAGGCCATGGTCGCCATCATCCTGGCGGACGCATGGCTGGAGAAGTTCGGCGGCGACACTATCGAAGAGACCCGCCGCAACTACCAGGGTTACCTCCCCTCCCTCGCCCCTCGTCTCCGCCGCTAAGGCAACGAGCGAGTGTCACCCCCTGGCGGACGCGCGTCGGACAGCGGTGACACGCGAGGTGTGAGCGGGCGGACTGCCGTAAGGTCACGACCGGCTCTCGCGTCCGCGCAGCCAGTTGGCAGCCTCGACCCGGTTGTGGATGTCGAGCTTTGTGTAGAGGTTGGCGATGTGACGGGCGATCGTCCGTTCGCTGCGCGCGAGCGCCGCTGCGATCTCGGCGGTGCTCAGACCATCTGCGATCAGGCGGATGACCTCGGATTCGCGACGCGTGAGCGAACCGGCCGGCGAGACGCTTGCCGTGGCGCAGTCGAAGAGGACCCGAGGTGGGCATCCCACGTGTCGCGAAGATTGTCGATGTCCATCCTGGTGGACGCGTCACGGTGGACTAAGATCCCGAGGGGTAGCAGTTGCGCTATCCGGGCATCGGGGGCGGGGCGCACCCAGTTGGTGACCAGGACAGGCAAATCCATCTGCGGCAGCAGGTGCTCGATGCTGCAGTCCGTCGCGATGTAGGCCTCCAGGCTGGCCGCGGGGACGGCAGTCATCCACTCCGCCACCGCTGCGTCCAGTTCGGCGGTAGTCATCGGTGCGAAGGTGTTGCGGGCAATGATTCGAAGGTGCGCCCAGTAGTCTGCTTGCCAGCCCGGGCGATTGATGAACGCGAACCAGTTCTCCTCCGGACGAAGCGAAGCCTCGACCAGGAGAAGGCTGCGCCAGAGCGCGGGGTGTTGTGCCGCGAATGCACACGCTGAGAAGCATCCCCGCGCGCCCATGCTTACTGCATCGAGTGGCCCGTCGATGGCATTGGTCACGGCCTCCAGGTCCCACACGAGCTCGTCGAGGGACGCTGGCGGGCGAGGATCCGAAAGGCCCGTGCCACGAAATTCAAACCACACAACCGCCCGGTCTCGAGCGAACGGCATCGATAGCCGTTCAGTTGAGGAACGAAGCGAGATTGGGGGACTGCCGGGGGAGTTGATCACCAGGAACGGCGGATTCTTCCCGGGCAAGACGGCGTACGCGATTGACCGCTCGTCGCGAGTGGTCGCGAATCGCACTGGAGCGTAGTTTGGCCCCGCCATTGCCGGATTATATCCAAACCATCTTGCCGGTCGCGTAACAATTACCGGGTAGATCTCAGATCGAGAATCCTCGTTCGCGGGCAGTCTTGCTTGCCGCGAATCGCGTCTCGCTCGTCTTCATTGCGAATCAACTCCTCGAATTCCGAAGCGCTCGCAATCACCACGACTTCGAGGCTGACCTCAGGCGACGCACCGGGGAGGGCAGGAGGCATGCGCCAGTTCGGATGAGCGACCATGGCTGCCCGGGTCTCGGCCTCGACGATGGTGATGAGCCTGAGACGGGGAGTCACAGGGCCAGGCGCAACGTTGGTCTCCTTCGCGAGCGGGGCGAGGGGCACATCCGTGCAACCGTCATCGGCCACTTGCGCTTCGCCTGGCGGTATGGCGGCCAGGACGAAGAGGATAGCGGCCCCAAGCCCAGCGCACATCGCCACCTGCACCAGCGCACCGGTGAGGCTATTGCCGGCTCCCGCCTCATCGCAGGTCTCGTTCGCCATCGAACTCCTCCACGAGGGGTCAGCGTAAGCGTGGCCCATCCAACAACAGGCGGGCATCGGCCAAACCGTGCAATTCCGCCGCTGGTTGGAGGCCCGGGATGCACTGAACCATGCACATCCTCACGTGGTCCGGGTCCACCGTACGTTGCCCTCGATCTCCGGGCATGCGGAAAGGGCCGGTTCTCACCGGCCCTTTCCTGGGAGGGAATCCCTAAT
>CAYYSD010000088.1:0-13259 GCA_964474285.1 uncultured Anaerolineaceae bacterium | reverse complement strand
CTGGCGGCGGTGGCGAACGCCGTCGCCGAGGCCACCGGCCATCGTTTCACGGACCTGCCCATGTCTCCCCGGCGCGTGCTCGAAACGCTTGGCGATTTGAAGTAGGACGGCCAACAACGAACGCAGCGGCGCCTGGCATTTGCCGGGCGCCTCTGTTGCGTTTGCAGGCGCCGGCGCGGCAACCTGCCGGGTGAGGTGCAACTGATGGCTGTGGTCGTTCTGCCTTCGCAGCTTCGCGACTTCTGCGGCGGCGCTCGCAGGATCGATGTTCCGGGCGCCACGCTCGAAGACGTGTTCCGCGCTGTCGACCTGAGGTGCCCGGGGTTCTACGCGCGCATCGTGGCCGATGACCACGTCCGTCCCGAACTGGCCCTCGCTCTCGATGGAGAGATCCTCTCACTCGCCCTGTATGAGACGATTGAGCCCGGCTCCGAAATTGCGATCGTCCCGGCGATGGGTGGCGGCTGATCGCCCGAGTTCACTCGATGACGAGGTGGTGGCCCTCCTGGATCTGCTCCGCGGAACCGGCGCGCATCTCGATCACCGCCTTTGAACCTCGTCCGCCCGACGCGAATCCGATCCACGGCCGTACGCGACGCCCCACTCCGGTGACGACGCCGTCGCGATCGATGAACACTGCGTCGATCGGGAAGAGCATGAACATCATGTGGATCGCTCCGCCCGCGCGGATAATGAGCGCTTCACCGTCGCCGAGGCGCCTCCGGAGCATCAGCCCGCGGAAGCGCGACCAGAAGCTCTTCGCCTCGCGCGCATCCGTCGCCACGACATCGCCTGTGGTTGCGTTCCGTATCACCATGGCGCCCACCTCACGGCCTGAACGGCCCCATTTGAGTATGACGGCATCCAGGGACGGTTCGCGAAGTCCGCCTGCGCTTGATTCTCCGCCGGACCGGTCAATCCATTCGCGAAACCGACGGGCTCGACCAGGAGCCATCAACTGTTTCGATGCCGCGCAACCCGACCCGGTGTTAGAATCCGGGCGCTGTATACAATCGTGCCCTGCGGGGCCATCCAGGAGCCAGGAAACCATGACTGAGACCGTTGCCCGGGGCCTCGAGGGCATCAACGTAACTGCGACCAAGCTCTGCCGCATCGACGGCCAAAAGGGCGAGCTGATCTTCGCCGGTTACGACATCTTCGACCTCACTGAGAACTCGACGTTCGAAGAGGTCTCCTTTCTCCTCTGGCATCAACGGCTTCCCAACGCTGGGGAGCTGGCCGAACTCAAGAAGAAGCTTCTCTCGGAACGCTCACTCGATCCGATCGTCGAGCGCCTCCTCACCGAGCTCTATCCCGTCGTTCGCCCGATGCGAACGCTCGAGATCGCCGTCGAAGTGCTCGGCGCCATCGACAAGAACTCGAGCGACCTCACCGGCCCGACGCTGCGCGAGACGGCCGCCCGCCTGACCGCGAAGATGGCCACGGTCATCGCCGCCTACCATCGTCTACGCACCGGGCAGCAGATTGTCGCCCCGCGCGACGACCTCGGGCATGCCGCCAACTTCCTCTACATGCTCAACGGCCGCGAGCCCAACGAGCTTGAGGCGCGCGTCTTCGATGTGGCGATGATCCTCCACACCGAACACGAGATGAACGCCTCGACGTTTTCGGCGATCGTCACCGCGTCCACGCTGAGCGATATGTACTCCGCCATCGCCTCCGCTATTGGCACGCTCAAGGGCCCTCTGCACGGTGGCGCCAACGAGGCTGTCTATCACACCGTCCAGGCAATCGGCGACGAGAAGAACATCGCGAACCACGTGGAAGCCATGCTCGCGCGCGGCGAACGCGTGATGGGCATTGGCCATCGCGTCTACAAGACGACGGACCCGCGCGCCATCATCCTGGAGCGCCTCGGTCACCAGGTTGCCGCGCAATCGAGCGACCGCCACGTGTTCGACCTCTCCCTCAAGCTGCGCGACTACCTTGCCCGCAAGCTCGAAGGGAAGCCGCTCTACCCGAACGTCGACTTCTTCAGCGCTTCGGTATATTCGATGCTGGGCATTCCCGCAGACCTGTACACGCCGATCTTCGCCCTCGCGCGCATCTCGGGGTGGACGGCTCACCTGCTCGAACAGTACGCGGACAACCGCCTCGTGCGCCCGAACGCGCTCTACGAAGGCGCCCAGAACCGCACCTACGAACCCATCGCCAGCCGGGCCTGAGCGGCCCGGAGCCACTGATTTCGCGAGCCCGGTTTCGTTCACGGAACCGGGCTTTTCGATGCGATATACTGGCAGCCATGACGATGCCCGTTGCCGAACCAGCGCTCAGCCGCAGCCTGCCCATGACCTGGGAGGAGTACCTCGCCTGGGACCACGAAGGCATCGCCGAGTGGGTCAACGGTGAGGTGCATGTCGACATGAGCGTTGGTGACGCACACACAGTCCTCACTGCCTTCCTCATTAAGCTCCTGGGACTCTGGTGCGATGTCACCGGGGCGGGACTGATCAAGCACGAGCCCTACCTGATGCGGGCAATGCCTGGAGCGGCGGGCCGGGAGCCGGACGTCTTGTTTGTCCAGCGCGACAATGCGTACCGGATCCGAGAGCAATTCCTCGATGGCCCGGCGGACCTGGTCGTCGAGGTGATCTCGCCCGATAGTGTTGTCCGCGACCGCGATGAGAAGTTCCTGGAATACCAGGCCGCGGGGGTGCGTGAGTACTGGATCATCGACCCTCGCGATGGCCATCAACGTGCAGACTTTTACGTCCTGGCCCCTGATCCCGTCCGGCCGGGCGCAATGGCTTTTCGGCCCGTACCCATTCGGGATGACGGCACCTACCACTCCGCAGTGCTCGAAGGGTTCTGGATGCGCGTCGGGTGGCTGTGGGACGAACATGCCTCGCCGCTGAAGTGCCTCGGAGAGGTGGCCGGCCGGGACCGCGTCCTCGCCCTGCTCGACTGACCTCATGCGGATCCTCGCCATCGACATGGGTACCGGGACGCAGGACATCCTCCTGTTCGATTCCGAGCGGCCGATCGAGAACTGCATCAAGATGGTGCTGCCGTCCGCGACGGAAGTCGCTGCCCGCCGCATCCGCCACGCGGCAAAGGTGGGGCGACCGGTCGTATTGACCGGCGTCGTCTCCGGCGGCGGCCCCTGCGCCTGGGCGCTCGAAGACTTCCTTCGGGCTGGCGGCAAGGCGTTCGCGACACCATCCGCGGCCCAGACGTTCGATGACGACCTCGATCGCGTGCGCGGGATGGGCGTTACCCTGGTCTCTGACGATGAGGCGCGAACGGCCGGGGGCGTGCACATCGAGCTCCGCGACCTGGACCTGCCAGCAATCCGCGCGGCCCTCGCAGCGTTCGAGGAACCACCGGATGTGGACGGGCTTGCGCTGGGGTGCCTGGACCACGGCGCCGCCCCGCCCGGGGTTTCCGACCGTCTTTTTCGTTTCGAACACCTGCGCAGCGTCGTCGAGCGGCGCAACGATCTCCTTGCCTTCGCCTTCGATCCGGCCCACTTGGCGGCCTATCTCACGCGCGCCCGCGCCATGACGGCCTCGGCGGGAGGCGAGGCTCCGATTGCGTTCATGGACACCGGCCCTGCCGCCGCCCTCGGGGCCCTCCACGACGAACACGTCCTCCTGGGCGGCGACGAACGCGTGATCCTCAACCTTGGGAACATGCACCTGCTTGCGTTTCACCTGCGCGGCCGCCAGGTCGCGAGTCTTTATGAACACCATACGGGCGAAGTCACGGCGGACCAGATCGTCGGCTTCACGCGATCGCTGGTGGCCGGGAGCCTGCGCAACGAAGAGATCTTCGCGACCAAGGGGCACGGGGCGTTTCATGCGGACCGATCCCTGGCCGCTGCCACCGGATTTCCGCCGGTAACCGCCACGGGGCCTCAACGTTCGAAGATACGCGGCACGGCGCTCGCACCCTACTTCGCGGCGCCGTTCGGCGACATGATGATCGGCGGTTGTTTTGGGCTCCTGCGCGCCTTCGCGGAAGTCCACCCCTTCGCCCGTGAAGCGGTCGATAGCGGCCTTGGGCCCTTGCCTTGAGACGGCTCTAATCGTTGCACCTGCAATCGTTTCGGTTAGGACCTATACTTGCCCATCACTTCTCCCAGGAACGGTGCTATGGAATTTCGCAATCTCGGCCGGTCGGGTCTCCAGGTCTCTGTTGTCGGCCTCGGCTGCAACAACTTCGGGATGCGTATGGACCCCGCCGCCACGGAAATCGTCGTCAATAAAGCCATCGACAGCGGCATCAACCTCTTCGACACAGCTGATGTCTATGGCGGGCAGGGGCGCTCCGAGGAATTCCTCGGGAAGGCTCTGGGCGCTCGCCGCCACGATATCGTCCTGGCGACGAAGTTCGGCAACCGGATGGGCGAAGGTCCATACACGAGCCGCGGCTCGCGCCGCTACATCATCAACGCGGTCGAGGCATCGCTTCGCCGCCTAAACACGGACTACATCGACCTCTACCAGATGCACGTGCCGGACCCCACCACGCCAATCGACGAGACCCTGCGTGCGCTCGACGACCTGGTGAAGTCTGGAAAGGTCCGTTACATCGGGCACTCGAACTTCACCGGCTGGATGGCCGCCGAAGCGCACTACGTTGCCGCCGCCCACAATCTCACGCCGTTCATCTCCGCCCAGAACGAATACAGCCTGCTGAATCGCCGGATCGAAAACGAACTCGTGCCCGCCTGCACCAAGTTCAACGTGGGCGTGCTTCCCTACTTTCCGCTCGCCAGCGGCTTCCTCACAGGGAAGTACCGCCAGGGCGAAGCGGCTCCGCAGGGGGCACGTCTTTCCGCCGGCCCCATGGCCGAACGCGTCCTCACGGACCGCAACTTCGAGACGCTGGAGAAGCTCGAGGAATTTGCCCGGTCGCGCGAGCGCGGCGTGCTGGACGTTGCCTTCGGCTGGCTGATCGCGCAGCCCCACGTCGGCAGTGTGATCGCCGGGGCAACGAAGCCCGAGCAGATCGATGCCAACATCGCTGCCGGCGAATGGCGGATGTCCGCCGACGAGGTGGCCGAAGTCGACAACATCACCAAAGACAGCAAGCGCTAACCCGCCAAAGGTACCTCTGGGCAATGGCCCTGGTCCCGGAGAAGTCGGGAACCAGGGCCATTCGTGCTCCCCGGGCCCGGGCGCTCGGAACGGTTAATCGAAGCCCTCGTCTTCGGTCTCGATATCCACGCTGTCGGAGTTGCTCTCGATGTCGTCCCCGGATTCGGTCCAGCCATCCGCCTCGTCGTCGTCGCCGTCGTCCTCGTCGCTAAAGTCGACTTCCTCGCCGCGAAGCAGACCGCGCCGGGTGTATGCACGGATCTCACTGATGCGGCCCTGCGGAAAGCTGACTTTTCCGATCTGTGTCGGGTGCTGGAAGGTCTCGCGAATGGTTACGCGGTAATCGTCGGTGGTGCTCACCATCGCTGCGCTGTACTGGTTCCCGCCCTCCATGAGCTTCGCAAGGCGCAGGCCGACGCGCGGCTCAACCATCCCGATGTAGTCGCCGGCGGTGTTGTGAACGTTGACGGCTTTGCCCTGGACCCGGAGTTCGACGAGGTCGCCCGCATCGAGGTGCGCTGCGTTGTCCATCTCCACCGCCTGGATCGCGACGGTCGCCGACTTGCCCGTCTCTTCAATGAAGAGGCGGGTATCGAGCTGGCTGGCGTGCTGGCTGGCCGCCATGGCGTCCTCCATGGTCGCCAGTTTGTCCAGGTTTCGCCGCGCGATCGTGTTGTTGGGCTCCAGTTCGAGCGTCCGCCCGTAGGACTTGCGCGCTTCTGTGACCTGCCCCAGTTCGGTCAGTGCCTTGCCGAGGCGGTTCAGGGCATCTGGTTCATCGCCAAAAAGCCGGATGAACTCGCGATTTGCGGCGGCGGCTTCATCCCACTTGCTATTGATGGCAAGCTTCACGGCCTGGTCACCCAGCTGCTTGCGCGCCCGCGCACGTTCTTCTGCAGACATGCTTTCGATGGTTATCTCGTTACTCACTAAAACCGCCAGATAAAGGGAGGCAAGGATAGCGGCTGACACACGCGTAGACAACCGGCCCCCCGGCGCGCCGATTGTCTACGCAGCGGGCAAACCGATCTACCCTGTCAGGGTGAATTTGATGGAAAGAATAGACGCCCTGCGGGAGACGCTCCGGGAGCGGTATCCCGCCTATTCGCTTGTTGTGCCGGGCGATCCCTCGTTCGTGTGCCAGGCGAGTTCGTGTGAGGCGCTGTGCTGTCACCGGTTCAGTGTCCCGGTCAGCGAAGCGGGTGCCGGACGCATGGAACGGTCGAGCGGCCTCCCTCGCCGCGCTTTCCTCGAATGCGAGGACGGCGTCCCCATCGCACTGCCGATGGTTGAACCCTACCTGCTGCGGCGCAGCGACGGGCACTGCTCCCTCCTGCGGGCGGACATGGCGTGCGGCCAATACGAGGGCCGGCCGGATGCTTGCCGCCTCTATCCCCACCAGGTTCTCTTCCTGGATTCCACCGGGATGCCACAAGAGACGCTTCCGCGCGGCGAAGCGGAGCCGCTCCTGATCCGCCACAACGATTGTCCGGGCTTCACGGGTCCGCCGCTCACGCCTGATGAGCACCACGCGACTCTTCGGGCCACGGCCACCATGCAATACGGCCCGGGCGTGAACGCGGTGGTTGAGTCGCGCTGAGATTGCGCGATTGGACGCCGCGGCCGGGTTCGTGCGCTAGAGAGTTGGCGCGACGACGCGAAGCGGGAAGGTCGCGATCACATCGTAGACAGCGCCGCCGGGCCCAAGCCGGCTCCGCATCAGTGAGACCTGGGCGGTCCGCCAGGACGTGGTCGGTACATCTACTTTGCCCACAGCCACTTCGATCTCGGCGCGCTGTCGCGTAGGGATCTCGTCGCGCACGCGCCCCAGGGTGAGGTGGGGCCGGAACGGCCTGCGCTCCGGTTCGAACCCGACGACGGAGAGTGCGAGATTCACATCGCGCACGAGCGCCTCCAGGCGGAGGACGTCGCCTGCGATGCCGACCCACATGATGCGGAGTCCTTCGCGCCCACCGAACATGCCGATGTTCGAAAACTCGAGGTGGAACGGCGAATGCCGGACAACGGCTTCCTGGAGGGCGATCTTGATCGCTGGGAGCTTCTTCTGCGGCACTTCGCCGAGGAACTTTAGCGTGACGTGGACGCCCTCGGGGCGAATCCAGCGAACGGCGGTTCCGCTTCGCGAACGAAGCGTGTCGATGACGACGCCAATCGATTCGCGAACTTCCTCAGGGACTTCGCAGGCGATAAACAGCCTGACGTGATCGGGGGCGGTGTCGGTCATAAGTTGCGAGTATCCGAAAACAGGGTCTTGGCGTTCCCGCCACACACTGCTTCTGCCGTGCCCTCGGGAAGAGTTCGCAGGACTCGTTCGAGCTGGCGGCCGGGCGAAAGCAGCGGGTAATCCGATGCGAAGAGCACGCGCTCAACGCCGGCCAGGCCGACGAGTCGCGAAACGCTTCCGTCATCATACAGCAGAAATGATGCGGCCGTATCGAACCAAATTCTCCGCAGCGCCAGTCGCATTTCGGGCATTTGCAGGTAGAACGAAAGACCGCCGCCCAGGTGTGCCGCCACCATCTTCGTGTCGGGGTGTGCCTCCGCAAGCCGAATGAGTTCCACGGGACCGATCCCGCCGGCCTTACCCGGGTAGCTGTGCCCGACAGGCTCGCTGACGTGCCACAGCAAGACCGCTTCGCGCGCCGCCGCCAGCTCGCAGAGTTCGTGAGCGGCCGGTCCGAGCGGGTCCCAGCCCTGGTTGTGAGGGCGAAGCTCTCCGAACCCGCGCGCACCTCTCGCGAGCGCCGACTCCGCCTCGCTGCGCCACCCTTCGAAGGCAAGGTTCACGGTCGCCAGAGGAACGAGCCGGCCGTTCGAACCGGCGGCCGCGCTGAGGATATGGTCGTTCTGTGCATCCAGGTCCGCCGGCGCAGAGAACGCGAAACCCGCGACCACCGCGCCGTCGAAGCCGTCGCCATCGAGGGCGCGCAAGAGCTGTTGCCCATCTGCCATCTTCGCTTCGGCGTTCGCATACATTTCGGCGAACGTCGCATCGCGCTCCGCGATGAGCGCGCGCTGATCTCGCTGCGACGGCCCGAAGACGTGGGTGTGCGCGTCAATCTTCGGAATCACGAACGGCATGCTAACAGACGTCCCGCGCGCCCGGCCGATCCTAGCGTTTGCGACCCCGGCCGCGCCCCTTTCCGGCGGGAACTCTGTTACGTGATGTGGCGGCCGATGCGGCCATCCCCGCGAGCACGCCGATCGTGGCTCCCGAGATCATGATCGCTCCACTGCTTGCGCCCCGCGACGAAATGAACAGGACAAGCAAGGCGCCTGCGCCGAGGATGAGCGCGGCCAGCCAATAGGTGCGGACCGCCCGTCCCGCGCGACGCATCAAAGAATCGCCCATTGCTGCAGCATCCGCTCCCATGCGGTTTCGTTCGAGCGGCACGGACTTCATCACCTTGTCGTACAGGCCGCGTACACTGCGCGCGGAGGTAGCGCATGAACACCGACGCTCGAACGATCGACTGGCCACGGCTCCACGCGGAGGCGATTGATGTCCTTTCGCGCTACCTGCGCGTCGACACCTCTAACCCCCCTGGCCGGGAACGCGCGGCATGCGAGTTCTTCGGCGAGATCCTGGGGCGAGAAGGCATCCCGTTCGAGCTCTTCGATGCCGGCAACGATCGCGTCTCCCTGCGCGCCGTGCTCAAGGGTGATGGCAGCAAGCGTCCGTTCATGCTGCTCAATCACACCGACGTCGTCCCGGTCGAGCGGGACTACTGGGACGAAGAACCGTTCTCCGGGCTCATCAAGGACGGGCACATCTGGGGCCGGGGTGCGCTCGACATGAAAGGCCTCGGTGTCGCCCAGCTCATGACCTTCCTCACGCTCAAGCGGCTGAATGTCCCCCTGGCGCGGGACGTTATCTTCTTCGCGATGGCGGACGAGGAGGCCGGCAGCGAATTCGGCATGCGCTGGCTCCTTCGCAACCACCCTGAGTCGGTGGATGCGGAGTTCACCATCAACGAAGGAGGCGGCGGCGGCACCGAAATGTTCGGTGTGCGCCGGCCGGTGTTCAACGTCGCCGTTTCCGAAAAAGGCCCGCTCTGGCTGCGACTGGCGACGGTCGGCCGGCCTGGCCACGGCTCGATGCCTCATGACGACAACGCGCTCGACCGGATGGTGCGCGCCCTGCATCGCGTGCAACTCTGGGAGCACCCGTGGGTCGTCTCTCCGATCCTCACTGAGTACTTTTCCCGCCTCAAACGGGCGGGGATCTACACGGGGGAAGCCACGCCCGAGGCCATCCGGGGCGTCGCCGAGACCGACCCGCGCGTGCGCGCCCTCCTGACGAACACGATCAGTGCGACGACGATCACGGCCGGTATCAAGCACAACGTCATACCCGCGCGGGCGGAAGCGACGCTCGACTGCCGCTTGCTCCCCGGCGTCGACCCCGACGAGTTCCAGCGCGAGATGGAAGCAATCATCGACGACCCAAAGGTCACCATCGAGCGGGTGCACGAGCGATCATCCGACGCGAACACGATCGAGACCGAGCTGTTCCGGGTCATCGAAGAGGTGGTCCACGAACACATCGAGGAGGCCGTGGTGGTCCCGGGGATCACGGTCGGCTTCACGGACAGCAGCGAGCTGCGAAACCGTGGCCAGGTTTCCTATGGCTTTTCTGGCGCCCTCACGGAACCCGATGTCGCTCGCACGTTCCACGGCCACAACGAACGGGTCAGCATCGAAAGTCTGAAGCTGAATTGCGAAATGGTGTATGAAGTGACGCGACGGATGTGCGCACGACCGGTCTAATCATCGTCGCGAAGTGAACGATTGGCGTGAGGACGATAGTTGTACGTCAACGAACCGGTAAAGGACGCCGGGCGCTTATTGCCCGCATTGGCCGAAGATTCGTGCGATTTGTACCGGAATCTCACCAATGCATTGTGCGATGCAGTCTGTTGCGGTATATCTCGCTGACGCCTCGAGCGTCGGCTCAGGCGCCTCTTCGGAAGCCGGGCGGCAGGCGAATCATCGACCCTGCGCCGGGCGGCTGTGGGCGCCTGGGAAAAGCGACGGGCTGTTCATTTTCATGCGGGAGAAATGGAACCGCGGGTTGTCCGACGTACGTATGTACTGTATACCTCGCCGGACAGGCGTGGCACTTTAAGGGGGTTCTCTGTCTGCATGCGTGAAATAACCAACTATTGGAGCAGGAAGGCGAATCGTCGCCGGTTCCTCGGCGGCGGGGTTGCTGCCGGGGCCGGGGTCGCTGGACTCGCTCTCGTCGGCTGTGGCGACGATGACGGCGATACCGTCGAGTCCCTCGCAACGCCGACATCCGGTGCTGCCGCAACGGCAACACCTGCCGACCCATTCGCCAACGCCAAGAAGGGCGGCACCTACAAGCTCACGGCAACGGGCGATCCGCCCTCGCTCGATCCGTATGGGAATGCGAGCTTCCGTACCAAGGGCTTCGCGGCCTGGCACTATAGCCGTCTCTACATGTACAAGGCCGGCAACAACACGCCGCCCGCCAGCGTCCGGCCGACGCCCGATGTCGCTCAAACTGCCGAATCTTCGCCCGACGGTCTGAAGTGGACCATCAAGCTGCGCCCCGGAGTGAAGTTCCAGAATGTCGCTCCCGTGAACGGCAGGGCACTTTCGACGGACGACGTGAAGTTCTCCTTCGATCGCCTTCGCAACTCGGGCAACAAGAACCTCGTCGATTTCATCGACAAGGTGGATTACCCGGATGCCTCGACCGTTGTGTTCACGCTCAAGGCTCCGAGCGCGGTGTTCCTTGATACGCTCGCGGACACGAACGCGCTGTTCATCATGCCGACGGAATCGGATGGCAAGTTCGATCCTCAGAAGACTGCCATCGGCAGCGGCCCGTGGATCTTCGATCGCTACCAGCCGAGCGTGACGACTGTCCGCAAGAAGAACCCGGACTGGTGGATGACCGGCTTCCCGCTCTTCGATACGGTCGAAGAAGCCATCATCGTCGACTACGCGAACCGGCTGGCCCAGTTCCAGGCGGGCGGCACCGACAGTGACACGATCAACGGTGACGACCTGCCGGACCTGAAGAAGGCCATTCCGCAGGTTCAGCTCTTCGGGACGCTTGGGCCTACACTCAGCATCCTTTACTTCGACAACGACGCGACCGCGCCGTGGCAGAAGGACCCGCGGGTCCGCCAGGCGATCTCCATGGGGCTGGACCGCGATGCCCTGACGGAACTCGGCTACAACATCAAGAAGCTGCGGGCTGCGGGCCTCGACGTGAAGACGCCGTACCACAACATCATCCCCGCGGGCGAAACGCTCTGGTGGCTTGACCCCGTGGGCGCTGCCGCCGGGGATGGTGCGAAGTTCTTTAAGTACAACGTTGCCGAAGCCAAGGCGCTGCTTTCCGCCGCCGGTTTCCCGAACGGCTTTGAGGCGAAGTACCAGTACACGGCCAACGCCTACACCAAGACCTTCAACGATATCGCTGAGGCGAACATCCAGTTCCTGAACGCGATCGGCGTGAAGACGCAGACCGAAGTCCAGGATTACAACACCACCTACATCAACCAGACCTTCAAGGGCAACTTCAAGGGCATCGCCTTTGGCTATGAGACGCCCTTCCCCGAGGCGGGGACGTACCTTCAGCGGCCCTTCGGCACCTCCGAATTCAACCACGGCAAGGTGCGCGATCCTCAGATCGACAAGTACTTCGAGGAACAGACCAGGGAACTCAACGAAGAGAAGCGCAAGGCCATCTTCCACGAGGCCCAGAAGTACCACGCGACCAAGATGTACTACGTGCCCAACCAGGCAGGGGCCGGGACGACATGGACGGGCCATCAGCCCAATGTCCGCAACGGCGTGGAGTACACCGTCAAGGGTTATGGCGGCGGCACTGAAGTTGTGCCGTTCCGCTGGAAAGCCTAATCTCTCAGCCCACCGAGTCAGGGGAGTGTTTGCCGGGCGCAGACACTCCCCTGTAATGTTGACGCCCGTCAAACACACACCCCGTCGCGCGGCTGGTAAGCACGGCGGGAACGAGGATGAAGATGCAACGCTACATGATCCGGCGCTTGCTCCTCATGGTCCCTACGCTCTTCGGGGTCACCTTCACGGTGTTCCTCATGGTTCGGGCCGTCCCTGGCGACGTAACGACCCAGATTCTTGGAGAGTTCGGAGCGACCGATAAGGAGACAAAAGAACAAATCCTGAAGGATTTCAGTCTCGACAAGAACCCCGCAATCCAGTACGTCAACTGGATCACTGACCTGGCCCAATTCGACTTCGGCAAGTCGATCATTAGCGGCCGCACGGTCACGAGTGAGCTTTCGAACCGGCTCCCGGTGACGTTCGAACTCTCCATCCTCGCAATCTTGGTCTCCCTATCCATCGCGTTGCCCGTGGGCATCATGTCTGCCATCCGTCAGGATTCCTGGATGGACTACGTGGGCCGCAGCTTCGCGATCGGGCTCCTCGCCATCCCCGGCTTCTGGGTCGGCCTCGTGCTCATCACTATGGCGGGCCGCTACTTCCAGTGGGGGGTCCCGCCGCGAACCTATATCCCCATCACGGACGACCCAATCGGAAACCTCAAGATGATGGCGATGCCCGCGATCATTCTCGGTTCCGGTCTGAGCGGCGGCGTGATGCGCTTCACGCGCTCGGCCATGCTCGAAGTCCTCCGCCAGGACTACATCCGCACGGCGCGGGCCAAGGGCCTGAAGCCGGCGAAGATCATCCTCAAACACGCGCTGCGCAACGCGATGATCCCGCCGGTCACTTTGCTCGGTCTGCAATTCGCGCTGCTGATCGGCGGTGCGGTGGTGACCGAGAACGTGTTCGCGCGGCCGGGCCTGGGCACGATGCTGGTTGACGCCGTGCTCACCAAGGACATGCCGCTCGTGCAGGCGCTGATCGTTTACAAGACCGGCGCCTATGTGTTCATCAACGTGATCATCGACCTGCTGTACGGGATCATCGATCCGCGCGTGCGGCTGGAGCGCGCTTCATGACCGCGGTCGCCATCGCAGCACCGCGCCCAGCGCCGAGCTCGCCGGCTCTGCGATTCCTGCGGCGGCTGTTCCTGCATCCCGGATCGATGCTCGGCACGATCGTGTTCCTGCTGCTGCTCGCCGGCGCAGTGCTCGCGCCGTTCATTGCGCCCTATGACTGGAACGAGACCGATGTCGGCGCGCGGCTCTCCGG
>CAYYSD010000087.1:0-13266 GCA_964474285.1 uncultured Anaerolineaceae bacterium | reverse complement strand
GTTCCAGCAAAGACACGAGCGGCGAACGCAGCTTGATTTCGATGGCGAGTGCGACTGCCTCTTTCAGCGCGCCTTCCGCCTCCATGGTGCGGAGAACGGCGGTGCTGCTGGCGTTGAACCCGTCGCCGTCCTGTGCGCGGAACTGCGAGATGAGGAAGCGCCGGAGGAGCGGGTTCAGCCGGAAGGTCTCATCGACCGTGGGTTCGAGCAGGAGGTCGTCGTGATTGCGGAGCCAACCGTGGACCCGTTCCCATCGCGATTCGCCCAGGAGCAATTCGCCGATGCCCGGCTCGATGGCCTGGGGGATGGAGAGTATCATGAGGGCGGTGCGCATGTCCGGCGGGACGGCTTCCCACACTTCGTTCGTGAGGTAGCGCTCCCAGGCGGCGCCCGCTTCGAGCTTTCGGCCGTTGGCAGGCAGCGCCGCGCCGGCGACAAGTGCGGCGACACCGATAGGCCAGCCGTCCGTTGCCCGGAGGACGGTTTCGACATCGAACTGGCGGTCTTGCTTCAGGAGGATCTCGGCGACTTCGCCGGGGGTGAAGGTGAGATCATCCCGTCCGAGGAGAAGCGAGCCGCCGCCGGACACCCGGCGATCGAGCTCGGTCAGGGGCAGGGCGCGGCGGCCTGAGACGACGAGCTCGGCGCCTTCGGGCCACGCCTGCACCAGCCAGTTCGCCAGCTCCAGGGAGTCTTCCGACGTGGCGATCTCGTGAGCGTTATCCAGGATGAGGAGGAGCGGAACGGGTGCCGAGGCAGCATCTTCCGCGATGAAGCGCGAGACGTAGGCCTTGAGGTCATCGGTGCGGGCTGCGGTGGCGGCGGACGGACAGTCATCGCCGTGGATCGCGCGGGCAATTCGTTCGGCGAAGACTTCGCGCGTGCGGCAGGCCCTGTCAAGCGTCACCCAGCGGACGCGGTAATTGTCGCCCAGGTCGTTGGCGAACTGGAGGAGGAGGGTTGTTTTGCCGAATCCGGCGGGCGCCTGGAGGACGATGCCACCGTTGCCGATGGCCGCGTGAAGCCGGTTGACGAGACGGGGGCGCAGGAGAGGCGCCGAAACTCGCTGTAGGGAAAGACCGCCCGAGCCCGCCACACTGTTCACACCCAACCACCCGGTCGCAGAGATAGGCCTTCGCGTGGAGCATATCGTACCCGCAACGAGTGGAGATTGCCAGACGAACTGGCGGCAATCACGTTAGGGATGTGTAGAATCCGGGCCATGAGAATCGAAGACGATAACGGAATTTCCGCGCTCCTGGCAGGCGAAGAGACGCTGATCGCGACGGGCTTTGGGTTCACCGAAGGGCCGCTCTGGGTGCCGAACGAACAGTGCCTCGTGTTCAGCGACATCCCTGGCAACGCAATGCACGCCTGGCGGAGCGATGACGGTGCGAAGGTGTACCGTGCGCCAAGCGGCTGGTCGAACGGGCTGACCATGGACCGCGCAGGGAACGTGTTAGCCTGCGAACACGGGGGGCGGCGAGTTTCGAAGGCGGCTTTTGCTTCCCCGGGCGCGACGGTGGCGCTGGCCAGCACGTGGAAAGGCAAGCAGCTCAATAGCCCGAACGACATCGTGGTGCATTCGTCGGGAGCGATCGTCTTCACGGACCCGACGTATGGCATGGACAGCGGGCGGGACCCGCGTTTCGGCGCCGAGGGCCAGGCTCAGGAGCTTGACTTCCAGGGGGTGTACCGAATCGACCCGGACGGCTCGCTCCACCTGTTGGTGCCGGAGGGCTTCACGCAGCCGAACGGGCTGGCGTTTTCACCGGACGAGTCGGTGCTCTATATCGGGGATTCGCAGGAGCGGCTGGTGTGGCGCTACGAGGTTGGTCCAGACCTCTCCCTCGGCAACCGGTCCCTGTTCGTGGACCAGCGCGGAGACGCGAGGCGCGGCTCTCCCGATGGGATGAAGGTCGATACTGACGGGCGGCTCTGGACGACGGGAGCAGGCGGCGTCTCGGTGCACTCGCCGGAGGGGATCTACCTCGGCGTGTTTGAGATGGAGACGCACGCAGCAAACCTGGCGTTTGGCGGCGAAGGGTTCTCGTCGCTATTCCTCACGGCCGGGACGAATGTGTTCCGGGTTGAGACGAACGTCCGCGGGATAGGGCCTGGATCGCGCTGAGTTGCGGGTAATCCCCGGCGTCCAGAAATCGGCAACGCGTGCCGATAATACCCGCGAAGGAACTGCAGCGCTGCCGGCGCGGCAACAGGAACGCCTGCATGACGTTACGACGGACGATGGCGCTTATCATCCTCGGCACGACGCTGGGGCTGATGGCTACCATGTTCCTGGTCTCGCGCGCCATTGTGGGCGAGGGTTTCCGCGAAACTGAGGACCACCACGCACACAGGGACATCGAACGCGCGATGAACGCGATCGATGTGGCCGTGACCCAGATCGAAGCGACGACGACCGACTGGGCATGGTGGGATGCGACCTACGAGAAGGGCTCGATCGCCGACCCGGATTACCTGGCCGAGAACCTGGAAGGGGGCTCGATGGAGTCCCTGGGACTGGACCATCTACTGATCCTGGACCGGAGCGGGGCGCTGGTGGTGGGCTGGGGAGCAATCGACGAAGACCGTGCGGGGGGCGAACTGCTGCGTCAGGCGCTGGCGCCCTACCTGCGTATCGAGACGGCGGAAGCTGCGGATTTCGAAGCCTTCAGCGTTTCAGGGCTGGCCCCGGGCCCGGAAGGACCGGTGCTGTTCGCAGCACGCGCGATCCTGCAGAGCGATGGACAGGGCCCGGCGCGCGGAGTGATGGTGATGTCGCGGGCACTGAACGACGAGGCAATGGCGGCCCTCGGCGAACAGACGGTGCTGGAACTGACGCTCCAGCCGCTGGATGGAGACCGGCACGGCGTCTCCGAAGGCCGGCCGGTCACCATACGGGCTCTCGACGGCGACACGATGCTCGCAACGGGGCTGCTGCGGGACGCGGCAGGGGCGCCGGCCTACGCGCTCGTGGCGGCGCTGCCGAGGGACATCGCGCACACGCGTTCGTGGGTGGAAGCCGCGATGCTCGCAGGGGTCCTGATCACCGCCCTGGTGTTCGGGCTGATCGTGTTCCTGCTCGTGGAACGGACGGTCATCCGGCGGCTGCGCGCGCTGGGGGCGGCGGCATCGCGGATCGGGCGCGAAGGGAGGTTGCACGGCCGGGTCCCGTCGAGGGGCTCGGACGAAGTGGCAATCCTGGCCCGGGAGATCAACTCGATGCTCGCCTTGCTGGAGCAGACGGATGAGCGCTACCAGCGGCTCGTGGATTCCGCGCTGGACGCGATCATGGTCGTGCGCGATGGCCGGGTGGTGCTTGCCAACCCCGCAGCGCGCGCCCTGTTCGGGACGGACGACACGGACGCGATGTCGCTCGAAACCTGCCTCGATGAGGGCGCGCGTGAAGGGCTGGGCGCGAGCCTGGCGGCGACATTGCGCGGAGAAGCCGCGGGGCACCTCGAAGCGGACATCGCGCGGGCAGACGGGACATCGCGGCGCGTGGAGTTCTCCTTCGGACGTTCGCTCGGGCCCGGGAGTCCATCGGCCCAGGTCATCGCGCGGGACATCAGTGAGCGCCACCGGGCGGAGCAGGAACGTAAGCTGTTGGAGGCCCGGATGCTGGAGACGCAGCGGTTGGAAAGCCTCGGGTTGCTGGCGGGCGGCATCGCACACGACTTCAACAACCTGATGATGGCGGTGCTGGGGAGTTCGGAGGTGGCGCGCGTGACGGGCGGGGATGCCGCGTCTGTCGGCGAGGCGTTGGACGACATTGAACTGGCGGCACGCCGCGCAGCGGATCTGACGGCCCAACTGCTCGCCTATGCCGGCAAAGGCCGTCTCAACCTGACCGTGGTGGATGCGAACCGGCTTGCGAACGAAACGGCGTCGCTGATGCGGCGCGTCGCAGGCCGGTCGACGGTCTTCGAAGTCGAGACAGACGGTGCGGCGCCGCTGATTGAAGGCGACGCGACGCAGTTGCGCCAGGTGCTGCTGAACCTCGTCGCGAACGCCGTGGACGCGGCGGGAGGCGAAGGGACAGTCCGTGTCACGACAGGGGTGGCGCATTACAGCGCGGACGACCTGCCGCCGGCGCTGCGGGGTGCGGACTTCGTAAGCGGGGAGCACGCCTACATCGAGGTGAGCGACAACGGCCCGGGAATCCCGGCGGAGGTCCGCGAGCGCATGTTCGAGCCGTTCTATTCGACGAAAGGCAAGGGGCGAGGGCTTGGGCTTTCCGCCGTGCTCGGCATCGTCCGGTCACACGGAGGCGCGCTGATGCTCGACTCCGGCCCGGGGGGCACCGTCGTTCGGGCCATCTTCCCGCTGGCGAAGCGGGCAGCATCCCCGGAACGCGTGGCGACCCCGGCGGTGACTTCGCGGCGGCCCCTGGACGTGCTTGTGGTCGATGATGATGCGACGGTCCGGCGCGTGACGCGAGCCATGTTCGAAGCGCGTGGCGACTCCGTAATCACAGCCGCAAGCGGCCCTGAAGCGCTTGGTGTGCTGAACGGTGGCCAAAGGTCGGACCTGGTCATGCTCGATGTCACGATGCCCGGCATGAACGGCTTCGAAGTGCTCCATCGCCTCCGTCAGACGCACCCGCGTCTCCCGGTGGTTGTGGCGACGGGCCATTCGGAAGAGGACATGCCCCCGGCCGTGGCGGCGGACCCGGGGGTGCGGTTCCTGCAGAAGCCATTCGACCTCTCCACGCTTGGGAGCGTGGTGGGCGAGCTCATCGAACCCGTCTCCGTCTGACCGGCCGGGATGCGTTGAACGCGATACTCCGGCATAGTGCGCGCATTCATGTCCGGAGGGATTCAGCATGGCAGGACGTCTGCAAGGCAAGGTTGCGATCATCACAGGGGCGAGCAGAGGGCTGGGGCAATACTGCTCGGTCGCCTATGGGCGGGAGGGCGCCATCGTCGCAGTGGCGGCGCGCACAGAGACCGAAACCGACCCGCGCCTGCCCGGCACCATCTACGACACCGCACGCATGGTCACGGAAGCGGGGGGCGAAGGCTTCCCGGTGGTCTGCAACGTGGGAGATGTGGCGAGCATCGAAGCGATGGTGCAGAAGGTCCTGGAGAAGTATGGACGGATCGACATTCTCATGACCAACGCCGCTGTCCAGCCGCCGGGCGGGATCTCTCAGATCCAGCCCCGTCACTTCGAACTGGAGTTCCGGATCAACGTGAACGGGCCATTCCACTGCATCCGGGCGGTGCTGCCCACGATGATCGCGCAGAAGAGCGGAGCCATCATCAACATCTCGTCGGTGGCCGCGCGGGCAGACAGCGGAAGTCACTACGGGGCAACGAAACGGGCGATAGAGTCGCTTACGATTGGGCTGGCGAACGAACAGCGGGCGAACGGGATAGCGGTGAACTGCCTGAAGCCGGACGGGGGTATCGACACGCCGGGCCTGCGCTATCCCAAGACCGTGCAGGACGGGACCCCACGCCCGGAGCGCGAACTGCCGAGCCCCGACAGCTACGTGGAGTCGGCGATCCTTTTGGCCATGCAAACACCCGAAACGTGCACAGGCGGCATCTTCTATGACAGTGAAGCGCTCGACCGATTCGCCGACGAAGCGACGAAGGCGCGGATTCGTAACGGCTGAGCCACGCTGCAACGGCCTCCACACGCGGAGGCCGAGACCGTTGCGCAGGAGCAACGGTGAGAGAGCCACGATGGGCATGGACGACAGGTCCGAAAGGAGACTCGACCATGCACACCAATCTCCGCAAAGGCGACCCGATTGTCGCTTCCGACGGCCAGGAACTCGGAACCCTCAAGGAAGTTCGCGGCGACTACTTCAAAGTGAACACGATGATGGCGCCGGACTACTGGCTGCCGTGCAGCTGCGTGAGCGGTTCGGGAACCGATGGGAGCGTCGCGGTGACGTTCGCAAAGGACCAGCTGGACCACTACAGGTCGAAGGAACCGGCGGGCTTCCAGGCCTGACGAGAACTGTCCCGCCAGGCGCGCCCCTCGCGCAGGTTGTCGCGGGGGGCGTCGCTGCGTTTGTCCCATCAGGCGCCGGCTGCTATCGCCTTGCTGATCTGGTAGTCGCGGACGGTCGAAGAGAAGAAGTAGACACCGACGGCGATGACGGCGGCGATGCCGCAAAGGACGATGGTGACGATCGCGGGGCCAAGGAAGTCGGCGCCCGCGCCTGCGTAGAGCGCGCCCAGGGGGCTCAGGCCCATGTTCAGGCTGAGGATGGATGTCACGCGGCCGCGGAGGTTATCCGGAATCGAAAGCTGGAGGAGCGTCTGGTTCGACGTGAGGTAGATGATTTCGAGGAAGCCGGAGCAGGCGAGGAGCGGGAGAGCGAAGACCAGGTCGCTGGTGAAGGCGAAGGCGATCAGGGTGAGGCTGAGAAGGAACAGCGCGAGCAGTTGTAGCCGCCCGCGATAATCGACCTGCGAGAGCGAAGCGGCGACAAGCCCGCCGAGGATTGCGCCCACCCCGACGGATGACAGCAGGAGCCCGAGGACGCCAGGGCCACCGTGGAAGACCTCCTTCGCATAGATGGGCGGGAGCGCGCTGAAGACCGGGATGATGAAGAGCGGGAGCACGTAGCTCATGAGAACGAAGGCACGCGTCGTCGGGTGGGTGCGGACGAACCGGAGGCCTTCCGCCATCTGCGACCCGGAGCCTTTGGGACGCTTCGGTGCAGGCGGATGGGGCGGAAACGCGATTCGAAGCGTGTTGAGGAAGATGAGCGCGTAGGCCGCGGCCTGGACGAGAAAGTTACCGCCGGGGCCAAACCAGAGGATGAGCAAGCCGCCCACGCCGGGGCCGAGGGAGCGCATGAGCCCCCAGCTGGTCTGGATGAGGGCAACGGCATTTGGGGCATAGGCTCGCGGAACCAGCACAAAGACCACAGTCTGGCGGAGCGGGAGGTCGATGGATTGTGCGACGCCGCCGAGGAAGGCGAACGCGAACAGATACCAGACGGCGCGTTCGCCGGCGAAGAGGATAACGGAGAGGATCATGCTGAGGACGAAGAGCCAGGCGGCCGTGGAGAGCATCAGCGTACGGCGAGGGACCCGGTCGATGACCACACCGGCCACCGGCGACAGCCCTACAGTGCCGGCGGCACGGGCGACGTTGACCGCCCCGAGCATGGCGCCGGAGCCCGTGATGTCGTAGACGAGCCAGCTCATGGTGAGTTGCTGGATCCACTGGGCCGCGTTCGCGAGGGCGCTGCCGGCGAAGAGCAAGCGGAAGTTTGGGATCCGCAGCGAGGCGAACGTGCCGGTGGGGTTATCGGGGAGAGATGCGTTGTCGGGCGCCGGATTCATGCGGGGGCAGTGCTCCGCGTGAGGCGTTCGGCGGCGCCGCCGAGCACCGAAACGAGGTGGCCGGCCGGCAAGCCGAGGCTGGCCACAGCCCGCTGAAGTTCGCGGGCCCGGGTCGGACAGTTGGGGGCGTCACTGCCGAAGAGGAATCGCCCGGGGAAGCGCGCGAAGTCCGCAGCCGTCACGTCGACCGGCCGAAGCCAGACGGGGGTCAGGTCTGCGTGGAGGTTGGGGAAGCGCTCCATGAGTTCCAGCGTGCGTTTCGTGTTGGGCAACCCCGAGTGTGCCAGCACGATGTTGAGACCCGGGTGGCCGGAGAGGACCGGGATGATCTCGTCGACCTCATCATCGGCCGTATCGCCGCCGGAGCGCTGGCCGGCGTGGATGACGACAGGGACGCCCCGGGCGGCGGCCATCTCCCAGAGCGGGGCGAGACGTGGGTCGGCGGGGGAGAACTGTCCGACGGAGCAATGGAGTTTGACGACGCGCAGGCGGAGATCGACGAGCGCGCGTTCAACGAGCTTCGGAAGGTGTTCGTCGGCGGGATGGAAGGTGGCGCCCGGCACCAGGCCGGGGTGCTTCGCGACTTCAACGGCGGACCACTCATTCACAGTTTCGGCCACGCCCGCGCGGTGGGCATACGGCAGGATCCAGGCGCCGTCGAAGCCGTTCGCCTGGACCAGGGCGGCGACATCGCCGATGAGAACGCCGCCGGTGAGGAGGCCCGCGCCGTTGAGGCGGTCGCGCACGGCCCGGGCCAGGCGGTCGGGGAAGGCGTGGACGTGGGAATCGATGCGCGCCATCGTTGCGGCTCCCTGCGGTAAAGCGGGAAGTCTAACGGTTCGGCGGCGTTGGTTCAGTGCGTGGCGCCGTGGGGACTGATAGCACCCGGATCGGGGACCACAGGTCCGTAGGCGCGGGCGCCACGCGGCGGGCACGCTAAAGACCATGGAACCAGTCCTTCACATCGGCGTTAAGGAGGCGGTCCTGCGGCAGGCGCTGTTGAGGCGCCTCAGCGGGCGGTTCACCGTTTCCGATAGCCCCGGTGGTCTGCCTCATCCCGCGACAGAGATCGACGTGGTTGTCGTGACCAGCGCCGACCTCACCGCAGAAGAGTGTGCGCAGTTAACGGCGAAGGGCACGGTGGTCATCGTGCTTGCGGCCGTGCCGCGCATGCGCGAGCGCGAGCGGTACCTGCGTTCGGGTGCGAAGGGCTACAACCCCATGACCCTCGACGTTGGGGAACTCGAGCGTCAGATCCTGGATGCGTGCGGCATCGAACCGTTGCCGCAAGCTCATCCGGCGCTTGAAGGCGCCACCGCAGCAGCTCCGCGACTCGTGGCGGAGGCCCGTGCATGCCGGCGCCGTCCATCCTCGTAAAAACCGTCTATCATGGGAATACCAAGCCCAAGCACGGACGATACCCATGACGGATCCGATTCGCGTACTCCTGGTCGATGACCATGACATTGTTCGGGGCGGCCTGAAGGCCGCCATCCAGGCACACTCAGATTTCTCGGTTGTCGGCGAGGCCCGCGACGGTCTCGAGGCCGTGCGGCAGGCACGTTCGCTCGCGCCCGATCTCGTGGTGATGGACGTGCGCATGCCGCGGCTATCCGGGATCGAAGCGTGCCGCGAGATCCGCAACGAAATGCCGTGCAACGTGCTGATCCTCACTTCCTACGCGGACGAGAAGGCCGTGATGGCGGCGATCATGGCGGGTGCGGGCGGGTTCATGCTGAAGGATGTGCAAACGGCGCAGCTCATCGATGCGATGCGCGTGGTTGGCGCCGGCGGCAAGGTGCTCGACGCTTCAGGCTCGGCGGCTGTCATCGATCAGATCCGGCGAGGGAACGTCCAGACGGAAGAGGACCGGATCGCTTCGCAGCTGACCGAGCGCGAACTGAAGGTGCTGGAACTGATCGCAGAGGGCATGACCAACCGCGAAATTGGTGAGACGCTCTACCTGTCGGAGAAAACGGTGAAGCACCATGTGAGCGACATCCTCGGGAAGCTGGGATTGACACGTCGCGTGGAGGCGGCGGGCTTCGCGATTCGCAGGGCGGCCCTCCGCCCACCGGAGTAGGGTACCCGTGGAGCGTCCGCCGGACGCACGTCGATTTCCGACTCCCCAAGACGGACGGACCAGGTGACAGACCTCGCGAACCTCGCAGCCGAAATGGCCAGCACAAACGACGCTATCGATGGGATCGACGATCTTTCGGAGATCTTGCGGCGACTGGCAGGGCGGGCGCGTGCACTCGTGCACGCGGAGTACGCGGCTGTCTCCACCTTCGATGAAACCGGCCACCTGACCCGGTTCGTCTTCGCAGGGATCGATGACAACGCAGCCCGGCGGCTCGGCAGCCCGCCGGAGGGCAGGGGCCTGCTGGGGGAACTGGCCCGGCGGTCGCGGCCACTCCGGCTTGCCCTTCTCCAGGAAGACGAGCGCTACACCGGGTGGCCAGCGGGGCACCCCGACATGTGCGCGTTTCTCGGGGTCCCGATCCGTGCGCTCGACCACACGATCGGCTCGCTCTACATGACCAGGGTTCGGGGCCAGGAGCCGTTCACCGACGAGGACGAGGCGGCGGCGTCCATCATGGCCCTGCAAATCGCTACGACGATCTCCACGGCGCTGGCGCGGGAGACGCAGGGACGGTTTGACCGCCTGCAGGAGCGCGAGCAGATCGCGCAGGACCTTCACGACGGGACGATCCAGGCGCTCTACGCGTTGGGGCTCGAAGCCGACACACGGTTGCAGGCGTGCACGGACCCGGAGACCCGCGACATCCTCGGGGCAGTGATTCAGCGCGTAAACGGGGTCATCAAGGACATCCGCGCCTACATCCTGATGTTGGAAGCCGAGACCCCGCAAACCGCGCCAGAGTTGATCTCGGACCTCCACTTCGTCGTCCGGCAGATGGTGCCCGAGGGCGTCGACGTGGTGACCAACATCAACGCTCCCTCTGCCCACGAGCTTGACCCGCGCAATGTTGAAGACCTGATCTACATCGCGCGTGAAGCGTTAAGCAACGCCATCCGGCATGGGCGCCCGACAAAGGTGGCTGTGGACCTGCGGCAGACAGGAGACCACACGGCGCTGACGGTGCAGGACAACGGGATGGGATTCGACCAGGAGTTCGTGACGCCGAACATGGGCACGATCACGCTGAACACGCGAGCACAACGCCTGGGAGCCGAACTGACGATCGTGAGTGTGCCGGGCATGGGCACCACGGTCCGGGTGGTGGTCCCGCGGCGGGAATACGAACGATAGCGGTGGCTATGGCCCGAATCGGCGTCTAAGCTGGATGGACTCCTGACCAGGGCAGCGAGAGACGTGTGATGCATCTCCCCCTTCGGCACCGCCAGGTCGACCACCCGGTCCTCCGCATCCGCAGCGGGCGCGTGGAGCGCCTGGACGACGTTGTGGCGGGCGAAGAGCCGTTGGAGATCCGGCTGCTCTGGGAGGCGGAGGGCCGGGCCGAGCGCAGGAGCGTCGCGATCACGATGCGCACGCCGGGCGATGACTTCGACCTTGCCTGCGGCTTCCTGTTCACCGAAGGCATCATCCGCGGGCACCACGACGTGCTCGACATCTCATATTGCCGGGACGAGGACGAAGAGCAGGCCTTCAACATCGTGACGGTGACGCTCGCGGCGGGCCTGGCGCCGGACATCTCGCCTCTGGAACGCAACTTCTACACGACATCGAGCTGCGGCATCTGTGGCAAGGCGTCGCTCGAAGCGTTGGAGGTGCAGGGTTGCCGGGCGGTGGAAGGCAGCTTCGCCATCACGGCGGAGGCCCTCGGCACCGTGCCGGGTGCACTGCGGTCGGCGCAGGACGTGTTCGAACGCACCGGCGGGTTGCACGCCGCGGGGTTGTTCACGTCGATGGGGGAGCTGGTGGCGGTGAAAGAAGACGTGGGCCGGCACAACGCGGTGGACAAGCTCATCGGTTCTCGAGTTCGCGCTGGGGAAGGCGATCTCGGCAGGTTCGGGCTTTTCCTGAGCGGGAGGGCGAGCTTCGAGCTGGTGCAGAAGGCGCTGGTGGCCCGCATCCCGTTCGTGGCGGCGGTTGGGGCGCCATCGAGCCTGGCGGTGAATGCCGCGGCAGCGTTCAACATCACGCTGGCAGGATTTGTGCGAGAGAACGGGTGCAACATCTATACGGCGCAAGAACGTATCCGGCTCTGAGGCCAAAATATCCTCGCTCCGCGGCGAACGCGTGGACTGGAGGTAGCGCATGAGCGGCCACCACACCTGGGACCAGGCGCGTGCCGTCGCCTGCATCGAATCGCAGGCGCACCTGGCGGGCGCGATGCTGCCGGTGCTCCACGCGCTCATGGAGGAATTCGGTTACATCGATGCCGAGGCGGTCCCACTTATCGCCGACCGGCTCAACCTTTCGCGGGCGGAAGTCGTCGGGGTCATCAACTTCTACCACGACTTTCGCCAGGAGCCGCCGGGGCGGCACACGATCCAGCTTTGCCAGGCGGAGGCGTGCCAGGCGATGGGGAGCGAAGCGCTGGCGGAGCACGTCCGGGGGCGGCTTGGGGTTGAGTTCGGAGAAACCACCAGCGATGGAGCCATCAGTCTGGAGGCCGTGTATTGCCTCGGGAACTGCGCGTTGTCCCCGGCAGTGATGGTCGATGGGAGGCTCTTCGGGCGCGTTTCGGCCGGGCGCGCGGACACGATCATCGCAGAGGTTCGCTCGTGAACGCCCGCGTGTTCGTGCCATGCGATGCGGCCGCCCTCTCGGTGGGCGCGGACGAGGTGGCCGCCGCGATCGAACGCGAGGCACGTTCGCGCGGCATTGACGTGCAGATGGTGCGAACGGGCTCGCGGGGAATGCTGTACCTGGAGCCGCTCATCGAAGTCGAAGCCGGGCACGTGCGCCACGCCTACGGTCCGGTGGAGGCGAACGACGTGCCCGGGCTCTTGGCCACCGGGTTCCTGGAGGCGAAGCCGCATCAGCTCTACCTGGGTCCGACTGAGGAGATCCCGTATTTCGCGCGGCAGGAGCGGCTGACATTCGCGCGATGCGGCATCACCGATCCCCTCTCCCTGGCGGACTACACCGCGCACCGCGGGTTCAAGGGCCTGGAACGTGCGCTCGGGCTGAACGGCGAAGCCGTGGTCGAAGAGGTCGTGGCGTCAGGGCTGCGCGGGCGGGGGGGCGCCGGGTTCCCGACCGGGATCAAGTGGCGGACCGTCGTCCAGCAGGAAGCCGAACAGAAGTACATCGTCTGCAACGCCGACGAAGGCGACAGCGGGACGTTCGCCGACCGCATGCTGATGGAGGGTGACCCCTTCACCCTCATCGAAGGGATGGCCATCGCGGGCGTCGCGGTAGGGGCCACGCGGGGGTTCATCTACCTGCGTTCGGAGTACCCACACGCGTTCCGGACGATGCGCTCGGCGATCGAGTTAGCGCGCGAGGCGGGGTACCTGGGTGTGGGAATCGCCGGGAGCCAGCACGCGTTCGACATCGAGGTGCGGCTGGGGGCCGGGGCGTACATCTGCGGCGAGGAGACCGCGCTGCTCGAGAGCCTGGAGGGGAAGCGCGGGATCATCCGGCCGCGGCCGCCGCTGCCCGCCATCAGCGGTCTGTTCGGCAAGCCGACGGTGATCAACAACGTGCTTTCGCTGGCAGCCGTGCCGTTCATCCTCGACCAGGGCGGAGCGGCCTATGCGGCGCACGGGACTGGCCGGTCACGCGGGACGATGCCCATCCAGCTCGCGGGGAACATCAAGAACGGCGGGCTGATCGAAGTGCCGTTCGGACTGTCGCTTCGCGAGGCCATCTACGGCTTCGGCGGCGGGACAGCGACCGGGCGGCCGATCAGGGCGGTGCAGGTTGGCGGGCCGCTCGGCGCCTACTTCCCGGAATCGATGCTGGACCTCCCGCTGGACTATGAAGCGCTGGCGGCGGAGAAGGGCCTGCTGG